>JAEUMK010000056.1 GCA_016792565.1 Alphaproteobacteria bacterium
GCCGACCAGCGTGTCGGGATAGGCAAGCTCGATCGCGCCCTTTTTCGTGGAAACCTTCCGCGTCCAGACGGTCTGGGCGAGATATTCGAGGTTCACCTGGTGGCAGATGCCGGTGCCGGGCGGCACGACGCGGAAATTGTCGAACGCGCTCTGGCCCCAGCGCAGGAACGAATAGCGCTCGCCGTTGCGCTCGTATTCCAGCGCGACGTTTTTCTTGAAGGCGGAGCGGTCGCCGAAGGCGTCGACCATGACCGAGTGGTCGATGACGAGATCGACCGGGATCAGCGGATTGATCTTGGTGGGGTCGCCGCCCAGCGTCTTCATCGCGTCGCGCATGGCGGCGAGGTCGACGACGGCGGGAACGCCGGTGAAGTCCTGCATCAGCACGCGGGCCGGCTTGAAACCGATCTCGGCGGCGCTCGTCTTCTTGCGCGCCCAGGCGTCGAGCGCGGCGATGTCGGCCTTGCGCACCGCGCGGCCGTCCTCGTTGCGCAGCAGGTTTTCCAGCAGCACGCGCAGCGAATAGGGCAGGCGCGAGACGTTCTTCAGCCCCGCCTTCTCGGCCTTCTTCAGGCTGTAATAGGTGTAGGACTTCGTCCCCACCTTGAGGGTCGATTTCGTCTTGTAGCTGTCGAGGCTGAGCGAGGCGTCTGTCACCGGGGAGCGTTCCTGTCTGATGTGAGACCGGCCGCGCCGTGGCGCGGCCAAAGACAATGCGTGCGCCGCCGTGTCTTAGCAGATTCCCGCACCGGTGGTAGGGGTGTGGGACGAAACGGGCGCAGAGCTTTGCGAGGCTGAGGCCCCAAAAAGGCTGAGCCTGGGACGAGGCAGGAAAGGGCGTGTCATGAGCGCAGGCGACGCGGTGCGGGTGGAACGGCAGGGCCCGGTGACGACCGTCATCCTCCACCGGCCGGAGGCGCGCAATGCGGTCGATCGCCCGGCGGCCGAGGCGCTCGCCGCCGCCTTCCTCGCTTTCGAGGCCGACGAGACGGCGTCGGTCGCGGTCTTCGCCGGCGAGGGTGGGGCGTTCTGCGCCGGGGCCGATCTCAAGGCGGTCGCCGCCGGGCGCGGCAACCGCATCGCCGACCTCGAACCGGGCGGGCGCGACGCGAAGGGTCCGATGGGGCCGTCGCGGCTGGTGCTGAGGAAGCCGGTGATCGCCGCCATCGAGGGACCGGCCGTCGCCGGCGGGCTGGAGCTGGCGCTCTGGTGCGACCTGCGGGTGGCGGCGGAGGATGCCGTGCTCGGCGTCTATTGCCGCCGCTGGGGGGTGCCGCTGATCGACGGCGGCACGGTGCGCCTGCCGCGCCTGATCGGCCATGCCCGCGCGATGGACCTGATCCTGACCGGGCGCGGCGTCGGGGCGGCGGAGGGGCTGGCGATGGGCCTCGTCAACCGGGTGGTCCCCAAGGGGACGGCGCGGGCGGCGGCCGAGGCGCTGGCCGCCGAGATCGCCCGCTTCCCGCAGGTCTGCCTGCGCGAGGACCGCCTGTCGGCGATCGAGCAATGGGACCTTCCTTATGACGCGGCGATGGCCAACGAGTTCGCCCACGGCAGGCTTTCGCTGGCGGCGGGCGCGGCGGAGGGGGCGGCCCGGTTCGCCGGCGGCAAGGGGCGCGGCGGACGCTTCGACGAGATCTGAGACTTGATATTCGTCAGCGCGCCGGCCGGGCCGATGGGTGCTTTCGGCGCGCGCGGCTGCTAGGCACGGGGCATGGGTTTCCAGAGGGTCGAGATCAGGGCGGACGGGATCGCTTGCCGGCGCGGCGAGCGGCTGCTGTTCCGCGATTTCGGCCTCACCGCGGCTTCCGGCACGCTGACCGAAATCGTCGGGCCGAACGGGGCGGGTAAGAGTTCGCTGCTGCGCATCCTCGCCGGGCTGCTGAAGGCGGAGGCGGGAACGGTCGCGGTCGTCGCTGACGGGCGCGTCCTGGGGCGCGACGACGAGCCGCCCTCCGGCCTGATGCACTATCTCGGCCATCTCGACGCCCTGAAGAACCCGATGACGGCGCGCGAGAACCTCGCCTTCGCGGCGCGCTGGTTCGGCGCGGCGCACGGCATCGACGCGGCGCTGGAGCGCGTCGAACTCAAGGCCCAGGGCGAATTGCCGGTCGGCTATCTCTCGGCCGGACAGCGGCGACGGCTGGCGCTGGGGCGTTGCTGGATGATCGCCCGCCCGCTCTGGCTGCTCGACGAGCCGACCGCCGCGCTGGATGCCGCCGGGCGCGCCCTTGCCGCCGAACTGATCGCCGCGCATCTCGCCGCCGGGGGCACGGCGCTGGCGGCGACCCACGAGCCGATCCTCGCCGGGGCGGCACAGGCGATGATCGCATGAGCGCCTTCCTCGCCCTCGTCCGGCGCGATCTGTCGCTCGCCTTCCGTGTCGGCGGCGGACCGTTCCTCGGCCTTGCCTTCTTCCTCACGGTGACGGCGCTCCTGCCCCTCGGCGTCGGGGCACGGCTGAACCTGCTGGGCGAGGCGGCGGCGGGATTCCTGTGGGTGTCGGCGGCCCTCGCGGCGCTGCTCTCGCTCGACCGCCTGTTCCAGGCCGACGCGGAGGACGGCTCGCTGGAGCAACTGGCGCTGGGCGATCTGCCGCTGGAGGCCGCGGTACTCGCCAAATGCCTCGCCCACTGGCTGACCACGGGCCTGCCGCTCGCCCTCGCGGCGCCGGTGCTGGCGCTGATGCTCAACATGCCGGCGGGCGGCTACGGCGCGCTCGTCCTGTCGCTGCTGGTCGGCAGCCCGGTCTTCAGCCTGGCGGGCGCCATCGGCGCGGCGCTGACGGCGGGGCTGCGGCGCGGCGGGTTGCTGCTTTCGCTGCTGGTGTTGCCGCTCTTCGTGCCGGTGGTGATCTTCGGCGCGGGCACGGTGACGGCGGCGATCAACGGGGCCGAAGGCGATGCGGCCTTCCTGCTGCTCGCCGCCTCCAGTCTTTTCGCCCTGGTGCTCGCCCCGCTCGCCGGGGCGGCTGCGCTGCGCATCCATTTGAGCTAAGACGGCGGCCGCCGGACGGAACCCCCCATGCTGCGTTACGCCAACCCCAAGCGCTTTCTCGACCTCTCGGCGGCCCTGCTTCCCTGGCTGTGGCTGGCGGCGGCAGGGCTGACGCTGACCGGCCTCTACCAGGCGATCTTCCTGGTGCCGCCCGACTACCAGCAAGGCGACACGGTGCGGATCATGTATGTCCATGTGCCGTCGGCCTGGATGGCGAGCTTCATCTACGGCTTCATGTTCGTCGCCAGCGTCGTCGGCCTCGTCTGGAAGCATCCGCTGGCCGATGCCGCGGCCAAGGAGGCGGCGCCCATCGGGGCGATGTTCACCGCTGTCTGCCTGATCACCGGCGCGCTGTGGGGCAAGCCGATGTGGGGCACCTACTGGATCTGGGACGCCCGCCTCACCTCGATGCTGGTGCTGCTGTTCCTCTATCTCGGTTATCTCGGCGTCTGGGCGGCGATCGAGGACCGCGCCAAGGCGGCGCGGGCCGCGGCGGTGCTGTGCGTGGTCGGGGTCGTCAACATCCCGATCATCCGCTTCTCGGTGGAGTGGTGGGACACGCTGCACCAGGGGCCGAGCGTGGTGCGCTTCGAGGGCGGCAAGCTCGCACCCTCGATCGATCCCTCCATGCTGTGGCCGCTGCTGATCGTCGGCCTCGGCTGCACGCTGCTGTTCTTCGCGCTGCTCTTCGTGAGGATGCGCACCGAAATCAGACGGCGGCGCATCCGTGCCCTGCTGGCGGCGCAGGCGGGGGGCTGAATGCTGGCCTATCTCGCCTTCGAACCCTATGGCTGGTTCATCTGGCCGTGCTTCGCGGTCTTCGCGCTCGGCGTCGGCGGCGTCCTCGCCGAGACGCTGATCGCCGCGCGGCGGTCGAAGCGGCTGCTGGCGCAGCTCGAAGCGGCCAAGGCCCGGCCGTGAAGCGCCTGGTCGCCTTTCTGCCGCTGATCGTCATCGCGGCGCTTGCCGGCGTCTTCCTGCTCCGGCTCGAACAGGGCGGCGATCCGGCGCGCATTCCCTCCGCGCTGATCGGCAAGGCCGCACCGGCCCTCTCCCTGCCCGGTCTTGCCGGCGGTCCGGGCATCTCGCCGGCGGACCTGGCGGACGGGCGCGTGAAGCTCGTCAATTTCTGGGCGAGTTGGTGCGCGCCCTGCCGGATCGAGCACCCGCTCCTGACGGCGCTGAAGGGCCGGGCCGCGCTCTACGGCATCGCCTACAAGGACACGGCCGAGAAGGCGCAGGGCTTCCTCGACGAGCTCGGCAATCCGTTCGAGCGCATCGCCATGGACGCCGATGGCCGCGTCGCCATCGAATGGGGCGTCTATGGCGTACCTGAAACCTATGTCGTCGACGGCCGGGGCGTCATCGTCTGGAAGCATGTCGGGCCGCTCGACGAGGCGTCGATCCGCGCCGACATCCTGCCCGCCATCGAGCGCGCAGAGCGCCAGGCTCCGTTAACGACTCCCTAAGGGAGATGGTTAATGGTCCGTTCCGTCATGACGACCCCGATCAACGGATTGCCCCCGCCGGCCACTGCCGCCCAGACCCTGAGCCCGGGCCAGGCTATGCTGCGCCGCATGTCCGAAGCGGCGCGCGCTGCGGCCGTCACCCAGCCCGAGGCGCAAGCCCAGCCGGCGCCATTGCCCGCCCGCGAGGCGCCGTTCGGCGTCGAGCGTCCGCGCTACCAGCGGCCGGGATCGCTGCTCGATATAAGGGTGTAGCGGCTACTCGCCGCCGGCGTTGGCGGCGATCAGCGCGAGCGATCTGAGAAATTCGGCCCGCCGGGAGGCGGGCAGCGCCGCCAGCAGCTTCGCCTCGGTCTTCTTCAGCGCGTTCAGCGCCGAGGCGAGCGCCCGCTTGCCCTTGGGGGTGAGGCGCACCGAGTTGGCGCGCGCATCGGCTTCGGTGCGCTTGCGCACGATGAGATCGCGCTGAATCATCCGCGCCACCATGTCGGCGAGCGTCGAGCGGTCGATCCCGGTCGCGGCGACCAGCGCCGTCTGGGTCGCGCCGTCATCGGCCTCGACGGCGATCAGCACGGTCAGCTGGCGCGGCGTCAGATCGGAGCCGCGGGTCTCGGCGTCGAACAGGTCGGCCGCATATTGTCCGCAGCGGCGCAGCAGGTGGACGGGCGAGGATTTGAGTTCGTATTGTTTTTGCGCCATGCCGACTCCACCGCATCCGCCGCGTTTCGCTCCGCCGCGCCATTGGCTTGCGCGCTCTGGAGAGAAGCGGAAGACGCTGAAAACACAAAGCGGCCGGCCGGCCGCCCCATCGAACGAGCCGGGATGCTAGACAATTGACCGCGCCGCCGAAACCCCCCGATGAATCGAGCTTTGCCACATTCGACCGCCGCGTGCCCGACGGCGATACGCAGGCCCGCCTCGTCTGCCGTGATTGCGGCCACATTCACTATGACAACCCCAAGATCGTCGCCGGTGCGGTCATCGCGCATGACGGAAAGATCCTGCTGGCCCGCCGCGCCATTCACCCGCGCCGCGGCTACTGGACGATCCCGGCCGGCTATCTGGAGTTGCATGAGACGCCCGATGCGGGCGCCGCCCGCGAGTCGATGGAAGAGGCCGGCGCCGCCATCGCCATCGACGCGCTATTGGCGGTCTACGCCATCGCGCGCATCAGCCAGGTACAGCTCATCTATCGCGCGCGGCTCGCCGCGCCGGCCTTCGCCGCCGGGCCGGAGAGCCTTGAGGTCGGCCTGTTCGCCTGGGACGACATTCCGTGGACGGAGATCGCCTTTCCCAGCGTCCGCTGGGCGCTGCACCACTACCGCGCGGTGGACGGCGAGGCGTGCTTCGCGCCGTTCGGCAATCCGCCGGGCGACAATGGGGATTTCGGCTAGAGCATCACCTTGTCGAAGAGCCGGCAGGTGCTTCTTCGGGTGATGCCCTAGTCGTCCGCCGGCGGCGCGTCCTCGGGCAGCTGGTGCCGCATCAGCAGCGGCGTCTGCGCCAGCATGAAGGCCATCATCAGCACGGGCACGGCGAACAGCTTGTAGGCCGCCCAGGTCTCGGCCGAGAAATTCGTCCACATCAGGTGGTTGGCGAGGGCGAGCAGCAGGAAGAACCCCGCCATCCGCCAGGTCAGCTTGCGCCAGCCCGAATCGTCGATGCGGAAGGCATATTCGAACAGGCTGCGCAGGAAGAGCCGTCCGAAGGCGAGGCCGCCAACCAGCAGCACGGCCAGCAGCGAGAACCAGATCGAGGGACGGATCTTGATGAAGGTCTCGTCGTGCAGCAGCAGCGTCAGCGAGCCGAAGCCGAGCGCCGCGACGGTGCCGAGCAGGATCAGCGTCGAGACGCGGCCCTCGATCGCCCAGGCGGTGCCGGCGGCCAGCGTCATCAGCCCCATCAGGACCGCCGTAGCGGTGAAGATGTCGCTCGCCAGCAAGGTGACGAAGAAGACGACGACGGGCCCGAACTCGAGCGTGTGCTTGAGCGTCAGGCTCATGCGGCGGCGGGCCGGGACGGGCGCGGCGGTCGGGTCGTCAGCCATGGCGGCAGCGGGCTCCTTCGAGGACGACGACATGCGGGGCGGGGCCGGCGAACGCGCCGTCGAGCGCGATGCGAACGCCGTGCGGATCGGTCAGGCTGACGGAGCCGCCGTCGAGGCGGGCGGCGCTGTGCGCCCCACCGAGGGTCGGGAGCGTCAGTTCGCGGGCCTGCGGCCGAGACATGAGGAAGACGTTGATCGCGTCCTTGCCGGCCGTCGTGCGGTAGGGCGTGCCGTCGCTCGCGGTGCCGGCCGGAACAGCCGCGCGGCGCGTGCCGTAGACGGCCCTGCCGTTGACGCGCAGCCAGCCGCCGAGCGCGCGCAGCAGCGCCTGCTGCACCTCGGGAACGCTGCCGTCGGCGCGCGGCCCCATGTTGAGCAGCAGATTGCCGCCATGGGCGACGATCTCGACGAACGAGGCGATGAGTTCGTCCGCCGACAGATAATCCTCCGGCCGCGCCCCGGCGTTGAAGCCGAACGACATGTCCATGCCGCGGCAGGCCTCCCAGGCGCGGTCGCCGAACTCCAGGCGGTCGGAATATTCGGGCGTACGGAAGTCGCCGATGCCGGTATCGCGCGGCATGAGGTCGTCGCTGCCCGACGCGCGGCGGGCCTTGATCATCGCGTCCAGCTCGGCGCGCGGCCCCGGCTCGCGCAGGCGCTCGAAGGCGCGCCGGCTCGCCGTCCAGCGATCGTTGACGACGCCTTGCGGGTGCGCCGCGCGGAAGAGGTCGAACAGGCGGTCGCGATCGCCGGCGTCGGGATAGGCGATGTCGTTCCAAAGGACCTCGGGGCCGTAGCGCTCGATCAGTTCGCGATACTGGGCGAGCGCATAGGCACGATAGTCGTCCTCGAAGGGGACGCAGGCCATCATGTCGCCGAAGGTGGCGATCGGCACGTGGCGGAACGTCCAGTCGAGGCCGCCGGAATAGTAGGTGCCGAAGGTCAGGCCGCGCGCCCGCACCGCCTGGCCCAGTTCGCCCACGAAATCGCGCCGCGCATGCCAGCCCGGACGGTGCGGGTGGGGTACGTCCGTCGGCCACAGGCAGTAGCCGTCATGATGCTTGGTGACGAGGACGGCGTAGCGCGCCCCCGCCTCGGCGAAGAGATCGGCCCAGGCCGCGGCATCGAAGGCTTCGGCGGCACGGTCGAACTCGGCGCGGAAATCGGCATAGGGCCGGTTACCGTGAACCGCCGCGTGATGGCGCGCCGCCTCGCTGTGCGGGAAGCGGATCGAGTTGGCGTACCATTCGGTATAGGGCAGGTGCGCCCAGCCGTCGTCGGGCCGGGCCCGCATGATCTCGGCGATGGTGCGGCCGCGCGGCGCGAAGGCCGGCACCGCGAAGATGCCCCAGTGGACAAAGATGCCGAGCTTGGCGTCGCCGAACCAGGCGGGCGGCGCGTTCATGGCTCCAGCCCCACCAGCGCCCGGGCGAAGCCGCGCGGGTCGAAATACTGCAGATCCTCCGCCCCTTCGCCGAGCCCGACATAGCGGACCGGCAGGCCGGAGCGCTCGGTCGCGGCGACGACCGCGCCGCCGCGCGCCGTGCCGTCGAGCTTGGTGACGGTGAGCGAGGTGACGCCGGCGACCTGCTTGAAGGTGTCGATCTGGGCGAGCGCGTTCTGCCCGGTCGTCGCATCGACGATCAGCATGGTCTCGTGCGGCGCGCTGGGGTCCACTTTCTTCAGCACACGGATGACCTTGGCCAGCTCGTCCATCAGGCCCTGCTTGTTCTGGAGACGCCCGGCGGTGTCGACGAGCAGGACGTCTGACCCGTTCGCCTGCGCCTCCTTGTAGGCGTCGAAGACGAGGCCGGCGGCATCGGCGCCTTGCGCGCGGGCGACGACCGTCGCGCCGGTGCGGCCGCCCCAGATCTTGAGCTGCTCGATGGCGGCGGCGCGGAAGGTGTCGCCGGCGGCGAGCGTCACCTTCATGTCCTGGGCCTGGAGGGCGCGGGCGATCTTGCCGATGGTCGTCGTCTTGCCGACGCCGTTCACGCCGATGACGAGGCTGACATAGGGCTTGTGGGCGCTGTAGGGCGGCGGCACTTCGGGGCCCGCGAGGATGCGCTCGATCTCGGTGGCGAGCATGGCGCGGATCTCGTCGCCGGTGATATCCTTGTCGTGGCGCTGGGCGCGCAGCGCCTTGGTGATCCTGGCCGCCGCGGCCGGCCCCATGTCGGCGCCGATCAGCGCGTCCTCCAGCTCGTCCAGCGTCTCGGCGTCGAGCCGGCGCTTGGTGAAGACGCTGGCGATCTGTTCGCCGACGCGGTCGGACGATTTCCTGAGCCCGGCGCGCAGGCGCGCGAGAAGGCCGGTTTTCTGGTCACTCATGCGGCGTTCCGGTGAAGCGGGCTCGCCGTCAGCTCGCGCGCGCCGGCGGCGAGGACGGTCATGGGGACGATGTCGCCGGCCGCGCCGGTCCCCGAGAAGCGGACGGGCGAGAAATCGGCGAGGCGGCCGAAGCCCGGCTTTTCGACGAGCACATCCTGCGCGGTGTCCAGGTGGCGGGCGAGGTGGCGGGCGAGGGCGGCGTCGCCCGCCTCGCGCAACCGGGCGGCGCGGGCCTTGACGATGCCGGGCGCGACCAGCGGCATGCGGGCGGCCGGCGTGCCCTTGCGCGGGCTGAACGGGAAGACGTGGAGAAAGGCGAGGCCGCACTCCTCCACCAGCGCCAGCGTCGCCTCGAACATCGCCTCGCTCTCGGTCGGAAAGCCGGCGATGAGGTCGGCGCCGAAGGCGATGTCCGGGCGCAGGCGGCGGGCCTCGGCGCAGAAGGCGATGGCGTCGGCGCGGGCGTGGCGGCGCTTCATGCGCTTGAGGATCATGTCGTCGCCGGCCTGCAGCGAGAGATGGAGATGCGGCATCAGCCGCTCCTCCTCGGCGAGGAGGCGCAGCAGCGCCGGGTCGGCCTCGATGGCGTCGAGCGAGGAAATGCGCAGGCGCCTCAGCTCCGGCACGAGCTTGAGGATCTTGGCCGCGAGGTCGCCGAGCTTCGGCGTCCCCGGCAGGTCGGCGCCGTAGGAGGTGATGTCGACGCCGGTCAGGACGATCTCGGCGGTTCCGCCCTCGGCCAGACGGCGCACCTGCGCCACCACGTCGCCCATCGGCACGCTGCGCGAATTGCCCCGGCCATAGGGGATGATGCAGAAGGTGCAGCGGTGGTCGCAGCCGTTCTGCACCTGCACAAAGGCGCGGGCGCGGTCGCCGAAGCCGTCGATCAGGTGCGCGCCTGTCTCGCGCAGCTCCATGATGTCGTTGACGCGCACGCGCTCGTGGTCCTCGGCCCCGAAGGCGGGGCGCGGTGCGTAGGAGGCAGCCTGAAGCTTCTCGGCATTGCCGAGCACGCGGCCGACCTCGGGCATGCCGGCGAAGGTCTTCGGCTCGGTCTGGGCGGCGCAGCCGGTGACGATGATCTCGGCGTCGGGGCGCTCGCGCTTGAGCTTGCGGATCGCCTGGCGGGCCTGGCGGACGGCCTCGTTGGTGACGGCGCAGGTGTTGACGATGACCGCATCGGCGAGGCCCGCCGCCGCCGCCTGGGCGCGCATCGCCTCGGACTCGTAGGCGTTGAGGCGGCAGCCGAAGGTGACGATGTCGACGCCGCTCATGACGGCGCCGTCAGCAGGGCGTCGAGCGCCGCGCCCATCTCGCCCGCGAAACTCGTTTCGGCCGGGCCGGTCATCAGCACGTGGCCGTCGCTTTCGCGCCAGGCGACGGCGAGCGTTCCGCCGGGCAGCTCGATCTCGGCGGCGCGGGCGAGCTTGCCGAGCCGGACGCCGGCGACCAGCGTCGCGCAGGCGGCGGTGCCGCAGGCCAGCGTCGCGCCGGCGCTGCGCTCCCACACGCGCAGGCGTGCATGACCGGGATCGATCACTTCGGCGAAGCTGACATTGGCGCGCTCGGGGAAGAGCGGGTGGTTCTCGACAAGCGGCCCGACCTTGTCGAGCTGGATCGAGGCGGCGTCGTCGACGAAGAAGACGGCGTGCGGATTGCCCATGCTGACCGCGGCCGGACCCCACAGATAGGGGTCGTCGATCGGGCCGATCTTGATGTCGATGCGGCGGGTGTCCATGCGCTCGGCGAGCGGGATCTCCTCCCACTCGAGGCCGGGCGCCCCCATGTCGACGGTGACGAGGCCGCCGCCGGCGTCGGTCGCGACCAGCCGGCCGCCCAGGGTCTCGACGACGACTCGGGTCTCGCGCAACTCGTCCATCATCAGCCGGGCGACGCAGCGCGTGCCGTTGCCGCAGCCCCCGGCCTCGCTGCCGTCGGGGTTGAAGATGCGCATGAAGACGTCGCCCCCGGCGCGGGGCCGCTCCAGGACCAGCAGCTGGTCGAAGCCGATCCCCCGGCGGCGGTCGGCGATGGCGCGCGCCGCCGCGACGCCGACGGCAAGGCCGTGCGCGCGGGCGTCGAGCACGACGAAATCGTTGCCGAGCCCGTGCATCTTGAGGAATGGCGTCGCCATGGGCGGCTATATAGGCCGCGTGTCCCGGCGGCGAAAGCGGCTTCGCCGCCCGCCGGGCGGAACGCAGGGCGGTTCAGCGCGCGTGGTCGCGCAGGAAGGCCTCGATGGCGAGGCGGGGTCTCATCACCGTCTCGCGGTCGGCCATGACCGCCGCCTGCCCGACCAGGCGGCGCTGGGTGTCTTCCGGAAAGCTCGACCACAGCGCCGCGACCGCGCAACCGAGGCGGCGCAGGACATGCTCGTCCTGCGGGCGGTAATCGAGAGACAAAGGCGTGAATTCGGACATGGGTAGCCTCCCTGCCGGATATCTGAGCCAAATCAATAGCCAACGATCATTGATCGATCCTTTCCGGTAACCATAGACAAAGTAGGGTCGGAGGCGTCCTCTCAAGGCCTCGTGAACGCCCTGCCGTTGCGCGCCCGTGCCGGGCATGGCTATCTCGCCCCAACCGGCCGCCGGGGGGCGGCGATCGCAATTCGAGGACACCACATGCCAATCGACGCGCGCGTCGCGGCAGCCGCGCTGGCTGCGGTTTTCGCAAACGGAGCCGCCATGGCCGAGACGACCGAAGACCCGTTCGTATGGCTGGAAGAGGTGAAGGGCGAGAAGGCGCTCGCCTGGGTCAGGGAACAGGACGCCCGCACCGAGGGCGAGCTGAAGTCCGATCCGCTCTTCCAGCCGCTGCTGGACGACGCGCTGGCCGTTCTGACGGCGCAGGATCGCATCCCCTACGTCACCTACCGGGGCGGCCATCTCTACAATTTCTGGCAGGACGACGTGCATGTGATGGGGCTGTGGCGCCGGACCGGCGTCGAGTCCTACAAGAGCGCGGCGCCCGAATGGGAGGTGCTGCTCGACCTCGACAAGCTGTCGGCCGACGAGGGGCAGAAATGGTCGTTCAAGGGCGCCTCGTGCCTGGCGCCCGAATACACGCGCTGCCTCGTCCAGCTCTCGCCCGACGGCGGCGACGCGGTCGAGATCCGCGAGTTCGACGTCAACACCAAGGCCTTCGTCGAAGGCGGCTATCGCCTGGCCACCAACAAGTCGACGGTCGAATGGGTCGACGGCGACACGGTGCTGGTCGGCACCGATTTCGGCGAGGGCTCCTCGACGACCTCCGGCTATCCGCGCATCACCAAGCTGTGGAAGCGGGGCACGCCGATCGGCGAGGCGACGACGGTGTTCGAGGGCAAGACCGAGGATACCGCCGTGTGGCCGATCGTCTACGACACCGCCGGCGGCCCCGTGCCGACGGTGATGCGGGCGGTCGATTTCTTCGACGCCGAGAACTATCTCGTCGCCCCGGACGGCACGACCAGGATGCTGCCGCTGCCGCTCTATGCGGAGATGCGCGGGATCTTCAAGGGCGAGGTCGTCTTCTCGCTGCGCCAGGACTGGGTGGCGGCCGACGGCGTCACCTACAAGCAGGGTTCGCTTCTGGCCTTCACGCTCGCCGACTGGCAGGCGAGCGGCCAGTTGCCGGCGATCAAGACGCTGTTCACGCCGAGCGAGCGCACGGCGATCGACACGGTCACCTTCACCTCCGGCAAGGCCTTCGTCTCGGTGCTCGATAACGTGCGCGGGCGGATCTACGTCCACGACGTCGCCGGCGGCGCCTGGACGGCGCCCGAGCCGGTGAAGCTGCCCGACACCGGCACCGTCTCGATCGCCGACGCGGACCCGCACTCCGCGACGGTGATGTTCAACTACGAGGACTATCTCACCCCCGACAGCCTCTACTGGTCGTTCGACGACGGCGCCGCGATCGAGATGGTGAAGTCGCTGCCCGGCCGCTTCGACGCCTCGGCCTATGAGATCAAGCAGTTCGAGTCGACCTCCAAGGACGGCACGAAGGTGCCGTATTTCTGGGTGGGGCCGAAGGGCGCGAGCGGTCCGGTGCCGACGCTGCTCTATGCCTATGGCGGCTTCCAGGTCTCGCTCACGCCCTGGTACTGGCAGACGGCGGGCAAGTTGTGGCTGGCCCGCGGCAATGCCTTCGTCGTCGCCAATATCCGCGGCGGCGGCGAGTTCGGACCGCGCTGGCACGAGGCGGGGCTGAAGCAGAACCGCCAGCGGGTCTATGACGATTTCCTGTCGGTCGCCGAAGACCTGATCGCCAAGGGGCTGACCACGAACAAGCAGCTCGGCATTTCGGGCGGCTCCAACGGCGGGCTTCTGGTCGGCGTCGCCTTCACGCAGCGCCCCGATCTCTTCAACGCCGTGCTGTGCGACGTGCCGCTGCTCGACATGATCCGTTACACCAAGCTGCCGCCGGGAGCATCGTGGATCGCCGAATACGGCGACCCGGAAATCCCGGAGGAGCGGGCGGCGATCGAGAAGTACTCGCCCTACCAGAACCTGAAAGACGGCGTCGTCTATCCCCGCGTCTTCTTCCTCACCTCCACCGCCGACGACCGCGTCCATCCCGGTCATGCGCGCAAGATGGCGGCGCTGATGGAGAGCAAGGGCTACGACTTCCTGTTCTACGAGGAACTGGAAGGCGGTCACGGCGCGGCGACCAACCAGAAGCAGCGCGCCGCGCAGCTCGCCATGCAGTACGTCTATCTCGCCAAGCAGCTGGGCGGGAAATAGGGCCGGCGCGGCGGCCGGCGCCGTCCCGCCCCCGCGGTGGGGGCGGGGGCCTCAGTCGCTGCCGCGCGGCAGCGCCAGCGTCGTCAGCCAGCAGACCGCCAGCAGAGCGGCCGAGGCGGCGAGCGGCGCTGCGATTCCGCCCCATTGGTAGAGGGCGCCCGACAGCGCCACGCCGATGAACCGTCCGGCGGCGTTGGCGGCGTAGTAGAAGCCGACGTCCTCGGCCACCTTCTCCGATCCCGCATAGGCCAGGATCAGGTAGGAGTGGAGGGACGAGTTGACGGCAAAGGCGAAGCCGAAAAGCGCCAGTCCGCCGACGAGGACGATATCGGGATGGGCGATGCCGGCGCCCAGCGCGACGGCGAGGATCGCCGGAACGGCCATCAGCCCCAGCGACCAGGCGCGCGCGGCCGGCACCTCGGAACCGAGACCGTCCGGGCTGCGGCGGATGAAGGCCGGCGCCATGGCCTGAACCGCGCCGTAGCCGATCGTCCAGAGCGCCAGGAACGAGCCGACGGCCACGAACGTCCAGCCATGGGCGTAGAGATAGACCGGCACGCCGACCACGAACCAGACGTCGCGGGCCGCGAACAGCGTCACCCGCGCCGCCGCCAGCAGGTTGACGCCGGCCGACTTGGAGAAGAACTCGCCGGCCGTCTGCGAGGCGCGTGCGCGCCCCATCATCGGGGGCAGCGCGAGGACGACGCCGGCGAGCACGAGGCCGAGCGCCCCCGCCATGATCCAGAGCGCCGGGGCGAAGCCTGCCGCCTCGAGCAGGAAGCCGCCGAGGAAGAAGCCGAGGCCCTTCATCGCGTTCTTCGAGCCGGTGAACCAGGCGACCCAGCGGAACAATTGCCCGGCATTCTGGGTTGCAGTCAGCTTGATGGCGGATTTCGACGCCGTCTTGGTCAGATCCTTTGCGACGCCGCAGACGCCCTGGGCGACGACCACCCAGGCGACGGAGAGGGCGGGCGCCCATCCCGGCGCGACCGCCGAGAGCAGCAGGAAGCCGGCAATCTGGGCGGCAAGTCCGATCGCCAGCATCCGGGCGATGCCGAAGCGTGTGGCGAGCCAGCCGCCGATGAGGTTCGCGCCAATGCCGGCGGCCTCGTAGAGCAGGAAGAGCAGGGCCAGCGTGAACGGCGAGTAGCCGAGCCGGTAGAAGTGCAACAGGACCAGCATGCGCAGCGCGCCGTCGGTCAGCGTGAAGCCCCAATAGGCGGCCGTGACGACGGCGTAGTTGCGCGCGCCCGGCACCGTCAGAGGCCGGCGTCGCGGAGGTGGCACGCCAGATCGACCATGCGGCAGGCATAGGCCATCTCGTTATCGTACCAGGCATAGACCTTCAGCAGAGTCCCGTCGGTGACCATGGTGCTGGGGCCGTCGACGATCGCGCTGCGGGTGTCGCGGACATAGTCGGCCGAGACCAGGGGGCGTGGCTCGAAGCCGAGTATGCCGGCCAGCGGACCGGCGGCGGCCGCGGCGAAGAGGGCGTTCACCTCTTCGGCGGTGACCGCGCGGTGCATCTCGAAGACGCAATCGGTGAGACTGGCGTTCAAGACCGGGGCGCGGACCGCGTGGCCGTTCAGCTTGCCCCTGAGTTCGGGATAGATGAGCGCGATCGCCGTCGCGCTGCCGGTCGTGGTCGGCTGCAGGCTGAGCATCGCGCTGCGGGCGCGGCGCAGGTCCTTGTGGATGGCGTCGACGACGAGGTTGGTGTTGGTGGGGTCGTGGATCGTGGTGATCTGGCCGTGCCTGATGCCGATCGCCTCGTGCACCACCTTGATGACCGGGGCGAGGCAGTTCGTGGTGCACGAGGCTGCCGTCACGATCGGATGGCGGGCCGGGTCGTAGAGGTGCTCGTTCACCCCGACGACGATATTCAGCACCGGCTCGACCTTCACCGGCGCGGCAACGATCACGCGCTTTGCGCCGCGGTCGAGATGGCCCTGCAGCGTATCGGGCGCGAGCAGCTTGCCGGTGCACTCCAGCACCAGATCGACGCCGAGATCGCCCCAGGGAATGTCGGCCGCCTGGGAGTGCGCCGAAAGGGTGAGGCGCTTGCCGCCGATGGAGACGGCGCCCTCGCAGGCGTCGAAGGCGGTCCGCCAGCGGCCCTGGGTCGTATCGAATTCCAGCAGATGGGCGATCGCGTCCGGTCCGCCCTTGATCTCGTTGAGATGGATGACGTCCAGCCGGTTGCCGGCGCGCGGGTCGTCGCCGGGCCGCTCCGCGGCGCCCATGGCCGCTCGCAGGGCGAGCCGCCCGATCCGTCCCATTCCGTTGATGCCGACGCGCATGACGCTCTTGCCCCGATGAGGGCTCGCGATAGCGTGCCTATGCGACCGTTTGGTGACAGCGCGCCGCCGGGCTCATTCCTCGCCCCTCACCCGCCCCCGCCCGGCCTTCACGCCGGCCCGCTTCGACTTGCCCTCGAGCCGCTTCAGTTTCGAGGAATAGGTCGGTTTGGTCGCCTTGCGCGGCTTGGGGCGGAGGCTGGCGGCGGCGATCATCGCGACGAGGCGTTCGAGCGCCGTCGCGCGGTTCAGCGCCTGGTCGCGGTGGTCCTGCACCTTGATGACGAGGACGCCGTCCTTGGTCATCTTCGAACCCGCCGCCCGCATCAGCCGCGCCTTGGTCCAGCCGTCGAGCGAGGGCGAGCGCTCGACGTCGAAGCGCAGCATGACGGCGCTCGACACCTTGTTGACGTTCTGCCCGCCGGGGCCAGAGGCGCGCACGAAGCTCTCTTCGATCTCGGCCGGATCGAGCGAGACGGCGTCGGTGACGGGAATGCGGGCGGCGGTCATGTTCCCCATGTGGCCCGGCGGGCGGGCGCGGTCCAGTCCGGAGACATCCCCCAGCCTTGACTTTCCGCCTCCGTCAGGGCTTATGCCGCCGACCTTCGGGACAGTTTCGCCCCGACGGCCTTGAGGGACGGCCCTCAAGGACGACCCTCCGGCAGCGCGTTGCGCCCCCGGGGGCTTTGGCGCTTGGGTTGCTGGGTTCATGTTCGACACGCTGACGAACCGGCTGGGACAGGTTTTCGACCGCTTGCGCGGCCGCGGCGCCCTGTCCGAAGGCGACGTCAACGAGGCGCTGCGCGAGGTCCGCGTCGCGCTGCTGGAAGCCGACGTCTCGCTCGGCGTCGTCAAGGACTTCATCGAGAAGGTCCGCGTCAAGGCGGTCGGCCAGGACGTACTGCGCTCGGTGACGCCGGGCCAGCAGGTGGTCAAGATCGTCCATGACGAGCTGACCGCGATGCTGGGCGACACGGCCAGCGGCATCGATCTGGAGGCCCCCGCCCCGGTCGTCATCATGATGGTCGGCCTGCAGGGTTCGGGCAAGACCACCTCGACCGCCAAGATCGCGCTGCGCCTGACCAGGAAGGACCGCAAGAAGGTCCTGATGGCTTCGCTCGACGTGCAGCGCCCGGCCGCGCAGGAGCAGCTGAAGATCCTCGGCGAGCAGGCGGGCGTCGCGACGCTCCCCGTCATCGCCGGGCAGATGCCGGCCGACATCGCCAAGCGCGCCGTCACCGCCGGGCGCCTCTCGGGCTACGACGTGGTGATGCTCGATACCGCCGGCCGGCTGCATATCGACGAGCAGCTGATGGCCGAGATCGCGGCGGTGCGCGACATCGCCCGGCCGCACGAGACGCTGCTGGTCGCCGACGCGCTGACCGGCCAGGACGCGGTCAACATCGCCAAGACCTTCAAGGACCGGGTCGGCATCACCGGCCTCGTCCTCACCCGCATGGACGGCGACGGCCGCGGCGGCGCGGCGCTGTCGATGCGCGCGGTCACCGGCGCCCCGATCAAGCTGGTCGGCGTCGGCGAAAAGCTGGACGCGCTGGAGGACTTCCATCCCGGGCGCGTGGCGGGCCGCATCCTCGGCATGGGCGACATCGTGTCGCTCGTCGAGAAGGCCGGCGAGACGCTCGACGCCGAGAAGGCGCAGGCCATGGCCAAGCGGATGGAGCAGGGCTCCTTCACGCTGGACGACCTCGCCGAGCAGCTGCGCCAGATGCAGCGCATCGGCGGCATGAAGGGCGTGCTCGGCATGCTGCCGGGCGTCGGCAAGATCAAGACCGCCATCGACCAGGCGGGGCTCGACGAGAAGGTCTTCCTGCGCCAGCAGGCGATGATCTCGTCGATGACCAGGAAGGAACGGGCCAAGCCCGAGATCATCAACGGCTCGCGCCGCAAGCGCATCGCCAAGGGGGCGGGCGTGGACGTGGCCGAACTGAACAAGCTTCTGAAGATGCACCGCCAGATGGCGGACATGATGAAGGACCTGAAGAAGGGCAAGAAGGGCGGCCTCGGCGCGCTCTTCGGGCTGGGCGGAGGCGGCATGCCGCAGCTGCCGCCCGGCGGTCTTCCCGGTTTGCCGCCCGGTTTCGGGCGGAAGTGAACACCCAAGAACTCGCGTTGAAAGGACGAACTCCATGGCTTTGAAGATCAGGCTGTCGCGCGGCGGCACCAAGAAGCGCCCCGTCTATGCGATCGTCGTCGCGGACTCCAAGAGCCCGCGCGACGGCCGCTTCATCGAGAAGCTCGGCTTCTACAACCCGCTTCTGCCGCGCGACCACGCCGAGCGGCTGAAGTTCGACGCCGACAAGGCGAAGGTCTGGCTGTCGAAGGGCGCGCTGCCCAGCGACCGCGTGCACCGCTTCTTCGCGGATGCCGGCCTCGTGAAGCCGATCGTGCGCAACAACCCGCAGAAGGCGACGCCCAAGGCCAAGGCCCAGGAGCGCCTGAAGGCCGCCGCGGCCGCCGCTTCGGCCGAAGCCGCCTGATCGCACGATCGATGTCCGCGGACATGGTCACTCTCGGCGAGATCGTCCGGCCGCACGGCGTCCGGGGCGAGGTGAAGCTGCGCAGCTTCACCGAGGACCCCTGCGCGATCGCGGCCTATGGCGCGCTCACCACCGAGCGGGGCGAACGGCTGACGTTGAAGAACGTCCGGGCCGCGCATGACCATGTCATCGCCCGCATCGAGGGCGTCGCCGACCGCGACGCCGCCGAGCGGCTGAAGGGCCGCAAGCTGCAGGTCGCCCGCGAGGCGCTGCCGCCGGTCGAGGACGAGGACGAGATCTACGCCGCCGATCTGGTCGGCCTGCCCGTCGTCGACGAGGCGGGTGCGGCGATCGGCGAGGTCGTCGCGGTGCAGGACTTCGGCGCCGGCGACCTCTTGGAGATCGCCGCGCCCGGCCGACGCAGCACCGTGCTGCTGCCGTTCAGCGACGACGTGGTGGTCGAGATCGCCGAGGACCGTCTGGTCGTCGACGCCTCGGAAGGTTCGATCGCCGCGCAGTTCCTGGCGCCGCCGCGCGCCGACGCCGGCGAACCCGCCGCCGCCAACGACAATGCCGAGGCCGCCCCATGAGCGCGCCCTGGACCGCCACCGCGCTGACGCTGTTCCCGGAGATGTTTCCCGGGCCGCTCGGCACGTCGCTCGCCGGCAAGGCGCTGGCGAACGGCATCTGGGCGCTCCAGACGATGGACATCCGCGACTTCGCGGAAGGCCGGCACCGCACCGTCGACGACACCCCGGCCGGCGGCGGGGCCGGCATGGTGATGCGCGTCGACGTGCTGGCGCGGGCGATCGACGCGGCGATGGCGGCGGGTCCGGCCGACCGGCCGGTGCTCTATCTCAGTCCGCGCGGACCGCGCTTCGCGCAGGCCTTCGCGCGCGAGCTATCGGCCGGCCCCGGCGCGATCTTCGTCTGCGGCCGCTTCGAAGGCGTCGACGAGCGCATCTTCGCCGCCCGCAAGGTGCAGGAGCTCAGCCTCGGCGACTTCGTGCTGTCGGGCGGGGAACTCGCCGCGATGGCGGTGATGGATTCCTGCGTGCGCCTGCTGCCCGGCGTCATGGGCGACGCGGCCAGCCACGCGGAAGAGAGCTTCGAGAACGGGCTTCTGGAGTATCCGCACTACACGCGGCCCCAGAGCTTCGAGGGCTTCGACATTCCGGCCGTCCTCAGCGGCGGCCATCACAGGCAAATCGGCGAATGGCGCAAGGCCGCCGCCGAGGAGATTACCCGAAACCGGCGCCCCGATCTGTGGGCGGCCTATGCCGCCCGGACGGACGCGCTTCAGACACGACCGACGAAAGGACGACGGACATGAGCAACATCATTGCAGAGCTCGAAAAGGAAGAGCTGGCGAAGCTGGCGCGCAAGAGCGGCACCACCGATTTCGGCCCCGGCGACACGCTGAAGGTCAACGTCAAGGTGGTCGAAATCTCCGTCGAGGAGAAGTCGGGCAAGGTGAAGACCCGCGAGCGCATCCAGGCGTTCGAGGGCGTCTGCATCGGCCGCGCCGGCGCCGGCCTGCAGGAGAACTTCACGGTCCGCAAGATCAGCTACGGCGAAGGGGTGGAGCGCGTGTTTCCGGTCCACTCGCCGCTGGTCGACTCGATCGAAGTGACCCGCCGCGGCCGCGTGCGTCGCGCGAAGCTCTATTACCTGAAGGGCCGCCAGGGCAAATCGGCGCGCATCACGGAAGCCCGCGACAAGCGCGCGGACAAGCCGGAAGCGGCTTGAACCGCCTCACCGCAAGGTGACTGATATGGCCGCCGCCGATGCGCTAGGGTGCGCTCATGCGTAGTCTCGTCATGGCGGCGGCTCTCCTGCTGTTCGGTGCGGCCGCCCAGGCGGGCGGCCGGCCGGTGGTGGTCGAGCTGTTCACCAGCCAGGGCTGCTCGTCCTGCCCGGCGGCCGATTCCTTCATGGAGGAACTCGCCCGCACCGACGGGGTGGTGGCCCTCACCTACCCGGTCGATATCTGGGACTATCTGGGCTGGGCCGACACCTTCGCCCGGCACGAATATTCCCTGCGCCAGCAGACCTACGCCCCGAACCTGCCGTCGCGCTCGGTCTATACGCCGCAGATGGTGATCGGCGGCATCGGCGACGTCGTGGGCAGCCGCCGCGACGACGTGCTGGCGATGATCGCCGCCCACGCCGCCAAGGAGACGCCCTCGGCGGCGATCACGCTGACGGCGCAGGACACGGCGCTCCGCGTCGAGATCGCCGAGAGCCAGCGCCTGCTCGGCGTCGAGGCGACGGTCAGCGTCGCCCGCCTCGCCTCGCGCCTCAGCGCCGACATCGCCGGCGGCGAGAACGCCGGCAGGACGGTCGTCTACTCCAACGTGGTGCGCGAGCTGGCGCCGGTCGGCACCTGGCGCGGCGAGGCGCTGCGCCTGGAGGTCCCGCTCGCCGCCGATGTCGGCGCGCCGTTCGACCGCATCGCCGTCATCGTGCAGCGCAACGGCCAGGGGCCGATCCTCGGCGGCGCGATCATAGACCTGGCGCGCACGGCAGCGGCCGCGCCCTAGTCCTGCGGCGATGGCGCGTTTTGGGTGCCCTCGCCGGGGGTGACGAACAGCATGACGGTCGGCGCATGCGGCCGCGCGGTGTGCCATGTGTTCCGGGGCGCCACGACATAGGAGCCGGGCCGGTCGATGCGGACGATCTCCTCGCGGCCGTCGCGCCAGAGCACGAAGTCGGCGTCGCCGCTCAGGAGATAGACATATTCGTCGCCCTCGGGATGGCGCTCCCATGTCGGCCACGGCGCGTCGAAGCCATGGCGCTGGATCAGCACATGGCCGCGAAAATCGGGGAAGGTGCGCCCCAGTTCGTCGTAGAATCCGGGCGACATGGTCATGACGGTCGCGGCGCCCGACGGCGCGAGGACGAGCGGATGCGCGCCGCCGTCATGGGGTCCGGGTTTCGGGCTCATGCCAGGCCTTCCTTGTCATCACAGGCACTCTAGCAGGTGCCGCCGGTCGGGCGAGTGCCGCAGGCCCCGGCCGCGGCCTCACTGCCGGTCGAAGAACGCGTCCGGCCCGTCGATCTCGACCAGCCTGCCCTTGCGTATCTCGAGGAAGCGGGTCGCCGCGGTGCGCGTGAAAAAGCGGTCATGGCTGACGAAGAGGCAGGTCACGTCCGACTGCTCCAGCTGCTCCTCCAGCGCTTCCTGGCCAGCAATGTCGAGATGGTTGGTAGGCTCGTCCAGGACATAGAAATTCGGCCGCATGAGCCGCAGCCTGAGGAAGATCAGCCGGGCGCGCTCGCCGTGGCTCAGCGTCGCGATGGGCGCGTTGATCCGGGCGTTGAGGAAGCCGGCGCGGGCGAGCAGGGCCATCGCCGCCTTCGAGGTCACGCCGTCGGCCTCCAGCACATAGTCGATCAGGCTCGTCTTCAGCGGCAGGTCGGCCATGCGCTGATCGAAGTGGACGAGGCGGACCGACGGGTTGAAACGGATCGAGGCGCGCCCGTCATAGTGTTCGAGGGCGGGATCGTACGCGGCGGCGAGGGCGTTCAGCAGCATCGACTTGCCCGCGCCGTTGGGCCCGAGGATCGCGATTCGGTCGCCGACGCCGACCGTCAGCGCCTCGACGCGCACGAGGCTGCGCGAGCCGTCCGGCACGCTCACCTCCAGATCGCGCAGCCGCAGCGCCGCCTTGGCGTCGAGATCGCCGTCGTGCAGCTCCAGCCGCCGTTCGCGCGCGGCGTAGGGCTCGGTCCTCTCGTCTTCCAGCCGCTCGATCCGCTTTTCGGTCGCCTTGCGCCGGCGATCGAACTTGTCGTTGAAGACGCCCCATTGCCTGTAGCGGGCCGCGACCTTCTCCAGCCGCGCGATTTCCCGTTCTTCCTGCACGCGCCGCGCGGCATCGGCGGCGTCGCGTTGAAGCAGCTGCTGGCGCGCCTCGACGAAGCGCGCGTTGAAGGCGTGGGCGCCGTCGCCGCGCAGGAAGATGGTGCGCCGGGTGTTGCGCTGCAGGAACTCGCGGTCGTGGCTGACGACCAGCAGGGGCAGCCGGGAATCGACGTCGAGCCAGCGTTCCAGGGTGTTGATGTTGGCGAGGTCGAGATAGTTGGTCGGCTCGTCGAGGATCAGAAGATCCGGCTCGGCGAGGCGCGCCGCGCCGGCGATGAGGAAGAGGCGCTGCCATCCGCCCGAGAGTTCGCCGAAGCGCCGGCCGGCGAACTCGGCCGGGATGGCGTACTCGTCCAGCAGGACGTCGATCCGCCAGTCCTCGCTGCCGTCCGGCTGCCCGAGATAGCGCTCCAGAACCTGCCGCACGGTGATGTCGCCAAGGCCGCCGGGCGTCTCCTGCGGCACGTAGCCGAGCTTGAAGCCCCGCGAGCGCACGATCTGGCCGCCGGTCAGCTCCAGTTCGCCCGTCAGGCACTTCAGCAGCGTCGACTTGCCCGCGCCGTTGTCGCCGACCAGGGCGGAGCGCTTGTCGTCGAGCTGCAGCGTCACGCCCTCGAAGACGGGGGTCGCGCCATAGTGAAAGGAACCGTTGTCGATGCCGAGAACGGCGGAATGAGGGGGCATGGCGGCGCATCCGGTTGTGCGGGCCGCACCATAGCGTAAACCGCCCTGGCGCCGATCCTGCCGCCGTCACATCGCCCGCGGTTCGGGCGGACGCCCTATTGCGGCGGCGCGGGCGGTGCCTCGGGTGCGGCCTCGGCCGGCTTGTCGGCGACCAGGGTCTCCAGCGGGGGCACGAGATTGGTAAGCACGTAGGTCGGCAGCTTGTAGGCCCAGCCGCCGACGCGGGAATTGATCGCCGCCGCCTCGGCGCCGGCATCGCTCGTCGCCGCTCCTTCGGCGGGCGGCGGCGCGGCGGCGGCCAGGGCCTCATCGACCGCGGCCCCGATCAGGCCATAGGCGCCGCCCGGGCCGCCGGGCACGAGCGTCAGCGTGACGACGAGGCCGTCGAAGGTGGTGAAGGCCACCGTCGTCGCCTCCGCAACCTCGACCGCGTCGGCCTTGATGACGTCCTCGAAGACAAGACCCGCGACCGCCGAAGCGGGGGTCTGAAGGATCTGCGGCGGCTGCGCGACCTTGCCGTCCGGCACCGCGTCGAGCGCGAAGTCGCCGCCGGGCGCAGGCCGGGTCAGTGTGTAGGATTGCAGGCCGCGCGGTTCGACGCGGACGGTCTTCACCCGGGCTTCATCCAGCGCGAACAGCGTCTTGTCCAGGGTCGCGCCGATCGAGGCGGGGATCGCGACGACGCCGCGGGCGAGCCAGGTCTGGTCCTCGCCGCCGCGGCGCACGAACAGCGTGCCGGGCGACGAGCCCGCGGCGCGCGCCTGTACCTTGCCGGCGACGAGGGCGGCCAGAACGCTGCCGTCGGCGGCGGTGACGGTGACGGCGTGGCCGGTGCCGGCCGCGCCGGTCGTCAGCTCCAGCGCCGCGTGGCGGGCGGGATCGGCGGTGCGGCGATCGATCAGCCGAAGCTGCGCCATCGACAGCATCAGGGCGCGCACGCCCTCGGCGTTGGCGGGGTAGCCGGAGCGCTCGGCGACGACCCAGCGGCCGCCGGGGTCCTTGTTCAGCGTGACGATGACGGTCGGCGACTCGATCCGGATCGAGGCGGCGTCGGCGCTGGATTCCGCGAAGCCGGGATACATCGTCTCGTTCATCGCCGACGGGGCGACCGCGGCGCGGTCGCTCAGGACCGCGCCGATCGCCGCAGCGGCCAAGAGCGCCGCCGCGAGGGCGAGCCAGGCCAGCGTGCGGCCGCGCTTCAGGTCGGCGCGGGAGAGGGCGGCGTCGGACATGGCTCGTCTCCTCTCAGCCGGCCGCCTGGGCGGCCGCCATGCGGCGGCGGCGCAGCGCGCCCATCACGATGGCGGCGATCACCAGCAGGGCCGGCACCGCCGCGATGTTGAGCGCCGCCAGGATGCTGCCGAGGCGGTCGATGCCGGACCGCAGCTCGCGCTGCACCTCGCGCAGGCGGGCCCGCGTCGCGGCCAGTTCCTCGCGGAAGCGTTCGATCTCGGCGGCCTGCTCGGGGCCGATGGCGGCGGGATCGCCGTTCGCATCGGTCCGGGCGAGGGCTTGCAGCTTTTCCTGCGTCTCCAGGATGCGGGCGTTCAGGTCCTCTTCCTCGCGCAGGAAGCGGGCATCCGCCTCGCGCTTGAGATCCTCCACCACGGTGAAGGGGCGATCCGACGTCGCCCGGGCGCGCAGGCCGATGAGGTCGTTGGAGCCCAGCATGTTCTCGGCGGCGCTGGCGATGAAGGCGAGGTTGTCGGCGATCGGCACGGCCATGGTCTGGTCGCCCTGGCGCTGCGCCTGCACCCAGAAGCGGTCGTCGAAGATGTCGCTGTCGGCGACGACGATGATGTTGGCGTTGGCGGTCTCGGCGATGTGGGCGGCGAGGGGGGCTGGCGGCGGCCCGCCCGGCTCGGCCTCGCGCTTGGGCGCCCCGTCCGGGAAGGCCGACTTCAGCGGCCCCGACAGCCGGGCGGCGATCGTGTAGCGCTCGCCGGTGGGCAGGAACATCCGCATCAGCGCATCGGGATCGGCCTGCAGGGTCAGCATCTCGGCGCTGGCGAGCATCGCATCGTCCGACGAGCGCATCAGCGTCGTGAAGGCGGTGGTCGCGCCTTCGGCCGGGGTCAGCCGGCCGGCCGAGGCGAGATTGACCTTGGTGAGCGAGGACGTGACGAGGTCGCCGGCGTCGAAATCGCTCTTCTGCGGGTCGGGGTCGGCGGCGAGGCCGATCCACACCGGATAGGCGACGACGGGGCGCGCGGCGTTGCCGCCGTACTGCACCTGCTGGGCGCGGGCGCGATCGAGCACCACTTCGTCGGGGTTGAACGAGACGCCCCAGGATTTCAGCAGCCAGAGATCCGACTTGAAGGTCGCGCCCTGCACCGGCTCGCCGGTCTGCTGGCTCTGCAGCTGGCTGATCTCGGAAACCGGATCGACGAAGGCGATGATGCGGCCGCCGCGCATCACGAACTGGTCGAGCGCGTAGAGGGCGCGCTCGCTGAGCGCCTTGGGGTGGGCGACGATCAGCGCGTCGATGGTGGAGGGGATGGAGTCGAAATCCTGCTCCAGCGGGCGGACGTCGAAGATCTGGACGAGCTGCGAATAGGCGACGAAGGGCTCCGACTGGCCCTGCATCGAGGCCAGCAGGCCGCCGGGGCCGGTGTCGAGCGGAAGGTTGGTGACGAGCCCGAGGACCGGCTTCTTCGCCTGCGCGAGGCGGGCGATCATCGAGGTGAGGTCGTATTCCAGGAACGCCTCGCGCTCCATGACGAAGAAGGGAATGGTCTCCTGCCCGTCGGCGGTGTTGGAGGCGGCGAGGCCGAGATAGATGGGATCGCCGCCCTGCGTCGGCACGCCCTGCAGGCCCGCCGCGACGGCGGCGTCCTCGGCCTCGCTGAAGGGAACGGGGTCGATCTCCTCGAGGACGAGGTTGGCGCCGGCGATGGAGCGGTATTCGTCCAGCAGGTCGCGGATGCGCTCGGCATAGGCGCGCACGTTCGGGAAGTTCGCCGCCTGCTCCGCCGAATAGAAGAAGCGCAGCGTCACCGGCTCCTGGAGGCCGCGCAGGACGTTCCTGGTGCCGTCCGAGATCGTGTAGAGGCCGTTCTGGGTGAGATCGAGCCGGGCGGCGCGGAACCAGATATTGGCGAGCGTGTTCACGGCGAGGAAGGCGACGGCGCCCA
This sequence comes from Alphaproteobacteria bacterium, assembly GCA_016792565.1. GTDB lineage: Bacteria > Pseudomonadota > Alphaproteobacteria > Micropepsales > Micropepsaceae > JADZAI01. Next base: position 26,050 of record JAEUMK010000056.1, read on the forward strand.
GCACGATCGCGACGATGGCGGCGCTGCGGCGGTTGCGGGCGAAGGCGGCGAAGGGGGCCATGGCGCTCACCCGGCCTTGCGCAGATCGACCAGCACGGCCGTCACGAAGAGGAAGAAGGCGATCAGCGTGCCGAAGAAGACGATGTCGCGCAGGTCGATGACGCCGGCCATGATCGCGTTGAAATGGGTGAGGAACGAGAAGGACGAGATCGTTCCCAGAAGCTCCAGCGGCAGGAAGGCCGCGAGGGCGTCGATCACCAGCGGCGCGCCGGCGATGGTGAAGAGGAACGAGATGACGACCGTGACGACGAAGGCGATCACCTGGTTTGAGGTGGCCGCCGAGACGGCCGAGCCGATCGCCAGATAGCCGCCCGCCATCAGCCAAGAGCCCGCATAGGAGGCGAGGATGACGCCGTTGTCGGGGTCGCCGAGGAAGTTCACCGTCAGCCACATCGGGAAGGTGAGGGCGAGGGCGATGCCGGCGAAGGCCCAGGCGGCGAGGAACTTGCCGGCGACCGCGGCGCTGAGGGGAATGGGCAGCGTCAGCAGCAGCTCGATCGTGCCGGACCTGCGCTCCTCCGCCCACAGCCGCATCGCGATGGCGGGGATCAGGAAGAGATAGAGATAGGGGTGGAACGAGAAGAAGATCGCGAGGTTCGCCTGGCCGCTGTCGTAGAAGCCGCCCAGATAGAAGGTGAACGCCCCCATCGCGAACAGGAAGATGACGATGAAGACGAGGGCCAGCGGCGTCGCGAAATAGGCGGCGAGTTCGCGGCGGAAGACGGCGGCGGTGCCTTTGAACATGAGGCGCTCCGTCAGGCCGCGGCTTGGGGCTGGGTGAGGGCGCGGAAGACGCCGTCGAGGTCGCGCGCGTCGGCGGCAACCTGGCCGGGCGCCCCGTCCGGGCCGGTCGTCGCGAAGGCGATCGTGCCGTCCGCGATGCGGCCGTCGGCGACGATGCGGCCGCGGTCGATGATGACCGCGCGGGTGCAGATCGCGGCGACCTCTTCCAGGATGTGGGTCGAGACGATGATCGCCTTGTGCGGCGCCATCTCGGCGATGAGCGCGCGCACGGCGTGCTTCTGGTTGGGGTCGAGCCCGTCGGTCGGCTCGTCCATGATGAGGACCGGCGGATCGTGCAGGATCGCCTGGGCGAGCCCGACGCGGCGCTTGAAGCCCTTCGACAGCGTCTCGATCGGCTGCTCCAGCACGCGGCCGAGCTGGGTGCGGGCGACCGCCGATGCGATGGCGTCGCGCGCCGCCGCGCCGCTCATGCCGCGCGCCGCGGCGCAGAAGGCGAGGAAGCCGCGCGGCGTCATGTCGCCATAGGCGGGCGCGCCCTCGGGCAGATAGCCGAGCCGCGCCCGGGCGGGCAGCGGATCGCTCTGCACGTCGAAGCCGCAGATGCGGGCCGAGCCGGAACTGGGGCTGAGGAAACCGGTCGCCATCTTCATGGTGGTCGACTTGCCCGCCCCGTTGGGTCCGAGGAAGCCGAGCACCTCGCCCTTCTCGACGCTGAGGCTGACGCCGCGCACCGCCGCGACGGGGCCGAAGCTCTTGGCCAGTGCGTCGATCTCGATCATCGCCATGGAAGGTCTTTGCGCTGCCGGACAAGGGCCCCGCGAAGCGGGGCGGCGTCTTTTAACCGCGCGCCGCTTCGGGCGCAAAGCCAATCGGGCGGCGGCCGCTCATTCCGGCGGCGGATCGGGCAGATCGTCCTCGTGCGGCTGGGCCAGCATGATGCGGCGCATGACGGCATAGACGAGGAAGCCGACAAGGCCCGCCGCCGCGCCCATCGCCGCCAGCGCCGCGACCAGTGCGGCGCTGAAGCCCCATCCGGCGAGGTTGCGCACGCCCTCGGTGCAGGCGGCGATCCCCATCACGACGCCGTTATTGGCGCAGGAGGCGACGAACAGCACGAAGACGAGGCCGGGGAAGGCGGCGGCGATCGCCCCGGCATAGGCCGCCGTGCGGCCGTTCAGCCGCCCCCGCTTCACCATCCGCCCCAGCACCGGCAGGCCGATGACGAGCCCGGCGGCGAAGGCGTAGGCGAAGGCGAAGAGGAAGACCGGCCCGGCGCTGGCATGGCCCCAGCCGCGCTGGGTGTAGACGACGGCCGCCGCCGTCGCCAGCGCCGCCGCCAGCAGGCCGGCGAAGAGGCTGAACCACGAGACGCGGTCGTCCTCGGTCATGGCGCGTCCCCTGGCCTGCCCGTCACACCCTCAGCATCAGCCCGCCGTCGACGTGGAGGCCGTGGCCGGTGATGAAGCTCGCCTCGTCGGAGGCGAGGAAGAGCGCGGCGCGGGCGAGGTCGATGGGCTGGCCGAGGCGGCGCAGCGGCGACTTCTTCGCCCAGATCTCGGCGACGTCCGGGCGCACGTCCCAGAGCGGTTTGGTCATGCCGGTCTCGATCGCCCCCGGCAGCAGGTAGTTCGCCGTGATGCCGTAGCGGCCGAGCTCCAGCGCCAGCGTGCGCGTCAGCCCGGCGACGCCGGCCTTGGAGGCGCAATAGGCGGCAAGGCCCAGATCGGTGCCCTCGGCCATCACCGAGGCGGTGTTGACGATGCGGGGCGCCGGGCTCTTCTTCAGGTGCGGGATCGCGGCGCGGGCGAGCTTCATCTGCGCCGTGACGTTGACCGCCATGATGCGGTCCCAGTCGGCGTCCTCCATTTCCTCGACGAAGTGGCGGCCCGAGACGCCGGCATTGTTGAAGAGGATGTCGAGGCGGCCGAAGCGGGCGATCGCCTCGCCGACGATGCGCGCCGGCGCGTCGGGCTCGACGATGCTGAGCGGCAGGGCGACGATGCCGGCGGCGTCCTTGAAGGCGGCGACGAGGGCGCTGCCCGGCAGATCGACCGCCAGCACGCTCGCACCCTCGGCCGCGAACAGTTCGGCGCTCGCCCGGCCGATGCCCGAGGCGGCTCCGGTGACGATGGCGACGCGGTCTTTCAGTCTCATGCGATCCTCCCAAACGGCTCCGATGGCTGCGCGGGGAGTGTCGGGCCTGGGCGAGGCCAAATCCAGACGCAAAAAAAACCGGACGGCGGGGCCGTCCGGCATGGATGGGGGCATCCAGGGAGAATGTCGCGAGGCCCGGCTCCGGAGCGACCGCAGGGGGCTGGGGGGCTATGAGTGACCGCCGCCGGAACCGGGCCTTTTGACAAGAATGACTATGACGGCCGCTCGCGGCGGCGCTCTGTCCGAAACAAGGCGAAAGCGTGGCCCGCATCGTCCCGTGACGAGTGTCACGATGCCTTATCAAGCCATTGAATTGCAACGGCGATTCCCGTCCCTTCCGGCGGGCGCGGCGTCATCGAAGCGTCGCATCTTGCGAAGCCGGCCCCGGCGGCGCAGACTTTTGCCTGCATGGACGACAGTGCGAACATAGTCGATCTCCGCGGAACGGCGCGCCCGGTCTCGCGGATGGAAGAACAGGGCGCATCGGGGCATCCCCCGCGCGAGGCGGTCACCGCCTTCGACCGGCGCGAGATGAGCGCCATCCTCAATATCTATGGCCGCATGGTCGCCGCCGGCGAGTGGCGCGACTACGCGATCGACTGGCTGAAGGACGCGGCGGTCTTCTCGATCTTCAAGCGGACCTCCGAGAATCCGGTCTTTCGCATCGAGAAGCGGCCGAAGCTTCGCGCCCGGCAAGGCGCCTTCGCGGTGGTCGGCCAGGCGGGGCAGGTGCTCAAGCGCGGCCACGACCTGAAGCAGGTGCTGCGGGTGTTCGACGCCAAGCTGATCAAGGCGGTCGAGGCGTAGGCGCCGCCGGGCGTCCGTCCGCCGGCCCCAGCCGGGTCTCCAAACGAAAAACCCCGGACGTCGCCGTCCGGGGTTCTGCGTTTCTATCCTGCGATCCTTCAGCGGCGGTCGCCGATGAGGCGCAGCAGCATCAGGAAGAGGTTGATGAAGTCGAGGTAGAGCGAGAGCGCGCCCATCACCTGCTTCTTGGTGGCGAGGCCCTGCTCGTCGCCTTCGTAGTAGCTCTCCTTGATCTTCTGCGTGTCGTAGGCGGTGAGGCCGACGAAGATCACGACGCCGAGCACCGAAACGGCCCACGAGATCGCGTCCGACTGCATGAAGAGGTTGACCAGCGAGGCGATGATGATGCCGAACAGGCCCATCGTCAGGAACGAGCCCATCGAGGTCAGGTCGCGCTTGGTGGTGTAGCCCCAAAGCGACATCGCGCCGAACATGCCCGCGGTGATGAGAAAGACGCGGAAGATCGAGCCGCCGGCATAGACCGCGAAGATCGACGACAGCGAGGCGCCCATCACCGCCGCGAAGGCCCAGAACAGGATCTGCGCCGTGCCCGCCGAGAGGCGGTTGATGCCGAAGGACAGCACCAGCACGAAGGCGAACGGCGCCAGCATCAGCACCCACATCAGCGGGCCGGTGAAGATGGTCGCGCCGAGCGAGGTCAGCCCGACGATCTGGCCGTTCGCTTCCACG
>JAEUMK010000058.1 GCA_016792565.1 Alphaproteobacteria bacterium
TCAGCAGGCGGAAGCGGCCGGGGTCCCAGGCGATGGCGAGAAAGACCAGCTGCCAGACGAAGGCCGAGCCGTAGAAGCCGTAATAGAATTCGGGGTGGTTGACCGGCGGCGGACTGGCGGCGCCGAACGCGGCTTCCATGACGAAGCCGGGGGCGAGGACGGCGAGGCCATAGAGGCCTGCGACGAGGAAGATCCAGCGCGCCAGTTTCATGCGAGGCCCCCGTGTGCGGTGCGGGGGAGTTATGGCGGCCGGGCCGCCGTGTCGATGTGACGAAGCGCACCGGGGGCTTTGTGCCGGATGGCCGGGTCAAGCCCGGCCAGGGGGGTGCGGGCCGAACCCTGTTTCCTCATGGCCGCCCCTGAGGCGGCCATCCAGAGCGGGGGTGGGCGTTAGGCTGGATGGCCGGGTCGGGCCCGGCCATGAGGGGGGGAGGCCTATTGGCCCGGTTCAGGAGTCGGTGGCGGCCGGCTTCTTGGCCTTGGGCGCGGCCTTCTTTGCCGGCTTCTTGGCGGCCGGCTTCTTGGCCGCCGGCTTGGCGGCGGCTTTGGCCGGGGCCTTTTTCGCGGCGGTCTTTTTCGGCGCGGCCCTGGTCTTCTTCGCCGGGGCCTTGGCGGCCAGCAGGGGCAGCGCGATCTCCAGCGTCATGTCCTCGGGCGGCATGTCCCTGGGCACATTGGCGTTGACCTTGCCGTGGCTGACATAGGGCCCGAAGCGGCCCTTGAGGACGCGCACCGGCGCGCCGTCGTCCGGGTGAGTGCCCAGTTCCTTCAGCGCCTGCGCGCCGAACCGCTTGCCGGGGCCCTTGGCCTTCTTCTCGGCGAGGAGATCGACGGCGCGGTTGATGCCGATGGTGAAGATGTCCTCGAACGTTTCGAGGTTCGCGTAGGTGCCGTCATTGGCGATGTAGGGTCCGAAGCGGCCGAGCGCGGCGGTGATCGGCTTGCCGTTCTCCGGGTGGAGGCCGATCTCGCGCGGCAGTTCGAGCAGCCTGATGGCGTAGTCGAGCGTCAGTTCCTGCGCGTTGCGGCCCTTGGGGAGAGATGAACGCTTCGGCTTTTCGTCCTTGGTGCCGTTGCCCTTGCCGCGCTGGACGTAGGGCCCGAAGCGGCCGGACTTCAGCCAGATTTCGTCGCCCGTCGCCTCGTCGACGCCCAGCAGCCGGTCGCCGCCGCCGGCCGCGTCGCCGCCGCCCTGGCCGAGCTGTCGGGTGAAGCCGCACTCGGGGTAGTTCGAGCAGCCGAGGAAGGCGCCGAACTTGCCGAGGCGCAGGCCGAGCGTGCCCGTGCCGCAGGTCGGGCAGAGGCGCGGGTTCGAGCCGTCCTCCTTGGGCGGGAACAGATGCGGGCCGAGCACGTCGTCGAGGACGTCGATGACTTCGGTGATGCGCAGTTCCTTGGTCGCCGCGATGGCGGCGATGAAGTCGGTCCAGAACTCGCGCAGCAGCTTCTTGTAGTCGAGCTCGCCGGCCGAGACCTCGTCGAGCTTCTCCTCAAGGTCGGCCGTGAAGTCGAACTCGACATATTTGGCGAAGAACTTCTTGAGGAAGACCGTGACGATGCGGCCCTTGTCGGTCGGCTGGAAGCGCTTCTTGTCGAGCGTGACGTAGTCGCGTTCGACCAGCACCGCGATGGTCGAGGCGTAGGTGGAGGGACGGCCGATGCCGAGATCCTCCATCTTCTTCACCAGCGAGGCCTCGGTGAAGCGCGGCGGCGGCTCGGTGAAGTGCTGGTCGGTGCGGATGGCGTCGAGCCTCAGCGTCTCGCCGGGGACGAGGCGGGGCAGGCGGCGCGAATCCTCATCGGCCGCGTCGTCGTCGGCGCCTTCCTGGTAGAGCGCGAGAAAGCCGTCGAAGAGCTGGACCGAGCCGGTGGCGCGCAGGTTCACGCCGGCGCCGGCGATCTCGGCGGTGGTGCGTTCGAACTCGGCGGCCTCCATCTGGCAGGCCATGGAGCGCTTCCAGATCAGCTCGTAGAGGCGGGCGAGATCGCCGTCGAGCCAGCGCGCGACGTCCTGCGGGCGGCGCGAGGGATCGGCCGGGCGGATCGCCTCGTGCGCTTCCTGGGCGTTCTTCGCCTTGGACTTGTACATGCGCGGGCTGGAGGGGAGGTAGCGGCCGCCGAAATCCTTCTGCACCTGCTCGCGGAGCGCGAAGACCGCCTCGGGCGCCAGATCGACGCCGTCGGTGCGCATATAGGTGATGAGGCCGACCGTCTCGCCGCCGAGATCCACGCCCTCATAAAGGCGCTGCGCGACCTGCATGGTGCGCTTGGCGTTGAAGCCGAGCTTGCGGGCGGCCTCCATCTGGAGCGAGGAGGTGATGAACGGCGGCGGCGGGTTGCGCCGGACCGGCTTCGCCTCGACGGAGGCGACCTTCAGCGTCGCGGCCTCGATGGCGGCGCGGGCGCGGGCGGCGGCCTCGGCCCCGCGCAGCGACATCTGGCCGATCTTCTCGCCGCCGAGCCCGGTGAGGCGGGCCGTGAAGGGGCCGCCGGCGGCGGTGAGGTCGGCATCGACCGTCCAGTATTCCTCGGGCCGGAAGGCCTCGATCTCCATCTCGCGGTCGCAGATGAGGCGCAGCGCCACCGATTGCACGCGGCCCGCCGAGCGCGAGCCGGGCAGCTTGCGCCAGAGCACCGGCGAGAGATTGAAGCCGACGAGATAGTCGAGCGCCCGGCGGGCGAGATAGGCGTCGACCAGCTCCTGGTCGATGGCGCGCGGGTTGGCCATGCCGTGGGCGACGCCCGCCTTGGTGATGGCGTTGAAGACGACGCGCTCGACATCGACGCCCTTGAGCGCACCCTTCTTCTTGAGGATCTCGAGCAGGTGCCAGGAAATCGCCTCGCCCTCGCGGTCGGGGTCGGTGGCGAGGATGAGCTTGCTGGTGCCTTTGACGGCCGCCGCGATCTCGGACAGGCGCTTCTGGGCCTTGCCGTCGACCTCCCAGTCCATGGCGAAGTCCTCGTCCGGCCGGACCGAGCCGTCCTTGGGCGGCAGGTCGCGGACATGGCCGAAGCTCGCGAACACCTGGAAGTCGCGGCCGAGATATTTGTTGATCGTCTTGGCCTTGGCGGGCGACTCGACGATGACGACGGTCATGGGGAACGCACTGTTTCTAGGACAACGGGCCTATCGGCTTTGGCCGGACCCTTGCCCGCGACAGCCCGGCGTGTCAACCGCGACCAATTTCCGATGCCGGAAAACAACCTAAAGATGTATAGTCAAGCGGGTGCAATTCAATATAATTAGACTATCGCAGAAACGATTGCGACCTGGGGAAGCCAATCATGTCTCGCGAATTCAATAAAGAGGCACCTTCTGCAACTAAAGCGCGAGTACCGGATGAAGCGGTGCCAGGCTATCTGCGCGAGATGCTGGTCGGCATGACCGATATGGCGCGGTCCAGCGGTCACGCTTTGCTGGCCTATTTGCTGGAGGTGGCGGCCCAGGAGGCCGCTCAGAAGGCCAGGAAGCCGTAACAACTCGACCGCGGCGCGTCTTGTCTTCCCGTCCCGCGGTCAGAGCAGCGCGACGCGCTGTCCGGTGCTGCGGTGGAGGCGGCCGCCAAGTTCCAGTTCCAGCAGAATCGTCATGACCGTGCCGGGGGGAAGAGCGGCCCGCCGCGTCAGTTCGTCGATCTCGACGGGCGTCGGGCCGAGAAGGTCCAGGACCAGGGTGCGGGCGGCGGCGAGGTCGGTTTCGGCCGCGGCCGGGTCTTCGGGCGGCGGCGGCTCGCGGAAGCCGGGGCGCGGGCGGGCGCCGAGGCCGGCAAGGACGTCGTCGGCCGACTCGGTCAGCGTTGCGCCCTGGCGGATGAGGTCGTTGGCGCCGCGGCTGCGCGGGTCGAGCGGCGAGCCGGGGACGGCGAAGACCTCGCGGTTCTGTTCGAGCGCATAGCGGGCGGTGATGAGCGAGCCGGAGCCGATCGCCGCCTCGACGATGACGACGCCGCGCGCGAGGCCGGAGATGATGCGGTTGCGGCGCGGGAAGTGGCTGGCGAGCGGCGCGAAGCCCGGCGGCATTTCGGAGACGACCGCGCCGCCGGCGGCGATGCGGGCATGCAGCTTCGCGTTCTCGGGCGGATAGACGACATCGACGCCGCCGGCGAGGACGGCGATCGTGCCGGTCGCGACCGACCCCGCGTGGGCGGCGGTGTCGATGCCTCGGGCGAGGCCCGAGACGACGGCGAGGCCGCAGGCCCCGAGGGCGCCGGCAATGTCCTCGGCCAGCTTGCGCCCGCCCGCCGAGGCGTTGCGCGCCCCGACGATGGCGACCGCGTCGCGGGCGAAGATGGCGGGATCGCCCAGAACATAGAGCAGCGGCGGGGCGGGATCGACGGCGGCGAGGAGGGGCGGGAAGTCCGGCTCGCCGAGGGCGAGCAGGCGCGCGCCGATCGCGGCGGCGGCGTCGAGCTCGCGCGCCGCGTCGGCCTCGGGGCAGAGCTTCAGCGGCGTGCGGCGGCCGCCATTGCGGGCCAGACCGGGCAGGGCGTCCAGCGCCCGCTCCGCCGTGCCGAAGCGGCGGATGAGATCGCGGAAGGTGACGGGGCCGACCCCTTCGCTGCGCGCCAGCCGCAGCCAGGCGATGCGACCGGCGTCAGCCAAGCCGGGTCTCGCGCGGCCGGGTCACAGATAGGGACCGCCGTTGTGGCCCATCATCTCGTCCTGCGAGGGCGGTTTCTTCTGGCCGATCTTCGGCTCGGCGCCCGAGACGAGGCGCATGATGTTCGACCAGTGCGACCAGATCACCATGAGCGCGAAGAACAGCGAGACGAAGGCGACGATGCGGTCGCCGAAGGCGAAGGCGGCGACCGGGGTGCCGAAAACCGCGACGAGCGCGGCAAGCGAAGAGTAGCGTGTGAGGAAGGCGGTGGCGAGCCAGAGCGCGGCGGCGACGAGGCCTGTCGGCCAGTGCAGCGCCAGGACCGTGCCGAAGAAGGTGGCGATACCCTTGCCGCCGCGGAAGCCGAGGCCGACCGGGAAGATGTGGCCGACGAAGGCGCCCAGCGCCGCGGCGGCCATCATCAGTTCGCCGCCCCAATAGACGGGAAGGCCGAACCATTCGAAGAGAACGCCGCTGGCGATGAAGGCCGCGAAGGCTCCCTTGCCGGCGTCGAAGACGAGGGTGAGGAGGGCGATCCGCTTGTTGCCGGTGCGCAGCACGTTGGTCGCGCCGATATTGCCCGAGCCGATGTCGCGGATGTCGCCGAGGCCCGCCCAGCGGGTGAAGATCTTGCCGAAGGGGATCGCGCCCAGCACGTAGCCGCAGACGAAGGCGCCGAGGAGATAGGGCCAGGCGGCGGCCCAGTCGGCCGGGGGCAGGGTGTCGAGGATCATGGCGGGCTCTCGTGGGCGAGGCGGCCGGCGACGTAGCTGCGCCAGACCCGGCCCTGGAAGTGGAGGCCCTCGAAGGGCGTGTTCTTGGAACGGGAGAGGAGATCCTCGCGCCGGATCGAACGCGGCGCGCCGGGATCGAAGAGGCAGAGATCGGCGCGCGCGCCTCTGGCCAGCGTGCCGGTGCCGTCGGCGAGGCGCAGGATGCGGGCCGGATCGCACGTCACCTTCGCGAGCGCCTCGCAGAGCGAGAGGCGGCCGTCGTGGAACGGGGTCAGCGCCACAGGCAGTAGCGTTTCGAGCCCGGCCCCGCCGAACGCCGCCTGGGCGAAGGGCTGGCGCTTGGTGTCGGGGGCCTGCGGATCGTGGCTGGAGACGATGGCGTCGATCAGCCCGTCCTCGACCGCCTTGGCCATGGCGCGGCGATCGTCGTCGGAGCGCAGCGGCGGCGAGAGCTTGCGGAAGGTCAGATAGGTGCCGACGTCGTTCTCGTTGAGCGCCAGGTGGGCGGCCGAGACGGCGCAGGTGACCGGCAGGCCGCGCGCCTTGGCGCGTGCGATGGCGTCGAGGCTGGCGGCGGTGGAGACCTGGGCGATGTGCAGCCGCGCCCCGGTGATCTCGGCGAGGCGGATGTCGCGTTCCACGATGATCGCCTCGGCGGCGGCCGGAATGCCGGGCAGGCCGAGGCGCGTCGCAGTCTCGCCCTCGTTCATCGCGCCGCCCTCGGCGAGGAAGGGGTCCTCGCAATGGACGGCGACCAGAAGGTCGAAGGTCGCGGCATAGGCGAGGGCGCGGCGCATGACGCGGGTGTTGGCGACGGTGCGGTCGCCGTCGGTGAAGGCGACGGCGCCGGCGCCGGCCAGCAGCGCCATCTCGGACATCGCCTCGCCGCGCAACCCCTGGGTCAGCGCCGCCATGGGCAGGGCGCGGACGGTGCAGGGGGCGCGGGCGATGTATTCGACGAGGGCGGGATCGTCGACCGGCGGGGTGGTGTCCGGCTGGAGCGCGATGGTGGTGACGCCTCCGGCCGCAGCGGCGCGTCCGGCCGAGGCGATGGTCTCGCGATGCTCGTCGCCGGGTTCGCCGGTCGAGACCTTGAGATCGACAAGGCCGGGCGCGAGGACGCGTCCGCCGCAGTCGACGATCTCGGCGTCGGGCAGGCCGGCGGCGAAGACCGAGGGTCCGAGATCGATGATGCGCCCGTCCCTGACCAGGAGGCCGCCGGCGACGTCGAGGCCGCTCGCCGGGTCGGCGAGGCGGGCGTTCACGAAAGCGATGGGGCGGCTCATGCCCAGAGCCCCTTGTCGTCGTTCTTCAGATTGCGGCTGAGCGCGTCGAGCACCGCCATGCGGACGGCGACGCCCATCTCGACCTGCTCCTGGATGAGGCTGCGCTCGACATCGTCGGCGACGGCGCTGTCGATCTCGACGCCGCGATTCATGGGTCCGGGATGCATGACGACGGCGCTCGGCCTGGCCAAGGCGAGCTTCTCCGCGTCGAGGCCGTAGACGCGGTAGAATTCGCGCGTCGAGGGCAGGAACGAGCCGGTCATGCGCTCCATCTGGAGACGCAGCATCATCACGACGTCGGCGTCCTTCAGGCCGTCCTCCATGCGGTGGAAGACCTCGGGCCCCAGGCGGCCGATGGCGGCGGGGAGCAGCGTCTTCGGCGCGACCAGGCGGACGCGCGCGCCCAGCTTCTGAAGCAGCGCGATGTTGGAGCGCGCGACGCGGCTGTGCAGGATGTCGCCGCAGATGGCGACGGTGAGGCCCTCGATCCGTCCGAGGCGGCGCTGGATGGTGAGGGCGTCGAGCAGAGCCTGGGTCGGGTGTTCGTGGGCGCCGTCGCCGGCGTTGATGACGCTGCATCCGACCTTGCGGGCGAGCAGCGACACGGCGCCCGAGTCCTGATGGCGGACGACCAGAAGATCGGGGTTCATCGCGTTCAGCGTCATCGCCGTGTCGATGAGCGTCTCGCCCTTCTTCACCGAGGAATTGCCGACCGACATGTTCATGACGTCGGCCCCGAGGCGCTTGCCGGCCAGCTCGAACGAGGCCTGGGTGCGGGTCGAGGATTCGAAGAAGAGGTTGATCAGCGTGCGGCCGCGCAGCGTGTCGCGCTTCTTGGCGACTTCGCGGTTCAGCGCCACATAGGATTCGGCAAGGCCCAGCAGGGTCGTAATTTCGGTCCGGCTCAAATCCTCGATGGCGAGAAGATGGCGGTTCGACAGGATCTGACCGGCGGAGGGCATGAATGCGGCTTATAGGGGCGCGGGCTCACCTTGCCAAGGCGACGACCACGGGCATGGTCAGCGCCGAAAGCAGCGTCAGCACGGTGATGAGATTGGCCATCAGCGGCGCGTCGCCGCCAAGCTGGCGCGCCAGGATATAGGCCGAGGTCGCGGGCGGCACGGCGGCGCAGATGAGCGCGACGGCGCGGGCCTCGCCCTCGATGCCGAGCGCGAGGCAGGCGACCCAGACGAGCACGGGCATCACGGCGAGCTTGAGCACGCCGGTAACGGCCAGCGCGAGGCCGGAGGCGCGCAGGCGCCCGAAGTCGAGCGCCGCGCCGACGGCGATCAGCCCGAGCGCGATGGTGGCGTCGCCGAGCAGCCGGAAGCTCGTCAGCACGAAGGCCGGGACGGGAAGCCGCAGCGCCGCGACGGCGATGCCGAGCACGCAGGCGATGATCAGCGGATTGGCGGCGAGGGCCATGACGATCGCGCGGGCCGAGGCGGGACGGTCGCCGGCATAGCGGCTGATCACGGTCACCGAGAGGACGTTGACGGCCGGCACCATCGCCGCGAAGGCGACGGCCGAAAGGGCGATGCCGGACGGTCCCATCAACGCGGCGATGATGCCGAGCGCGACGTAGGAGTTCCAGCGGATCGCCCCCTGATAGACGCTGGAATAGGCGGGGCCGGGCATCGGCAGCAGCGGCCGCAGCGCAAAGAGGATGAGCGCCATGCCGGCGACGGCGAGGAGGAAGGCGGCGGCGAGCCGCAGCGCCTCGCCCTGGTCGAGCTCGGCCGTGACGATGGTGTGAAAGAGCAGCGGCGGGAAGAGGACGAAATAGACCAGCCGCTCGAGCGGCGGCCAGAAGGTCTCGGGCAGGAGGGCGGCGCGCCGCAGCGCCGCCCCCAGAGCGATCAGCAGGAAGACCGGCAGCAGGCTCTGCGCGACATCGAGCACGGGGTCAGTGCTTGACGCCGCTCTCGGCGGCAATCTGCTCGAGCGTCTTGCCGGCGGTTTCGGGAATGGTGAGCATGGCGATCGCCGTCGCGATGAGGATGACCGGCAGGAGCGCGGCGATCGATGCGGCGTGGCCGCCCATCGAATCGTAGAGGAAGCTCTGCGTCAGCAACGCCGCGCCGCCCGCGATGATGTTGACCGCCAGGCGGGCGCCCGAGGCGGTGGACCGCTGGGCGGTCGGGAAGAGCTCGGCGCTCCAGGCGCCCACCACCACTTCGAGGGCGAAGAAGCAGAAGACGCCGATGCCCCAGAGCACGCCGATCAGCACGGCATTGTGCGGCCCGAGATAGAGCGCCCCCATCGCGACGATGAAGAGGAGCGTCGCGGCCAGGAAGACCGGCTTGCGGCCGTTGCGGTCGGCATAGCGTCCGGCGATGAAATTTCCCATCAGGCCGAACAGTCCGCCGCCGATGAAGATGGCGGTCACCCAGTGCGCTTCCAGCCCGATCTCGGTCTTCAGGAAGGTGGGGAGCAGAACCATGGCGCAGGTGAGGCCGAAGGCGAGGGGCGCGGTCACCGCCATCAGCGCGAAGAAGCGGCGGCGATGGGTGATCGCCAGGGCATAGATGCTCGCCAATATGGTGTGGAGGCTGGAGCGGGCGCTGACGGGCCGCGCGCGGGCCGCCGCTTCCATCTCCCTGAACCGCCGCGTCTCGGGCATGGTGCGCCAGGCGATGGCGATGGCGAAGATCGGCAGCGCGCCGATGACGTAGAGCGAGCGCCAGCCGAAGGGCATCACCTCGATGAGCGCGAAGATGACCGCCGAGAGGCCGCCGCCGAAGGCCGCGGCCGCCGCCAGCATGCCGAGCGCCCAGCCGCGCGCGCCGTCCACCATCTCCTCGGCGATGACGACGATGGAGATCATGTCCTGGGCGTAGCCGAAGGTGCGGACCGCCGCCTGGAGGACGATGAACTGGCTTTCGGTCTGGGCGAAGGCGGTGGCGAGCGTGGTCAGCGCGGAGCCGAGAATCGTCACCATGAGCAGCGAGCGCCGGCCCCATCGGTCGGCCAGCATGGCGAGCGGAAAGGCGACCAGCACGCCGAGCCGCGCCCACATGATGATCTCGCCCTCGTTGCCGGGCGGCACGCCGAAATCGGCGGCGACGTAGGGCAGCACCAAGCCCAGCAGCTGGATGTCGTAGCCGGCGATCAGGAAGGCGAAACTGACCAGGATCAGGACTTTCCACTGGTGTCCGTCCAGGGGAACCGGGGGCTTCAAGGAAAAGCCGCCGGAGGGGGCGCCAGCCATGCAGTCAGCTCCGTGCCAGGATGCGGAGGCGGTCGAGCGCCCCCTGAAGGATGTAGGCGGCCGCCATCTTGTCGACGACCTCGGCCCGGCGGCGGCGCGAGGCGTCCGCTTCGAGCAGGGTCCGCGTGACGGCGGCGGTGGACCATCGCTCATCCCACAGCACGATGGGAAGGGCAATGAGAGGGTCGATGTTGCGCACGAAGGCCCGGGCCGACTGGGTGGAGGGGCTGTCGCTGCCGTCCATGTTGAGCGGCAGGCCGACGATGAGTCCCACGGGCTTTTCCCGCTCGATCAGCGCGACCAGCGGCGCGGCGGTCCTGGCGAAGGTCTTGGCGCGCGGCAGGCCCTGATGCGCGCTGGCGATCTGGCGCGTCTGGTCGGAGATCGCGACGCCGATGGTCTTGGAGCCGAGGTCGAGACCGATCAGCCCGCCGCGCGGGGGCAGGGTCGCCGCCAGTTCCTCGATGGTCACGAGGCTCATGCGCGGCCGGGTTCCTGACTGATGTCCTCAAGCCGCCTGCCCGCCGTCTCGGGGAGGAAGTAGATGCCGATCAGAGCCAGCGGCGCGGGAATCAGCAGCATGAGGACGGCGGGGCCGAAGCCGATCCAGGGCGCCAGCACCGCGCCCTGCAGGAGCAGGCCGATCGCGCCGCCCATGATGCCGGCCATGAAGCGCATGGCCGACGAGGTCGCGCGGTAGGCGGTGGGGAAGAGTTCGGCGCTGTAGGCATCGACCTGGATGCCGACCGCGACCTGTCCGAAGACGCCGATCAGGATCGCCGCCACCAGCAGCCACAGCGTATCGACATAGTAGATGCCGGCCATGCCGATCGTCGTCAGGACGATGCCGACGAGCAGCGTGGGGCGGCGGCCGACCCGGTCGCTGAGCTTGCCGATCCACATGCTGGCGGTGAGGCCGACAAGGCCGGTGCCGATGAGGACGCCGGAGATCATGCCGGGCGAGAAGGCGTGCTCGCTCTGCAGGAAGGTCGGCATCAGGGCGAGCGAGGGCGCCATGCCGAGCGCCAGCGGGGCGACGGCCAGCATCAGCAGGCCGAGCCGGGCCGGGTAGGCGCGCAGCAGTCCGATCATCGGGCGCCAGGCGTCGAGCGGGTTGGCGGGCCTGGCGCCGGCCGCCGCCGCGCTGGCGAAGCGCCGGGTCTCGGGAAGGCCGCGGCGCATCCAGGCGAGCAGGAAGAGGGGAACGGCGCCGAGGACATAGATCGCCCGCCAGCCGAAGGGCAGGAGATTGACCAGCGCGAACATCGCCACGGCAACGCCGGCGCCCAGGGTCCCCAGCGTGCCGAGCGCGCCGATCGACCAGCCGCGGGTGCGCTCCTCCACCTCCTCGGCGATCACCACGATGCAGAGCATGTCCTCGGTGTAGCCGAAGACCCGCACCAGGAACTGCATGGCCACGAAGGTCTCGTAGTCCGGCGCGAAGGCGGTGCCGGCCGTCGAGAGGGCCATGCCGAGGATGGTGAACAGCAGCAGGCGGCGGCGGCCTATCACGTCGGCCAGCAGGCAGAGCAGCAAAGCGCCGAAGACGCCGAGGCGGAAGAGGGCGATGGTCGGGCCGGTGGCGTTCTCGGTGAGCTGGAACTCGGCGAGAATCTGCTTGGCCGCCAGGCCGAAGATCTGGAGATCGTAGGCCCCCAGGAGGGTTGCGATCCCGACGAGGCCGATCAGGCGCATATGGCTGGCCGGGACGGGGTGGGGAGGGCGCATGAAGGGCGGGAATCCCGCCATGGTATAGGTCCGCTCGGCCCGCTCCGCCGTGTTCACCACCCGTCTTCTCCCTCTGCGGCGGCTTGAAAGCCCCGGCTCACGTTGATAGCAGAACACCAGCTTTAGGCACGAAAGACCACAGACATGTCCGTCGATGAAAAGGCGGTGCGCCGGGCGGCGCGCCTCGCCCGCCTCGCCGTCCCCGAAGACCGCCTCGCGCCGCTGGCCGCCGAACTGAGCGGGATCCTCGCCTGGGTGGAGCAGCTCAACGAGCTCGACACCCAGAACGTCGAGCCGATGACCAGCGTCCGGCCGATGCGGCTCTATCGCCGCGCCGACGTCGTGACCGACGGCTTCTATGCCGAAGACATCGTGAAGAACGCGCCGCGCAGCGAGGACAATTTCTTCGTCGTGCCGAAGGTCGTGGAGTAGACATGAGCGATCTTATGAAGATGACGCTGGCCGAGGCCCGCGAGGGCTTGCGCGCCCGGCGGTTCTCGTCCGCCGAACTCGCCGCCGCCAGCGC
Source organism: Alphaproteobacteria bacterium (assembly GCA_016792565.1). Classification (GTDB taxonomy): domain Bacteria; phylum Pseudomonadota; class Alphaproteobacteria; order Micropepsales; family Micropepsaceae; genus JADZAI01. The sequence continues at coordinate 12,086 of JAEUMK010000058.1, forward strand.
GGCGGAGATCGCGAAGGCGCGGCCGCTCAACGCCTTCATCGTCGAGACGCCCGAGATTGCGGCCGCGATGGCCGCCGCCTCCGACGCCAGGCTCGCCAGGGGCGAGGGCGGAGCGCTGGAAGGCATTCCGCTCGGCATCAAGGACCTGTTCTGCACCAAGGGCATCCAGACGACGGCCGGCAGCCACATCCTGGAGGGCTTCAAGCCGGTCTACGAATCGACCGTCACGCAGAAGCTGTGGGACGCCGGCGCGGTGATGATGGGCAAGCTGAATCTCGACGAGTTCGCCATGGGCTCGTCGAACGAGACCAGCTATTTCGGCCCGGCGGTCAATCCGTGGCGGCGCGGCAACGACGACGCCAAGCTGGTGCCCGGCGGCTCGTCCGGCGGCTCGGCGGCGGCGGTGGCGGCAGAGCTGTGCTTCGGCGCGACCGGCACCGACACCGGCGGCTCGATCCGCCAGCCGGCGGCGGTGACCTGTATTGCCGGCATCAAGCCGACCTATGGCCGTTGCTCGCGCTGGGGCATCGTCGCCTTCGCTTCCTCGCTCGACCAGGCGGGACCGATGGCCCGCACCGTGAAGGACTGCGCCATCCTGCTGCGCGAGATGGCCGGGTTCGACCCCAAGGATTCGACCAGCGTCGACCTGGCGGTGCCGGATTTCGAGGCGGCCTGCAACGCGGGCGTGAAGGGCCTGCGCATCGGCGTGCCCAAGGAATACCGCATCGACGGCGTGCCGGCCGAGATCGACGCGCTGTGGGAGCAGGGCATCGCCTGGCTGAAGGAGGCGGGCGCCGAGATCGTCGAGGTCAGCCTGCCGCACACCAAATACGCGCTGCCCGCCTATTATATCGTCGCGCCGGCGGAGGCCTCGTCCAACCTCGCGCGCTATGACGGCGTCAAATACGGCCTCAGGGTCGAGAACGACGATCTGACGCGGATGTACGAGCAGACCCGCGCCGCCGGGTTCGGCCGCGAGGTGCAGCGCCGCATCCTGATCGGCACCTATGTGCTGAGCGCCGGGTACTACGACGCCTACTACCTGAAGGCGCAGAAGGTGCGCACGCTGATCGCCGGCGACTTCAAGGCGGCGTTCGAGAAGTGCGACGCACTGCTCACCCCGGCCTCGCCGTCGCCCGCCTTCGGTATCGGCGAGAAGACCAACGACCCGATCTCGATGTACCTGAACGACGTCTACACCGTGACGGTGAACCTCGCGGGCCTGCCCGGCATCGCGGTGCCGGCCGGGATCAGCAAGGACGGGCTGCCGCTCGGCCTGCAGCTGATCGGGCGGGCCTTCGACGAGGAGACCCTGTTCAGCGCCGGGTCGGTGCTGGAAAAGGCGGCGGGCTTCACGGGCAAGCCCGGCCGGTGGTGGGCGTGATGAGCGAGAGCAAGATGCGCGGCAAGCTGATCGAGGGCGTGACGGGTTCGTGGGAGGTGGTGATCGGCCTCGAGGTCCACGCCCAGGTCCTGTCGAACGCCAAACTCTTCTCCGGCGCCTCGGCCGCCTATGGCGGCGCGCCCAACAGCCATGTCAGCCTGGTCGACGCGGGCATGCCCGGCATGCTGCCGGTGATCAACGAGTACTGCGTCGAGCAGGCGGTGCGCACGGGCCTCGGCCTCAACGCGCAGATCAACAAGGTCAGCGTCTTCGATCGGAAGAACTATTTCTACCCCGACCTGCCGCAGGGCTATCAGATCTCGCAGTTCAAGCAGCCGATCGTCGGCGAGGGCGTCGTCGTCGTCGATCTGCCGGGCGGCGAGAGCGTCGAGGTCGGGATCGAGCGGCTGCATCTGGAGCAGGACGCGGGCAAGAGCCTGCACGACCAGGACCCGAACGCGACCTTCGTCGATCTGAACCGCTCGGGCGTCGCGCTGATGGAGATCGTCTCGCGGCCCGACATGCGCTCGTCGGAGGAAGCGGCCGCCTATCTGAAGAAGCTGCGCGCCATCGTGCGCTATCTGGGCACCTGCGACGGCAACATGGACGAAGGCTCGATGCGGGCCGACGTCAACGTCTCGGTGCGCCGTCCCGGCGCGGCGCTGGGCACGCGCTGCGAAATCAAGAACGTGAACTCGATGCGCTTCGTGGCGCAGGCGATCGAATACGAGGCGCGCCGCCAGATCGACGTTCTGGAGGGCGGCGGCTCGATCCATCAGGAGACGCGGCTGTTCGACAACAAGGCCGGCGTGACGCGGCCGATGCGGTCGAAGGAAGAAGCGCATGACTATCGCTACTTCCCCGATCCCGATCTGCTGCCCCTGGAATTCGACGACGCCTTCATCGCGCGCATCAAGGCGACGCTGCCCGAGCTGCCCGACGCCAAGAAGGCGCGCTTCGTGAGCGAGTACGGTCTGTCACCCTATGACGCTGGCGTGCTGGTCGCCGAGCGCGAGATCGCCGCGTATTTCGAGGCGGCGGCGAAGGGCCGCGACGCCAAGGCGGTCGCGAACTGGGTGACGGGCGATCTCTTCGCCGCCTTGAACCGCGACGGCAAGCCGATCGGCGAAAGTCCGGTGTCGGCGGACGCGCTCGGCGAGATGGTCGGCCTGATCGGCGACGGCACCATCTCGGGCCGCATCGCCAAGGACGTCTTCGTCATCATGTACGAGACCGGCGAACGCCCGGCGAAGATCGTCGAGGAGCGCGGACTGCGCCAGGTGACCGACACCGGCGCGATCAGCGCGGCGGTCGACGAGGTGATCGCGTCGAATCCGGCGAAGGTCGAAGAGCTGGCGAAGAAGCCCAAGCTCATCGGCTGGTTCGTCGGCGAGGTGATGAAAAAGACTCAAGGCAAAGCCAATCCGCAGGCCGTCAACGAGGCGCTGAAGGCCAAGCTCGGCCATCTCCTGGGCGAGTGAGTCGGCGGGTGATTCGCCAAGCGCAAGCGTGAAATCCGATTCGTTAACGGGAATTCACGCTTGACAGGGCGGTTCATCCGTAGACGGATAGTCGCAACGAAACCCTGATTTTTGCTGCAATCCGCGCAATTCGGGGTTCCGGCCCCGAATCGCGGCTTCACAAATCGTTCGACAAAATGTCGCGACGCTGGATACTCGCGTGCAGTCCGGCGCTGCTGCGTTCTTCCGCGTGCGGACGATGCGAAACCCAAGGGGAGTAATCTGCGAATGCCTGCAACACCGAAGAAGCCGGCCGCCAAGAAGACGGTCGCCAAGAAAGCCCCCGCCAAGAAGGCGCCGGCCAAGAAGGCCGTCGTGAAGAAGGCGGCTGCGAAGCCTGCGGCCAAGAAAGCGGCGCCGAAGAAGGCCGCCGTGAAGAAAGTCGCCGCCAAGAAGGCGCCGGCGAAGAAGGCCGCGAAGAAGTAAGCGGGTCGGATTCATGGCCGCGGCGACTTCGCGCAAGACTTCATCGCGCGCAGGCGCCGCGGCCGCCCGTTCCGGATCGCCGGCGAAAGCGAAAGCCGCTCCGCCGGCGCCCACGAAGGCGAAGCCTCTCTCAGCCAAGCAGGCTTCGACCAAGCCGGCCACAACGAAACCGGTTGCCAAGAAACAGGCTTCCGCAAAGCCGGCTTCCGCAAAGCCCGCCGCCGCCAAGGCGGCCGCAGCGAAGGCGCCGCCCGCCAAGGCGGCTCCGAGGCCGGTTCCCGCGCCGCCCCCCCGTCCCGCCAAGCCGATCGAGTTCTACTACTGGCCGACCGCAAACGGCTGGAAGGTCTCGATCATGCTGGAGGAATGCGGCGTTCCCTATGTCCTGCGGCCGGTCAATATCGGGCGCGGCGAACAGTTCACCGCCGACTATCTGAAGATCTCCCCGAACGGCCGCATTCCGGCGATCGCCGATCCCGACGGACCGGGCGGGAAGGAGATCTCGGTCTTCGAGTCCGGTGCGGTGCTGCAGTATCTCGGGCGCAAGACCGGCAAGTTCTATCCTGCCGACGAGCGCGGCCGCGTCGCGGTCGACGAGTGGCTGTTCTGGCAGGTGTCCGGCCTGGGACCGATGGCCGGGCAGGCCAATCACTTCCGCCAGTTCGCGCCGGAGACGATCCCCTATGCGATCGAGCGCTACACCAACGAGGTGGGGCGGCTCTACAACGTGATGAACAGGCGCCTGGCGGGACGCGACTACCTGGCGGGGCCGTATTCCATCGCCGACATCGCCTGCTATGGCTGGATCATGTCGCACCAGCAGCAGGGCCAGAACCTGGCGGCGTTCGTCCATCTCAAGGCGTGGTTCGACCGCGTCGGGGCGCGGCCTGGCGTGCAGCGGGGCCTCGCCGTCGGCCGCGAGCTGCGCTCGGCGTCGCCCTCGGACCTCAGATCGTCGCAGGATTCGCGGCGGGTTCTGCTGAACCAGAAGCCGCGCTAGACTGCCCGCCGAACAGCAATCGGGCGGACCGTCATGATCGATCTCTATTCCTGGTGCACGCCGAACGGCCAGAAGGTCTCCATCATGCTGGAGGAGGCCGAACTGCCCTACGAGGCGCATGGCGTGAACATCGGCGACGGCGAGCAGTTCTCGGACTTCTTCCGCTCGATCAGCCCGAACGGGCGCATCCCCGCCATCGTCGATCGCGACGGGCCGGGCGGCGAGCCGATCTCCGTCTTCGAGTCCGGCGCGATCCTGCTCTACCTGGCGGAGAAGTCGGGACGCTTCCTGCCGTCGGATCCGCGCCGCCGCGTCGCGGCGATGGAGTGGCTGTTCTGGCAGGTGGGCGGGGTCGGCCCGATGTTCGGCCAGGCCAACCATTTCCGGAACTACGCGACCGCGCGGGTCGGGGCGGAGCATGCCGCCTATGGCGTCGAGCGCTACACCAACGAGGCCAACCGCCTCTTCGCGGTGATGGACGAGCAGCTCGGCAAGGCCGAGTGGCTGGCCGGGCCGGAGATCACGGTCGCCGACTTCGCGACCTGGCCCTGGATCCTGGGGCGCAGGAATTTCGGCGTCGACATCGCCCAGTATCCCCATGTCGGGCGCTGGAACGAGGCGATGAAGGTGCGCCCGGCCGTGCGGCGCGGCGTCGATGTCCTGAAGAAGGAGCGCGACGAGGCGGCGGCCAATCCCGACCGCTGGAGCAACCTGTTCGGCGACAAGCAGTTCCAGCGCCGGAACTGAGCCGCGCGCGCAAGAGCCGCCAGATCAACGTGTCGCAGCGCGCCGGCTGGCGGAACCGGCTATGCGCTTGCGTGTGAGGCGCGGACTATCCTGCGCGAAGGAGACATTGCCATGGCCGTTTCGCGTCGTACCTTGAGGCGGATCGCCGCCGCCCTGATGCTGTCCTCGTCGCTGACCTTCGCATCGGTGGCGCTGACCGGACGCGCCGCGGCCGCGAACGAACTGGAGACCTTTTTCTCGTCCGCCTACACCTATTGCGACGCCAAGCTGGTCGCGAGCCTGTGGAGCATCCCGATCGACGAGGCCAAGGCGACGATCGGGCGGAAGATCCTGAACGGGATCGGCGACGCGGTGCCGGTCATTCTCCAGGAGGCGCGCCTCGCCTATGCCTGCGAGTGGGCGGACACGCCGCATACCTATAGCGACGCCGAGAAGCTGGCCGCCCTGTGGGGCCTGCCGGACCCCTATGACGCCAAGCTGAAGGTCGCCAAGCTCTACACCCAGGGGCGCAGCGCCGAAGTGGTCGCGGCGCTCGGCCAGGCGATGCCGGCGCTCTCGCAGCCCGCGGGCGCGGGCGAAGCCGCCGCCTTCACCGCCTTCGCCGACTCGCCCTACACTTATTGCGACGCCAAGCTGGTCGCGGGGCTGTGGAGCATCTCGATCGAGCAGGCGAAGGTCGAGATCGGCCAGAAGATCATCAACGGCTATGGCGAAAACGTCCCCGGCCTTTTGGCCGCCGCGCGCGAGTCGAACGCCTGCGGCTGGGAAGACACCGGCCACAGCTATGAGGATGCGGTGACGCTGGCCGGGATATGGGGCCTGAAGGATCCGTACGACGCGAAGCTGAAGGTCGCGCAATATTATACGAACGGCGAAAGCGCGATCGTACTCGCGGCACTCGCGCCGCGCTGAGGAATGCGCGTGAATCCCAGCATTTTGCTTGGATTCACGCGATCTTCACCATGAGCGCAGGTTAACCCTTCCGCAGGTTTTGCTTAACCGGCGATTCAGCCAAAGACGCCACGATCCCCCTGCAAGCCGATGACGGCTGCGGGGTGTCTTGAAGGGAAGAGGAGCCGAACGGCCCCTTCGCTTCGGTCAAAGGGGATCAAAATGGCTCTTCTCGATTTCGAGGGCGTGCAGGCGCAGGAATGCGAAGCCCGCCGCGGCAAGCCGGATGCGTTCTACATTCTGGGCCTGGCCTATTCGACCGGCCAGGGGGTGGAGACGAACCTGGTGGAAGCCCACAAATGGTTCAACCTGGCGGCCATGAAGGGCGTCGTCGAGGCCCGCGAAAAGCGCGCCGAGATCAGCGCCGAACTGGGCCCGCAGGGCATCGCCGAAGCGCAGCGCTCGGCCCGCGCCTGGCTGTCGCAGCTGCACTGAGCCGCATCCGCCTGAAGACAAGCGCCTCCGCCGGCCTATAGTGGGCGGCAAGGCAGGAGTATTCGGGCATGAGCGGGCAAAGGGACGGCGAGGAGGCGCTGCGCATCAGGAAGCGCGGCCCGCTGACCATCCTGACCATCAACCGTCCGGACGCGAACAACGCGCTGGACGATGCCGTGCGCGGCGCCCTGCTGCGCGCCTGCGACCGCATCGCCGCGGACGAGGAGACCGGCGCGGTCCTGTTGACCGGGGCCGGGAACGAGGCCTTCTCGACCGGCTACGACCTGCCGCAACTGGCGGCGCTGACGCCGGCCGAGGCCGAGGCGCTGGCGCGCACCGCAAGGACCGTGTGCGAGCGACTGGCGGGGCTGGACGTGCCGGTGATCGCGGCCATCAAGGGCGCCTGCATCGGCGCCGGGCTGGAACTCGCACTTCACTGCGACATCCGCGTGGCGCGGGGCGATGCCCGCTTCGGCTTTCCCGGCATCGGCCTCGGCCTGCCGCCCGGCTCGGCGGCCGTCGACCGGCTGGGCAAGCTGATCGGCATGGGGCCGGCGTCGGCGCTGTTCATCACGGGCGGCGTCATCACGGCCGAGCGCGCCTTCATGCTGGGGCTGGTCACCAACGTCGTCGGCATCGCCGAGTTCGATCCGGCGGTGATGGACTTCGCCGGGCACATCGCGGCGCTGCCCCGCACGGCCCTGCTGCAGCTCAAGCGCATGCTGAAGGCCGCCATGCTGGGCGCCGTGCCGGAGACGGTGGGCGCGGAGGCGCTGCGCCGGGCGTTCGACGAGGGCGAGGCGGGCGAGCGGCTGCGCGCGATGTTCGGCGGCCCGGCCCCCGGATCGGCGATCCACTAGAGGGCGGTGGCGCCTAGCCCAGTTCGGCCAGGAAGGCGTCGATGGCGGCGATCGAGTCCGGCTCGTCGAGCAGCGGTGCATGGCCGCGCCCCGGGATCTCGGCAAAGCGCATGTCGGGCTTGGCGGCCCGCATCTTGGCGACCGTCTCGGGCGACAGCAGATCGGAGTTCGCGCCGCGCAGGACGAGAAGCGGGATGGGAGCGAAGGCCTGGAACAACACCCAGGGGTCGATCGCCTGCGGCTGGGCCATGCTGGCCCGGGTCGCGTCGCCGATCCTGGGGTCGTAGTCGAGCACCGGCTTGCCGTCTTCGTCACGGAAGATGGCGCGGGTGACGGTCATCCATTGCTCGTCCGGCATGTCGAACAGGCCGCCGTTCACGGCCTTGAGGCCTTCCATCGCGGCCGTCCAGTCGGGCGGGGTGGCGTCCTGCCGTCCGACATAGGCGGTGATGCGCGCGATGCCGCGCGGATCGAGCTCCGGGCCGACATCGTTCAGCACCACGCCCTTCAGAAGGGCCGGCTTCATGGCCGCGATCACCGAGGCGATGAGGCCGCCGCGCGAGGTCCCGATGATCGCGACCTTCTCAAAGCCCAGCGAGGCGGCGAGGGCGAGCACGTCGCCGGTCTCGACGGGGATCGAGTAGTTCTGCCAGTTGGGATCGTAGGCCGAGCGGCCGCGTCCGCGCATGTCGGGGGCGATCACGCGGCGGGTCTTCGCCAGGTGCGCGGCGATGCCGTCGAAATCGCGGGCGTTGCGGGTGAGGCCGGGCAGGCAAAGCACCGGCGTCAGCCCGCCGCCGGCGCTGTCGTAGTCGCGATAATAGAGCTGCAGCCCGTCGGGGGCGGCGAGGAAGGCGTCGCGATAGGCGGTCATCTGAGAATTTCCGAGGCCATCTGGCGGGCGGGTTGATAGTCGCTGCGCCCCGTGCCGTGGAGCAGGTCGGCCTCGACGAGCAAGGGTCCGCTGCCGCCGTTCAGCATGGCCCGGTAGACGCTGGTGTTCTCGATCAGGCGCATGACGTAGTTGCGAGTCTCGCTGAAGGGGATGCGCTCGATCCAGTCCACAACGTCGACATTGGGGCTGCGCGGGTCGCCGAATTCCTTGATCCACTGATTGGCGCGGCCGGGTCCGGCATTGTAGGCGACCGCGACCAGCACATAGGAGCCGTCGAACTGCTCCAGCAGGTCGCGGACATGCGCCATGCCGAGCGTCGCGTTGTACTCCCAGTCGCCGAGCAGGCGCCCTGCGTCGTAAGGGATGCCGTGCTTGTTGGCGGTCAGCTTCGCCGTCGAGGGCAGCATCTGCATGATGCCGCGCGCGTCGGCGCTGGAGCGCGCATTGGGGTCGAACTCGCTTTCCTGGCGCATCAGGGCGAGCACGAAGGCTGGGTCCGGCGGCTCGCCGCGGCCGCGATAGGGCGGCAGCTGGACGGTCGGGTAGGCGTAGCGGAAGACCTCGAGATCCTTCTGCATGGCCTTCTTGGCGACGCGGACGGCCATCGCGGGGCGGTTCAGCTGCATCAGCAGGGCCGAGGCGGTTTCGAAGTCCTCGCGCTTCTCGAGCCGGTCGCCGAGGGCGGCGACGAAGCGCGGCAGCAGCCGGCTGCCGGTATCGACGCGGGAGAGGATCTCGATCGCCTGCACCAGTTCGTCGTTCTCCATGGTGGTGATCGCGCCGCGGCTGACCGAACTGTTCATGTCGACGGTGATGGTCGGGCTGTCCGACAGCGCGGCGATGGCGAGCTGTCCGTAGAACGCCTCGGGGTGACGGGCGGCGAGCGTGTACTCGGCGCGCGCGGTCTCAAGATCGCCGGCCGCCTCGGCGGCGCGGGCGGTCCAGTAATGGCCGCGCGACAGGCTGATCGGGGTCGAGACGCCGGGCGCGATGCGGCTGAAATGCGCATAGGCGGTGCGCGGGTCGCCGAGGAAGCGCAGCTGCATCCAGCCGGCGAGGAACTCGGCCTCCTGGAAGTCGGCGCCGTCCGTGAGGCCGGCGCTGGCGGCCACCGCATAGGCGTCGGCGAAGCGGCGCTCCTTGATCGCCATGCGGACATGGCTGGACTTCTCGTCCCACCATTTGTCGAGCGGCAGCGGGACCGCCGGATCGCGCACCGCGCGGGCGATCGTGCGCGCGCCGGCGGTGTACTGCTCGGAGCGGCGGTACCAGCGGCCGATGTCGAACATCAGGCCGAAGTCGCTCTTCAGGTCGGCGGGGACCGCATCGATGAAGCCCTGGGCGCCCTTGGTGTTGGTGCGCAGCTTCATGCGCGCCTGGGCGACCGCCCGGTAGCCGGAATCGACGACATCGAGCATCCGGGTGGCGGCCGCATACTCGTCGTTCCAGATCAGCGAGGCGAGGCGCAGCCGGTTGGCGTCGGCCGGGAGATATTCTCCGTACTGGGCCCGGATCTGGGCTTCGCGCGTCGCGCTGAAGGTGCCCGAGACGTAGCCGCGGCGAATCCAGATCGGGCCCTCGGCGGTGTCGCCGGCGGCGAGCAGCGCGACGCCCAGATTGAGCATGCCCTCGCCGCTGACCGGCTCGCGGCCCTGGAAGAAGGCGCGGACCTGGTCGGGCGAAAGATCGTCCGGCATCGCCAGCTCGGCGTTGCGCTGGAGGGTCTGCGACGACGGCCAGTTGGGATGCTTGGCGATGAAGTCGGCGAGATCGGCGAAGGACGCGCCGCTTTCGCGGTCGACGAGATAGCGCCAGCGGACGATCGCGGCGACCGTTCCGTTCGAGGCGCGCTGCGACAGGGCGGCGACGCTCGCCCAGTCCTTTTCCTCGCCGGCGGCGATGGCGGAGGCGAGAATGGAGCGGTCGGCGTCGGAGATGTTGGCGGCGCCGGCCGGCATCACGATGGCAGCGCTGACGGCGAAAGCGGCGAAGAGACGGCTCAGGGTCATGATCGTCGGATCCCGTTCGGAATGGGGCAGGGCGAACCATGCCGTAAGGCGATGGTTAACATAGGGCGAAGATCGCGTCCGTTTCTTGGCAAAGCGTTAAGCACCGCGTAGTTTCCGCCCTTCATAACCGGAGCCGGGCATTCAATCCCGGAAAAGTGACATGGCGTTCGACCGTACCCGTTTGAGAGGCTCCCTGACCGCGCTGATCACGCCTTTCGACAAGGGGCGGGTGGACGTGGCCGCTTTCAAGCGAATCGTCGAGCACCAGATCATCGAGGGGACGCACGGGCTGGTGCCCTGCGGCACGACCGGCGAATCGCCGACGATCAGCCACGACGAGCACCGCCTCGTGCTGGAACTGGCGGTCGAGACCTCGAACGGGCGCGCCTTCGTGCTGGGCGGCGCGGGCTCGAACGCGACGGCCGAGGCGATCGAACTCGCCCAGCACGCCGAAAAGGTCGGCTGCGACGCGGCGATGTGCGTCGTGCCCTATTACAACAAGCCGAGCCAGGAGGGCCTCTACCGGCACTTCGCGGCGATCGCCGAGGCGATCTCCATTCCGCTCGTTCTCTACAACGTGCCGGGCCGCACCATCGCCGACATCCTGCCCGAGACCATCGGCCGGCTGGCCAAGATCGCCAATGTGATCGGCATCAAGGACGCCACCGGCAAGATCGAGCGGGTGACGCAGCAGCGCCTGCACGCGGGGGCAGACTTCGTGCAGCTCTCGGGCGAGGACGCGAGCGCCATCGGCTTCAACGCGCAGGGCGGGGTGGGGTGCATCTCGGTGACCTCCAACGCCGCGCCGCGCCTGTGCGCCGAGATGCAGCTCGCCTCGCTGGGCGGCGACCTCGCCAAGGCCAACGCCATCAACGACACGCTGATGCCGCTGCACGAGGCGATGTTCGCCGAGCCGAGCCCGGCGCCGGCCAAGTACGCCGCCAGCCTGCTGGGCCTGTGCAGGCCGGAAGCGCGGCTGCCGGTCGTGGAGCTGACCGACGCGACCAAGGCCAGGATCAAGGCGGCCATGAGCCACGCGGGTCTGCTATAGTTCCCCATGGCGAAAAAGAAGGCTGACGACCGGAAGGTCGTTTCGGAGAACCGCAAGGCGCGCTTCAACTATGCGATCGAGAGCACGATCGAGGTGGGCATGGTGCTGACCGGCACCGAGGTGAAGTCGCTGCGCGAGGGCAAGGCGACGATCGCCGAATCCTATGCCCAGGTGAAGGACGGCAAGGTCTTCCTGGTCAACGCGACGATCCCCGAATACGCGGGCGGCAACCGGCTGAACCACGAGCCGACCCGGGTGCGCACGCTGCTGCTGAACAAGCGCGAGATCGCCAATCTCTACCGCGCAACGGAACGCGAGGGGATGACGCTGATCCCGCTGAAGGTCTATTTCAACGAGCGCGGCATCGCCAAGATGGAACTCGGCATCGCCAAGGGCAAGAAGCTCCACGACAAGCGCGAGGATCTGAAGCAGAAGGACTGGCAGCGCGACAAGGCGCGCCTCATGCGGCAGAAGGGCTGACGCGATGACGGACGGCGATGGTTTCAAGGAGAAGCTGATCGCGTCGAAGGAGCGCTGGGCGCGCGAGGGGCGGCTGCTGACCGGTTCGCCCGATCTCCAGCGCGCGCGCCGGCTGCCGCCGGGCCAGCGCGAGGTGAAGAACTGGCCGGTGCTGGATCTCGGCGCGCAACCCAACATCCCGCTCGACAAATGGCGCCTGAGCATCGACGGCGCCGTCGAAAATCCCGTCGTGCTGAACTGGGAAGCGCTGAAGGCGCTGCCGCAGAGCGAGAGCGTCTCGGACATGCATTGCGTGACGCAGTGGAGCCGCTACGACAATCGCTGGCAGGGCGTCTCCGGCCGCACGCTGCTCGATCTCGCCATGCCCCGGGCCGAGGCGAAGCACGTCATTCTCCACGCCTACGACACCTACACGACCAATGTGACGCTCGAAGTCTTCGCCGATCCCGACGTGATGCTCGTCCATACCTGGGAGGGCCGGCCGATCAGCCGCGAGCATGGCGGTCCGCTGCGGGTGCTCATCCCGCGCTGGTATCTGTGGAAGAGCGCCAAGTGGATCAAGCGCATCGAGTTCTCGGCCGAGGACAAGCCCGGCTTCTGGGAAGTGCGCGGCTACCACAACGAAGGCGATCCCTGGCTGGAGCAGCGCTACTCCTGAGCCAGGGACCTTCGCCCTACGGCGTCACGATATTGAAGTTGGTGTCGAGCGGTTCGATGAGGCCGGCGAGGCGGCCGTAGAGCGCGCCGTCGCCCTCCGAGGCAATGGAGCGGGTCTCCACCGCCACGCCGGCGAACAGCGTCGCCAGCAGATCCATGCGCGTCAGCCGCACCGTTGCGCCGGCGGCCGGGTCGGTGACGCCTTCCTCGTGGATCAGCACGCCGTTCTCCACCGTGACGAGGTGCGTCTCCTCGCGGTCGGTGAGGACGAGATTGATCGTCAGAGGCGCGGCGAGGGCGCGCTCGGGGTTGAGGCGGACGGCGGCGAAGTCGAGCAGCATCGCGGTCGGCGTCGCGGCGAGCACGTCGGGGCTGAGGCCGAGAGGCGGCAGCTTGAGCGCGCCGTCGCGCAGTTCCTGGGCGCCGGTGAGGTAGATGTTGCGCCATGTGCCGGCCTCGGACTGGTAGCCGAGCTGGGTGTAGACGCCGGCCAGCATGTCGCGCGCCGGCTTGGTCTCGCCGCCGGCGAAGACGACGTAGTTGAGCAGCATCGCGGCCCAGCGGTACTCGCCTGCGTCTGAGGCGGCCTTGGCGCGCGCCATCACGGCGTCGGCGCCGCCCATCGCCTCGACGATGCGGACGGCGGCTTCCTCCTGCGGCAGCGGCCAGAGATTGGCCGGATTGGCGTCGTACCAGCCCATGTAGCGCTGATAGATCGCCTTCGAGTTATGGCTCATCGTGCCGTAGTAGCCGCGGTTGAACCACTGTTTCGCCAGCACCTCGGGCAGTTTCAGCACCTCGGCGATCTCCGGGCCGTTGAGGCCGGCGTTCATCAGCCGCACGGTCTGGTCGTGCAGGAATTTGTAGGCGTCGCGGTGGCTGGTCAGGAAGGCGGCGATGTTCGCCTGCCCGAAGCGCGGGATGCCGTGCGCGGCGAACATCACGTCGGACTTGTGCACGTAGAGCCGGATCGACTGCGTCAGATAGTCGGCCCAGGCCTTGGCGTCGCGCACCAGCGCGCCGCGGGCGGGCAGCAGGTTGTGCATCGTCAGATTGGCGTTCTCGGCCATGAAGAGCGCGCGCTTGCCCGGCAGGTAGAAGTTCATTTCGGCCGGAGCCTCGGTGCCCGGCGTCACCTGGAACTCCATGACGACGTCGCCGATCGTGATCGTCTGCCCGGTCTTGGTGACGATGTCGGTGGGGGCGATCAGCGAGATGACGCCGCGCGAGAGCCCCGGCCCGAGGCCCGACGTCATCTCGCCCTCGGGTCCGCGCGGCAGCGTCAGGCCGAACTGATAGCGGGCGCGGCGGCCCATGGCGGGGCCGGCGATGATGTTCTCCGAGACGGAGTGCTCCATGAAGCCGTCCGGGGCGATGATCCGCACCTTGCCGGAGGCCACGTCCTCGCGGGACGTGACGCCGAGCACGCCGCCATAGTGGTCGCCGTGGCTGTGCGAATAGACGACGGCGATGACCGGCTTGGCGCCGACATGCTGGTTGACGAGGCCAAGCGCGGCGCGCGCGACTTCGACCGTGGTCAGCGGATCGACGACGATCCAGCCCGCCCCCGCGTCGATGAAGCTGACGGTCGAAACGTCGAAGCCGCGGACCTGCCAGATGCCGTCGGCGACCTTGAAGAGACCGTGCTTGGTGATGATCTGCGCGTGCCGCCACAGGCTGGGATTGGCGGTGTCGGGGGCGGGATTCTTCAGGAAGTCGTAGGAGGAGAGGTCGAAGACGACCTCGCCCTTGTCGTTGCGGATCAACGGATCGGCGAGCGTGGCGATGTATCCGCGCTCGGCGTCGGCGAAGTCCTGACGGTCGTCGGCGGCGACGCGCGCGGCGGCGTCGGCAAGCATCTCCCTGGAGGCTTGCGAGGCGGCGACCGGCGGCGGCTTGGGGATGGCCGGCGCGCCGATCAGCATCGGTCCGATGACGCCGCCGAAGGCGTAGAGGCCGCCGGCCCCGACCGCGCCGGTCAGCACCGCGCCCGACAGCAGCCCCAGCAGGAATCGTCCGCGCGCCATGGTTTTCTCCCCGGATTCGCCGCCTTGTCGTGACAGGCGAGGCTTTGCGTTTGGCGGCATTCTAGCGGTGCGCTGGCGACATTGTGTAACTCAGGTTACAGTCCAGCATGAGCAGCAGCGACCTCGAGCTTGCCCGGCGCACCCTGTCGCGGGCCGGATGGCTTGCCGGGGAGGCGCCCGGCCTTGCCGATGCGCTGCTGCAGCACGGCAGCCTGGTCCGCTATGCGACCGGGCAATGGGCGCAGGCCGAGGGCGACCCCGACACCGGACTGTTCGTCGTCGTCGAAGGCGCGGTCCAGATGTATTGCCAGGCGCCGGGCGACCGCGAGGTGCTGGTCGGCCATGCCGAGGCGGGCGCGGCGATCGGCCAGACCATGCGCTTCGGCGGCGGACCGCGGCTGGTGACCGCGATCTGCGTGGCGCCCAGCCTGCTGCTGCTGGTGCCCGACGCGGCGCTGGAACGGATCGGCAGGAGCCGGCCCGATATCTGGCGGGCCGTCGCGAGCCTCGTCTATGCGCAGTTGCGGACCGCGATCCGGCTGGCGGCGGAACTGGCGGCCCTGCCGCCCCGCCAGCGCCTGGCATCGCGCCTTCGCATGCTGGCGCGGACGGGCGGGGGGCGGGGACCTGTGACCCTGCATCTCAGCCAGCATGCCCTGGCCGAGATGATCGGGGTGACGCGCAAGACGGTGAACCTGCAGCTCTCGGCGTTCGCCCGCGCGGGCCTTGTGGAGATCGGCTATGGCCGCCTCACGATCCGAGACGTCGCGGGGCTGGATCGTGTTGCGGAGGGTTGAGCGGCCCGGCAGGCGCGACGCAAAATTCGGCGCGCCGATCACAACATATGTTAGTCGGCGACTGCTCCGGCTGCGTCTTCTTTTCCGCGGAAAGGCTGGGCTTTTCGCCGCTCGACGGCCGTGCGCGGGCAGGCGGCGGACGGTGCGTTCAGATTCACCGGGAAGTGAGGATTGCACGCGATACTTGCAGTATGGACGAGGGCGAGCACTCGCAGGACACCTTCTGTTGCTGGGCGGCGCGCCTCTGGCACCGGCTGCTGCATCCGGTCGACATTCCCGAAGCCGCCGAGGGGTGGGTCCGCGCGCACCAGATCTCGGCGTTCAAGGATCTCGGCCACTGGGTGGTCGCCGCAAACGTCCTGAACGCCGCGCTGCTGGGCTTTACGCTCCAAGATACATCGAGCCGGACGGACATACTCCTGTGGAC
Source organism: Alphaproteobacteria bacterium (assembly GCA_016792565.1). Classification (GTDB taxonomy): domain Bacteria; phylum Pseudomonadota; class Alphaproteobacteria; order Micropepsales; family Micropepsaceae; genus JADZAI01. Next base: position 27,752 of record JAEUMK010000058.1, read on the forward strand.
CGGCCTGGTTTGCACGCTGATGGGCGTCTTCGCCTTCAGGCTGATGAGCGGTCGCGGCCAGCCGCGTCCCATGGCGCGGTCGGTCCGCGCCATAAGGGGCAATACGCGCGACAGCGCCCTGCTTGGCGTCATCTGGGGCGCCTTTCCGCCGGTCTTCTTCCCCGCGCTGAACGTCGCGCAGCAGGACCTCGTCGCGATCGTCGTCGTCGGCATGATGTGCGGCGGCGCCTTCATGCTTTCGACCTTGCCCCAGGGCGCCATGGCCTTTGTCGGCTCCATCGCCGCCGGCGCGCTCGCCGCGCTGCTGCTGGACCCGACGCCGCAGCACCTCTTCCTGTCCGCCCTGCTCGCGGTCTACACGGCCGTGCTCTTCACGGGATCGCGCTGGATCCATCGCGAGTTCGTCGGCCGGCTGCTGAACGAGCGCCTTGCGCGCGAGCAGGCCGAGGTCATCGGCATGCTGCTGCGCGAGTTCGAGATGTCGTCGTCCGACTGGCTCTGGTCGACCGACCGGAGCGGCCGGCTGTCCAGCGGGGCGGACCGGTTCGCCAGTCTCCCGGTCGAGGAGGGCGAGAGCGAGTTCCTCGACTTCGCCAGCCTGTTCGAGGCCGATGACGGCCGCGCCAGCCTGCTGCAGCGCATGGCGAACTTCGAGAGCTTCGCCGATGTCGTCGTCAGGATGTCGGTGGGCGCCGACCGGCGATGGGTGTCGCTGACCGCCAAGCCGAATTTCACCTTCGGCAGGTTCCACGGCTATCATGGCGTCGCCGCGGACATCACGGCGGAGCGCACCGCCGCGGCGCGCATCGCCCATCTGGCGTCGCATGACGCGCTGACCGGCCTGGCGAACCGGGGCTCGCTGAACGCCGCGCTGCAGGAAGTCCTTGCCCGCGACGACGAGCACAAGCAGGAAGCGACCCTGCTGCTGATCGACCTCGATCGCTTCAAGGTGATCAACGACGCGCTGGGCCATGGGGTCGGCGACTCGCTGTTGATCGAGGTCGCGCGCCGGCTGCGGGAGGTGGTCGGCGACAAGGGACTTTGCGCCCGGCTGGGCGGTGACGAATTCGCCGTGGTGCTGACGGCGCCGGACGCCGATCCGGTCGTTGTGGCGCGCCGGATCGTGTCGGACGTCGCCCGGCCGCAGACCTTCGGCGGGATGCGCGCCGACTGCTCGGCCAGCGTCGGCATCCGCCGCATCTGGGTCGAGGATTTCGATGCCGAGGCGATCCTGCGCCACGCCGATCTCGCCCTGTTCGAGGCCAAGGCCCAGGGTCCGGGACACATCGTCGAGTTCAACTGGTCGATGGACGTCGACGCGCAGGAGCGGGTGCAGCTGGAGCGCGAGCTGCAGGACGCGCTGGCCGGGGACCAGCTGCGGCTCGACTACCAGCCGCTGTTCGATGTGCGGACGGGGCGGATCGCAGGCCTGGAGGCGCTGATGCGCTGGGACCATCCGATGCGCGGCGCGATCTCGCCGGGGCGCTTCATCGACATCGCGGAGCGCTCCGGCCTCATCGTCTCGCTGGGCGAGTGGGTGATCCGGACGGCGCTGGAGGCCGCCGCCAGACTGGCGCCGTCGATCCGCGTGGCGGTCAACGTCTCGCCGCTCCAGTTGCGGAGCACCAACCTGGCATCGGTGTTCCTGCAGGCGCTGGCCGCGACCGGCGTCGATCCGCGGCGCATCGACGTCGAGATCACCGAGTCGGTGATGCTGTCCGACTCCGAGGCCAACCTGGCGGTTCTCGATCAGTTGCGGCGCATCGGCCTGAACGTCAGCCTGGACGATTTCGGGGCCGGCTATTCCTCGTTCAGCTATCTGCGCCGGTTCCAGTTCAGCAAGCTGAAGATCGACAAGTCTTTCGCCGACGCGATGGACGACGGCGGCAGCACCCTGGAGATCATCCGCGCCATCGTCTCGCTCGCCCGGGCGCTGGGCATGAAGACCGTGATCGAGGGCATCGAAACCGACGATCAGATGACGCTCGTCAGGGATCTGGGCTGCGACGAGGTGCAGGGCTATCTGATGGGCCGCCCGACGGCCCTTTCCAGGCTGCTGCTCCTGGAGGGCGTCGCGGCGCCTGCCCCGGATGCGGCGGCGGCTGAGACTTCGGCAGTGGTCGAAGGAACTGCCGCGGCCTCCTTCCGGCGGCGTCTGGCTTAGGCCTGCGGGCCGTCGATTCTTGACACTTGGGCGTCCGGCGGACTAAATCGGCGCAACAATCGAGATCAGGCCGGTTACGGCGATGTCTCGGCGGCGGCTCCCAGAGGCGCTAACCGAGCCCACACCCGACACCTCCAAGAGACTCAGTTGTAAACGCGGCGGGATGGTCCCGCGGCGTCACGAAAATCATGCGCGCGCGTCGCGCATGTGGAGACGGATACGGATATGGCTATCGGCACGGTCAAGTGGTTCAACACCACGAAGGGTTTTGGTTTCATTCAGCCGGAGGACGGCGGCGCGGACGTTTTCGTCCACATCAGCGCGGTCGAGCGCAGCGGCATGCGCAGCCTCGTCGAAGGCCAGCGCGTCTCGTTCGAGATCGTCAAGGAGCGCGGCAAGTCCGCGGCCGGCAACCTGAAGGCGGCGTAAGCCACTTCACGGTTTGAGACAGCGACGGGCCGCACCCCATGGGTGCGGCCCGTTTGTTTTTTGGGACGGACCATTGGCGAAGGATGCGCATGCAATGCCACACGATGCCGGACATGCGATGAAGCTGCGGCTGCGAGACGATCTGCTTGCCGCGATGAAGGAGGGCCGCGCCGCCGAGGCAAAGGTACTGCGCACGCTGGTCGCGGCAATCGACAATGCCGAGGCCCCGCCCATCATCGCGGGCCAGGGCCATCAGGGCGAGACCGAGCGGCTGTGCCTGGACGATGCTTCCGTCCTTGCCGCGATCCGCGCGGAGACCGAGGAACGCGAGCATGCGGCCGTCCAGATGGATGGATTGGGCAAGCCGATCCACGCCGAAGCCCTGCGCACGGAGGCCGCGATCGCCCGGCGCTATCTCGGCTGAGCTATCGGCTCAGGTCGCGCTCCACCCGGTCGAATACGGCGCGGAACATGGCGGGGGTCAGGACGCCGGTGTTCGTGTTGTAGCGGCTGCAGTGATAGCTGTCGTAGAGCGTCACGGACCCGAGATCGTGCACGGCGCCGTGGCCGAACTTGAACGCCGACTTCTTCCTTCCCAGCGCCGTCAGCGTCGCGTTGTGGGCGATCGTGCCCAGAGCGACGATGGCCCGCAGCTTCGGCAAAGAAGCGATGCGGCTTTTCAGGAAGCCGTTGCAGGCGTTGATCTCGGACGTCTCCGGCTTGTTCTGCGGCGGCACGCAGCGCACGGCGTTCGAGATCATCGCGCCCTTCAGCTGCACGCCGTCGTCGGGACGGGCGTCATAGAGGCCCGTCAGGCGGCCGACCGCGGCCAGCGTCGCGTAGAGGAGGTCGCCGGCATAGTCGCCCGTGAACGGCCGCCCGGTGCGGTTCGCGCCGTGCAGCCCCGGCGCGAGACCGACGATCAGGAGATCGCAGTCCTCCGCGCCGAAGGAGGGCACGGCGCCGTTGAAGTGCAGCGGCAGCGCCGTCCGGTTGGCGTCGCGGAAAGCGGCGAGGCGCGGGCAGATCCGGCAATCGGCCGGCGCTTCGGGCGGCAGGGCGGCGCTCAGAGCAGGTCGTCCAAAGGTGTGGAGGCCTGCTGCGGCGCGGCGTGGCGCGGACGCCGCTCGGCGTGCTCGCCGCTCATCTGGGACTGGCGCTGCTCGCGGCGCTCGTCGGCCTGGGCGCGGGCGGCGGGATCGCGCTGGATCAGAGACTGCAGGGTCTGAAGCTCGATGAAATTGTCGGCCTGGCGGCGCAGATCGTCCGACATCATCGGCGGCGTCGACTTCAGCGTCGAGACGACGCTGACCCGCTTGCCCTTGCGCTGGATCGCCTCGACCAGCCGGCGGAAATCGCCGTCGCCGGAGAACAGAACGATGTGGTCGACATTGTCGGCCATCTCCATCGCATCGACAGCCAGTTCGATGTCGATCGACCCCTTGAAGCGGCGGCGGCCCATCGTGTCGGTGAATTCCTTGGTCGGCTTCGTCACCATGGTGAAGCCGTTGTAGTCGAGCCAGTCGATCAGCGGGCGCAGCGGCGAGTATTCCTCGTTCTCCAGCAGCGTCGTGTAGTAGAAGGCGCGGATCAGGCGGCCGCGCTTGGAGAATTCGGTGAGCAGGCGCTTGTAGTCGATGTCGAAGCCAAGCGATTTCGAGGCGCCGTGCAGGTTCGCGCCATCGACGAAAAGCGCGAGGCGCTCGTTCTGGTAGAACACGTGTCTTGTACTCCGTCGGTCCGTTGAGTCGGCGTCCGGCGGGGGCGGCTGAATGGCCGTCGCGTGGGACGCGGTGCGAATATCGGATCGTTCATAGGATGTTTGCCGGACGAGGGCGACAGTAAATCGATGATCCTGATCGCCCTCGGCTCCAACCGGCCCTCGGCCGCCGGTCCCCCCGCCGCGACCCTGCGCGCCGCCCTCACGGCGCTGGCCGAGGCGGGCGTGACGATCCTTGCCGTCTCGCGCTTCTTTGCTTCGCCGGCCTGGCCGGACCCGTCCGAGCCGCCTTACGTCAACGCGGTCGCCCGGATCGAGACGTCAATGACGCAACGTCAACTGATCGATCTGCTCCATGCGGTCGAACTCCGCTTCGGGCGCGAGCGGCGGGCCCGCAACGCCCCCCGGACGCTCGATCTCGATATCGTCGACATGGACGGGCGGGTCGAGAGCCCGCCGGACGGGCCTATCCTGCCGCATCCCAGGGCGCATGAGCGGGCCTTCGTGCTGGCACCGCTGCTCGACGTCGCGCCGGACTGGGTTCACCCGGCGCTGGGGATCCCCGGCCGAGGCCTGCTGGAAGCCGTCCGGGCGGGCGGCGGGGCGGCGGAACCCCTGGATTAAGCCTTTGGCAGGGCTTGCGTCCGCCAAATGACACCTATATCAGATGCGGCTTCCCGATCCGTCTGAAGGAGTGCGGCGATGGCGCGCGTCACCGTCGAAGATTGCGTCGACAAGATTCCGAACCGCTTCGAGCTGGTTCTGCTGTCCGCCCAGCGGGCGCGGGCGCTGTCGGCCGGCGTCCAGATGACGGTCGAACGCGACAACGACAAGAACCCGGTCGTCGCCCTGCGCGAGATCGCCGAGCAGACCGTGACTCCCGACCAGCTGCGCCACGAGATGTTCCGCAGCCTCCAGCGCCACACCGAGCTGGAAGACGTGCCGGTGGCGGCCGCCGTCACCGTGTCGGAGTCCGAGGACAAGCCGGAAGACCTGCAGCTGTCGGAGGAGGATTTCTTCAAGGCGGTCACGCAGCAGGCCCCCGAGCGGGAGCCGGAACCGGAAGATGATTCCTACGACGAGGGCATGTAACGGCTTCGGCCCCGTCGTTCCGCCGGTCCGCGCGGCAGCGCAGGCGGTCCGGCCATGATGCGCCAGTACGAGCTCGCCGAGCGAGTCCATGCCTACGATCCGGAAGCTGACGAAACGCTGCTGAACCGGGCCTATGTGTTCGCCATGAAGGCGCACGGCAACCAGCGCCGGGCCTCGGGCGATCCCTATTTCTCCCATCCTCTCGAAGTCGCGGGCATCTGCACCGAACTGAAGCTCGACGTGGACACCGTCGTCACCGCGCTGCTGCACGACACGATCGAGGACACCGAAACCACCTACGACGACATCAAGCGGCTGTTCGGCGAGGACATCGCGGCGCTCGTCGACGGCGTGACCAAGCTGTCCAAGCTGGAGCTGCAGTCGGAGCGCACGAAGGATGCGGAAAACTTCCGCAAGTTCGTGCTCGCGATCTCGGACGACGTCCGGGTGCTGCTGGTGAAGCTGGCGGACCGGCTGCACAACATGCGCACGCTGGCGCACATCCCCAAGCCCGAGAAGCGCCAGCGCATCGCCCAGGAGACGATGGACATCTATGCGCCGCTGGCCGGACGCATGGGCATGCACGAGCTGCGCGAGGAGCTGGAGGATCTCGCCTTCCGCGAGCTGAACCCGGACGCCCGCGATTCCATCGTGAAGCGCCAGGAGTTCCTGGCGGCGGCGAGCGGCGGCCGCGTCGCGCGCATCACCGACGAGATCAAGCGGGTGCTCACCGCGGCCGGGATCGAGGCCTGGGTCAGGGGGCGGCAGAAGCGGCCCTTCTCGATCTGGCGCAAGATGCAGGAGAAGAGCATCTCCTTCGAGCAGCTCTCCGACATCATGGGATTTCGCGTCGTCGTCGGCTCGCTGGCCGACTGCTACAAGGCGCTGGGCGTCCTGCACATGACGTGGCGCCTCGTGCCGGGGCGGTTCAAGGACTACATCTCGCTGCGCAAGCCCAACGGCTACCAGTCGCTGCACACGACGATCGTCGGACCCGACAACGCCCGCATCGAGGTGCAGATCCGCACCGTCGAGATGAACGACATTGCCGAACGCGGCGTCGCGGCGCACTGGTCCTACAAGGACCACGTGACCTCGATCCAGGACGGCCAGTCGCCCTATGCCTTCCTGCAACGGCTCGGCGAGATGGCGCGCGAGGGCGAGACGCTGGAAGACGTGATCGAGAACACCAAGCTGGAGCTGTTCCAGGACCAGGTGTTCTGCTTCACGCCCAAGGGCGACCTGATCGCCCTGCCCAAGGGCGCCACGCCGATCGACTTCGGCTATGCCGTCCACACCGATGTCGGCAACCAGTGCGTCGGCGCGCGCATCAACGGCCGCGCGGCGCCGCTGCGCACCCAGCTGAACAACGGCGACGAGGTCGAGATCGTCCGTTCCAAGAGCCAGACGCCCCAGCCTGCCTGGGAGGCGATGGTCGTCACCGGCAAGGCGCGCTCGGCGATCCGCCGCCACATCCGCAGCGTGCACCGCGCCGAATTGGTGAAGATCGGCAAGCGGATCGCCGAGAAAGCCTTCCTGGAAGCCGATCAGGAACTGACCGACAAGGGCGTCGAGGAAGCGATCAAGCGGCTGAAATACGCCAAGGCCGAGGACCTCTTCGCCGCCGTGGGACAGGGGCAGATCGCGCTGCGCGATGTCGTGGCCGCCGTGTTCCCCGAATCGGTCGATGCCGCGTCCGGCAAGCGCGGCCGGGCGAGCGGCAACGGGTCGGCGAAACTGATCCCGATCCGCGGCCTGACGGCCGGCGTCTCGTACCATCTGGGCGAGTGCTGCCATCCGCTGCCGGGCGACCGGATCGTCGGTATCCTGGAGCCGGGACAGGGCGTCGTCGTCCACACGATCGACTGCGACCGGCTGGTCGCCTCTCAGGACCATCCCGAACGCTGGCTGGACCTCAGATGGGAGAGCTTCGCGGCCGACCGCCAGCAGGCGACGGCGCGGCTCAGGGTCGATCTGAAGAACGAGCCGGGGGCCCTGGCGACGCTGTGCACCATCATCGCCAAGGCGCAGGGCAATATCTCGAACCTGAAGGTCACCGACCGCAGCACCTCGTTCTTCCAGTTCGAGGTCGATATCGAAGTACGCGACGTCAAACACGTCACCAACATCATGACGGCGCTCAGGGCCTCGCCCGTGGTAAGCAGCGTCGAACGCAGCCGCGAATGACGAGAGCGAGATGACACCCGACCAGGTCCTGAAGGAATTCGCGAAGGCCGGCGCCCTCCTGAAGGGCCACTTCGTGCTGTCGAGCGGACTGCACAGCGACACCTTCCTGCAGAAGGCGCTCGTCTTCCAGGATGCCAAGCGCACCGCCAAGCTCGCCAGGGCGCTGGCCGCCAAGGTCAAGGCGCAAGTCGCCGGCCGGATCGACGCCATCGTCTCGCCGGCGGTCGGCGGCATCATCCCGGGCTACGAAATGGGCCGCGCGATGGGATTGCCGGCGATGTATGTGGAGCGCGAGAACGGCCAGTTCGCGCTGCGCCGCGGCTTCCATCTCGACAAGACGATGCGTGTCCTTATCGTCGAGGACATCGTGACGACCGGCCTTTCATCGCGCGAGTGCATCGAGGCGGTGAAGGCGACGGGCGCGAAGGTCGCTGCGGAGGCCTGTCTGATCGACCGCTCGGGCGGCAAGGCGAAGCTTGGAGTCAAGCTGATCGCGCTGGCGAGCCTCAAGATCCCGGCCTGGGAGGCGGACAGGCTTCCGCCGCATCTGGCGAACACCCCGGCGATCAAGCCGGGCAGCCGGGGGCTCGCATGAGCCGCGGGGGCCTTCGCCTCGGCGTCAACATCGATCACGTCGCCACCATCCGCAACGCGCGCGGCGGGACACATCCGGATCCGGTGAAGGCGGCGCGGATCGCCGCTGCGGCGGGGGCCGACGGCATCACCGCCCATCTGCGCGAGGACCGGCGCCACATCACCGACGCCGACATCGCGGCGCTGGCGCGCGACATCGACCTGCCGCTGAACCTGGAAATGGCGGCGACCGACGAGATGCTGGAGATCGCGCTGCGCCACAGGCCGCACGCCGCCTGCATCGTGCCCGAGCGGCGCGAGGAGCGCACGACCGAGGGCGGGCTGGACGCCGCCGGCCAGCACAATTCTCTCAGCCCGCTCGTGCGCGCGCTGGGCGGCGCGCGGATCCGCGTCTCGCTGTTCATCGAGCCCGATCCGCTTCAGCTCGACGCGGCCGTCTCGCTGGGCGCGCCGGTGGTCGAGCTGCACACCGGGGCCTATGCCCATGCGGTGATCGACGGCGATGCGGCGCGGACCGCCGAGTTGCTGGAGCGCATCCGGGCCGCGGCCGCCTATGGCGCGGCGCGCGGACTGGAGATCCATGCAGGCCACGGCCTCACCTTCGACAACGTGGCCCCGGTCGCCGCCATCGGCGAGATCGCCGAACTCAATATCGGCCACTTCCTGATCGGCGAGGCGATCTTCTCTGGCCTCGATTCCGCCGTGCGCCGCATGCGTCTGATGATGGACCAGGCGCGCTCGGCCGCCGCGAGCGCGGCCTGAGCGATGATCCTCGGCATCGGCTCAGATCTCTGCGACGTGCGGCGGATCGAGAAGACGCTGGCGCGCTTCGGCGAGCGGTTCATCGCCCGCACCTTCACCGACATCGAACGCGCCCGTTCCGAGCGCCGGGCGCAGCGCGCCGGGTCCTATGCCAAGCGGTTCGCCGCCAAGGAGGCGTGCTCCAAGGCCCTGGGCACGGGGTTCCGGGACGGCGTCTATCTGCGCGACATCGGCGTGGTGAACCAGCGCAGCGGCCGTCCGACGCTGGCGCTGGCCAATGGCGCAGCGGAACGGCTGGCGGCGATGACGCCGCCCGGACACCGCGCCGAGATCCACCTGACGCTGACCGACGAGTATCCGCTGGCGCAAGCCTTCGTGATGATCGTCGCCATCCCGTTGGCCGCCCCTTGACGGGCAAGGGCGGCCTGAGTCTCTTGGTGCCAGTCGCGGGCAGGCCCGCCGCAACAGGCCCCGCAATCCGATGAGCTTGATCGACGTGCCAGCCAGAAAGAAGCCCAAGCCGTCCCGCGGCTGGTTCCACGAGATCATCTCGACCTTCGTCTATCCGCTGCTCGCGGTGGTCGCGGTCTATTCGCTGCTGTTCCAGCCGTTTCGCATTCCATCCGGATCGATGATCGACACGCTGCTGGTCGGCGATTTCGTCTGGGTGTCGAAATTCTCGTACGGCTATTCCAAGCACTCGGTGCCGTTCAGTCCGCCGCTGTTCGAAGGGCGCATCTGGGGCGGCGAACCGGAGCGGGGGGACGTCATCGTCTTCAAGCTGCCGCGCGACAACTCCACCGACTACATCAAGCGGCTGGTCGGCCTTCCGGGAGACCGGGTGCAGGTGAGGGACGGCATCCTCATCATCAACGGCGAGCCGGTGAAGACCGAATTCGTCGGCGAAGTGGAGGTGCCGATCGAGTCGGGCCGGGCGGGGACGCACAAGGTGCGCAAGTACCGCGAGACGCTGCCGGGCGGCGTGACGCACTATATCCTGCAGGAGCGCGACGGCGGCACGAGCCTCGGCATCGATCCCGACAACACGCCGGAATACGTGGTCCCGGCGGGCCACTATTTCATGATGGGGGACAACCGCGACAATTCGGTCGACAGTCGCTGGCCGACCGCCAGCGGGGTCGGCTTCGTCCCCTACGAAAACCTCGTCGGGCGGGCCGAGCGGATATTCCCCTCCTGGGACGCCTCGCAGTCCGCCTTCTGGGAAATCTGGAACTGGCCGGCGGCAATCCGCTGGGATCGGCTGTTCCAGTCGATCGATTAAGCTTTCGGCACGAATTTGCCGGGATTAGGCGGGCCGGACGGGTTATGATGGAGGAAGGGACGATCCTGTCCCGCCGACCGCCATGACCGCTCAGTCCACAACCCTGCCCAAACCGCACTCCCTGCTCGCCGAGGTCGCCCGGACGCTGCTCTATGCGCTGGCGATCGTCATGGTCGTGCGGGCGCTGCTGTGGCAGCCGTTCAACATCCCCTCCGCGTCGATGGCGGAGACGCTGCTGCCGGGCGACTATGTCGGCGTCTCCAAGTTCGCCTACGGCTATTCGCGCTACTCGCTGCCGGGCGGGCTCGGCCTGTTTTCCGGCCGCATCTTCGGCGCCGATCCGCAACGCGGCGACGTGGCGGTCTTCAAGCTGCCGCGCGACAACGCGACGGACTACATCAAGCGGGTCATCGGATTGCCGGGCGACCGCATCCAGATGAAGCGCGGCATCCTGCATATCAACGGCCAGCCGGTTGGGATGAAGCCGCTGGGCGAGGCCGTCATCGCGATGGGCGACGGCCCGGCCCTGCGCGGCAAGCGCTATCTCGAAACGCTGCCGGACGGGCGCAGCTACACCATCTTCGACAAGTACGAGGCGAGCGCCGGCGACAATACTGCGGAGTATGTCGTGCCCGAGGGCCACTACTTCATGCTCGGCGACAACCGCGACGACTCGACCGACAGCCGGTTCGCGCCCAAGTCGTCCGGGGGCGCCTTCATCGAGAACAAGGACGGGGTCGGCTTCGTGCCCTCCGAGAACCTGGTGGGACGGGCCGATACGATCTTCTTCTCGGCCGACGGCACGGCCGGCTTCCTGGACGTCTGGAACTGGCCGTCCGCGATCCGCTGGGACCGGATCTTCGGGGGGGTGGAGTGAAGCCGCTCGACGCCCTGCAGGCGACGCTCGGTCATCGCTTCGACGACCCGGCCCGCCTTACCGAGGCGCTGACCCATGCCAGCGCCGACGCGAAGCGCTCGAACGAGCGGCTCGAATTCCTCGGCGACCGCGTCCTGGGCCTCGTCGTGGCCGAGGAGCTCATCCGCCGCTTCCCCGGCCTTGAGGAAGGCGAGCTGGCCGTGCGGCTCAATGCGCTCGTCCGCAAGGAGACCTGCGCCCGCGTGGCGCAGGACACCGGAATCGACACCCATATCATCCTGGCGCCGGGCGAGCGGCAGACCGGCGGCGTCGCCAAGAAGGCGGTGCTGGGCGACGCCTGCGAAGCGATCATCGCGGCGCTCTATCTCGACGGCGGCCTGCCGGCGGCCCGGCACTTCATCCTGACCGCCTGGAAGAACGATTTCGACGCCAGCGCCGGGGTCGGCCGCGATCCCAAGACCGAACTCCAGGAGTGGGCGCAGTCGCGCTCGGATCTGGGGCGGGCGTTGCCGGTCTATCGCGTGACCCATAGCTCCGGCCCCGCCCATGCGCCGCATTTCGTCGTTGCGGTCTCGGTCGGAACGGCCGGGACGGCCGAGGGCGAGGGCGGCTCGAAGCGCGAAGCCGAGCGCAACGCCGCCGCCGCACTCCTTGCAACATTGAAAGGGCCGGCATGACGCCGCCAGAGTCCGTCCAGCGTTCCGCCATCGTCGCCGTCATCGGGGCGCCCAATGCCGGCAAGTCGACGCTGGTGAACCGCCTCGTCGGGGCCAAGGTCACGATCGTCACCCACAAGGTGCAGACCACCCGGATGCGGGTGCGCGGGGTGATGATCGAGGGCGAGGCGCAGATCGTTCTGGTCGACACGCCCGGCATCTTCGCGCCGAAGCGACGGCTGGACCGCGCCATGGTCGGCGCGGCCTGGGCAGGCGCCGAGGACGCCGACTCGATCCTGCTGATCGTCGATGCGGCCGACCTCGACGCCAAGCCCAACGGTCTGGGGGCACAGGACACCAACCGCATCATCGAGGGCCTGAAGGGGCAGAACCGCAAGGCGGCGCTGGTGCTCAACAAGGTCGATGCCCTCAAGCGCGAAAAGCTGCTCGACCTCGCCACGCGGCTGAACGCCGCGTTCCCGTTCGAGGAGACCTTCATGATCTCGGCCCTCAAGGGCGGAGGGGTCGACAGGTTGCGGGCCTGGCTCGCCGGGCGGGCGACGCCGGGGCCGTGGTTCTTTCCCGAGGACCAGACGGCCGACCTGTCGAGCCGGATGATGGCTGCCGAGGTAACGCGCGAGCAGCTCTATCTGAGGTTGCATGAGGAGCTTCCCTACTCGGTGCATGTCACGACCGAGGGGTGGCAGGAGCGCAAGGACGGCTCGGTCAGGATCGACCAGGTGATCCTGGTGGAGCGCGACGGCCAGAAGCCGATCGTCATCGGCAAGGGCGGGGCGACGCTGAAAGCGATCGGCGCCGCCGCCCGCAAACAGATCGCCGAGATCCTGGGCCAGCCGGTCCACCTCTTCCTGACGGTCAAGGTGAAGAGCAGCTGGGCCGAGGAGCGGGGGGTCTATGACGAGATCGGTATCGACTTCGAAAGCTAGTTATTTCATATAATTATCTTCTATATCTCATCCAAAACGTGAGGATTCGTGGACTGGCAGGACGAGGGATATGTGCTCTCGGTCGCACGGTTCGGCGAGTCCGATGCGATCCTCGACGTGCTGACCCGCGGGCACGGCCGGCATGGCGGACTGGTCAAGGGCGGTCTTTCCAAGAGCAGGCGCGCCGGCCTGCAGCCGGGCAACCGCGTTGCGGTATCCTGGCAGGCCCGGCTGTCCGACCATCTGGGGCGCTACGAGGTCGAGCCGTTGCGGGCCCATGCCAGCCTCGCCCTTGACTCCGGCCCGGCGCTCGCCGGCCTGTCGGCCGCCACCCAGATGGCTGCGCTGTGCCTGCCGGACCGTGAAATCCACCCCGCCGTCCATGACGCCTTCGGTGTGCTGATGGCGGCGCTTACCGGCGACGACCCGGTCCTCGGAGCGGCGATCTTCGTGAAGTGGGAAACCGGGCTTTTGCAGGACCTTGGCTTCGGGCTCGATCTGGGGCGCTGCGCCCTGACCGGCTCGATGGACGATCTCGCCTTCGTCTCGCCCCGCACCGGGCGGGCGGTCACGCGCGGCGCGGCGGCCCCCTATGCCGGGCGGCTGCTCGCACTGCCGCCCTTCCTGCTCGGCAACCAGACCGGGCGCCCGACGGCGGGCGACCTCGCCGACGGCTTCCGCCTGACCCGGCACTTCCTGATGCAATCAGTACTTGAGCCACACGGTAGGATTATGCCGCAGGCGAGGGACTATTACGCGGATTTAATGACGCGCTGAGCGGTCAATTACCGGAGTTGGGATGCCCGGCGGCTGTTATGGTCGGCGCATGAAGACCTATCGATTCGACGCCCTCACCAGCCTTGAGGACCTGACCCTGCACGACGAACCCATGCCGGCGCCGCAGCGCGGCGAGGTGGTGGTGCGGGTTCATGCCGTTTCGCTCAACTACCGCGATCTTTCGGTTGTGCTCGGGAACTATGTCCACGCCGCCATGACTGGCCTCGTGCCGTGCAGCGACGCGGCCGGGGAGATCGCGGCGGTCGGCGAGGGCGTGACCGCCTGGAAGCCGGGCGACCGGGTGATCAGCATCTTCCATCCGCGCTGGTTCGGCGGCCGGCCGCATCGCACGCTGGGGCACGAGACCTATGGCAGCGCGCAGGACGGCTGGCTGTGCGAATACAAGGTGTGTTCGCAGGAGGCGGTCGTGGCGCTGCCCGCGGGGATTTCCTACGCGGCCGGCTGCACGCTGCCCTGCGCCGCGACGACGGCCTGGAATGCGCTTTCCGGCGCGCCGCCGGTCCGCGCCGGGCAAACGGTCCTGACGCTCGGCACCGGCGGGGTTTCGATCTTCGCCGTGCAGCTCGCCAAGCTGCTGGGCGCGACGGTGATCGCCACGACGTCGAGCTCGCGCAAGGGCGAGATCCTGAAAGGTCTCGGTGCCGATTATGTGGTGAACTACGGCGAGATCGCCGACTGGGGCGTCCATGTGAAGAAGGAGCTGACCGGCGGCATGGGCGTCGATTGCGTGGTCGAGGTCGGCGGGCCGGGCACCGTGAACCAGTCGCTCCATGCCGTGCGCTGGGGCGGCGAGGTGGTGCTGATCGGCTTCCTGACCAGCGAAAATCCGGGCATCGACTATTTCCACCTGAAGGGCAGCGGCGCGACCGTGCGTGCCATCGGCGTCGGCGATCGCGCGACCTTGCAGGATTTGGTGCGGGCGGTGGAGGGCGGCCGTTTGCAGCCGGTGATCGACAAGACCTTCGACTTCGCGGACGCCAGGGCCGCCTTCGCGCATCTGCAGGCGGCGAAGCATGTCGGCAAGGTCGTCATCGCGGTCGGCGGATAACCCGCGCCGCTGGACGGATCGGGCGGGGGGCGGCTATCCGCTGTCAGTCCCGCTCCTTGATTGATTCGCATGGCCCGTACCGCAGCCCCGCCGCCGCCCGAAGACGAAATCCGCGACGAGCCGCTCGCCCGTGCGCTGGGGGAGCGCTATCTCTCCTATGCGCTGTCGACGATCACCGCGCGGGCGCTGCCCGACGTGCGCGACGGGCTGAAGCCCGTCCACCGGCGCATCCTGTTCGCGATGACCCGGCTCGGCCTCAATCCGGCCGCGCCCTTCAAGAAGAGCGCGACGGTGGTCGGCGAGGTGATCGGCAAGTATCACCCGCATGGCGACCAGTCGATCTACGACGCCATGGTGCGCCTCGCGCAGGATTTCGCCGCGCGCTATCCGATCGTCGACGGGCAGGGCAATTTCGGCTCGATCGACGGCGATAACGCCGCCGCCTACCGCTACACCGAAAGCCGCCTCACCGCCGTCGCGACCGCCATGGTCGAGGGGCTG
Organism: Alphaproteobacteria bacterium; assembly: GCA_016792565.1. Classification (GTDB taxonomy): domain Bacteria; phylum Pseudomonadota; class Alphaproteobacteria; order Micropepsales; family Micropepsaceae; genus JADZAI01. The sequence continues at coordinate 42,809 of JAEUMK010000058.1, forward strand.
GACGAGGACGCCTGCGATTTCCGGCCGACCTACAACCAGGAAGGCGAGGAGCCGGTCGTCCTGCCGGCCGCCTTCCCCAATCTGCTGGCGAACGGCGCGGCCGGCATCGCGGTCGGCATGGCGACCTCGATCCCGCCGCACAATGCGGGCGAGTTGTGCGACGCGCTGGTCCATCTGATCAGGACGCCGGCGGCCCGCGACGACACGCTGCTCAACTTCATCAAGGGGCCGGATTTCCCGACCGGCGGCGTCATCGTGGAGACCCGCGAAGCGATGGCGGAAGCCTATCGCACCGGACGCGGCGGTTTCCGCACGCGGGCCCGCTGGCGCAAGGAGGACGGCACGCGCGGCTCGTACATCCTCGTGATCGACCAGATTCCCTACCAGGTCCAGAAGTCGAAGCTGATCGAGCGCGTGGCCAGCCTGCTGCAGGACAAGAAGCTGCCGCTTCTGGAGGACATCCGCGACGAGTCGGCCGAGGACATCCGCATCGTGCTGGAGCCCAAGAGCCGCACGGTCGATCCGGAACTGCTGATGGAGCAGCTCTTCCGCCAGACGGAACTGGAAAGCCGCTTCCCGCTCAATCTCAACGTCATCGACGCCGACGGCGCGCCGCGCGTGATGAGCCTGAAGGAGGCGCTGCAGGCCTTCCTCGACCATCGCCGCAACGTGCTCCAGCGCCGCTCGAGGCACCGCCTGGAGCAGATCGCCCGGCGTACCGAGATACTGGAAGGCTATCTCGTCGCCTTCCTCAATCTCGACCGGGTGATCCGCATCATCCGCGAGGAAGACGAGCCCAAGCCCAAGCTGATGGCCGCGTTCAAGCTGACCGACGTGCAGGCCGAGGCCATCCTCAACATGCGGCTGCGCTCGCTGCGCAGGCTGGAGGAGATGGAAATCCGCGGCGAGCACAAGAAGCTGAAGGACGAAGGGGCAGGGCTGACGAAGCTGCTCGGCTCGGACGATCTCCAGTGGCAGCGGATCAGCGAGGAGATCGGTGAGATCAAGTCCAAGTTCGGCCAGAAGACCAAACTGGGCGCGCGCCGCACCCAGTTCGCCGACGCGCCGGCGCTGGACGAGATGCCGGAAGAGCATTTCATCGAACGCGAGCCGATCACCGTCATCTGCTCGGACAAGCTGTGGATCCGCGCGATGAAGGGGCATGTCGAGCGGGGCACGGAGCTGAAGTTCAAGGAAGGCGACAAGGGCCGGTTCTTCATCCACGCCGAGACGACCGACAAGCTGATCGCCTTCGCCACCAACGGACGTTTCTACACGCTGGGCGGCGACAAGCTGCCGGGCGGGCGCGGCATGGGCGAGCCGATCCGGCTGCTGATCGATCTGGAGAACGACGCCGACATCGTGGCGCTGTTCGTCCACAAGCCGGGGCGGATACTGCTCGTCGCCTCCAGCAGCGGTCACGGCTTCCAGGTGGCCGAGGACGAGGTCGTCGCCATGACCCGCAAGGGCAAGGGCGTGATGAACGTCGAGGCCGGGCATGAGGCCGCCGTGGTGACGCCGGCCGAGGGCGACTCGATCGCCGTGTCGGGCGAGAACCGCAAGGTCGTGGTCTTCCCGCTGGCGGAGGTTCCCACACTGGCGCGCGGGCGCGGCGTGACACTCCAGAAATACCGCGACGGGCGCTTGGTCGACGCCCGGACGTTCACCCTCAAGGAGGGTCTCAAGGACTCCAACGGGCGCCTCTGGAGCGACAAGGAGCTCGCCGACTGGCGCGGCGGGAGGGCCAATGCCGGCCGTCTCGCGCCGAAGGGCTTTCCGAAGAACAACCGCTTCCGGCCGATCGGGGAGTTCTGACGCCAGCAGAGGGGGAACCCGAGGACGATACACGTATAAAGTGTATCTTGCGCCTCACACCTCTTTCAGATTGAAATTCCCTTAGGTCAACTTGGGGAAGCGCCATGCCGGATTGGGTCTACTACGCGACGAACAGAAACGAGATCACCGACGCCGCGGGCCGGGAGATCGGCTTCGGGCCGCACCTCAACCCGAAATCGCCCGTCTGGCTGCGCTACGGCGCGGCGGCCATGAAACCGGCGACCCGCGGCAAGACCGAGAACGAGTTTGTCGTGGAACGGCTCCATATCGAGCCGGAGCACATGCCTGATCGCGGCGAGAGCGCCGAAGCGATGGTCCGCGGCAGCGACAAGGTCTTCGAGACACTGCGCAAGGAAATGTGCGCCAACCGTGCCGACCTGATCCTGCTGGTCCATGGGTTCGCCTGTTCGTTCGAAAACGCGCTGTCGAACGCGGCCTCGATCAAGAAGCGCTACTCGACGCCGCGCCGCCCCGTCGAGGTCGCGGTGTTCAGCTGGCCATCGGACGGGTCGATGAATCCGGCGGCCTTCAAGTACAAGAAGGACCGCGACGACGCGCGCTCGTCGGCCAAGGCGGCGTCGCGCGCCCTGCGGCGTCTGATCGAGTTTCTCGAAGACCTGCCTCAGGAAAAGCTCTGCGGCCGGCGCATCCAGCTCGTCGCGCACAGCATGGGCAACTATGTGCTGCGGAACGCCCTGCAGGCGCTGATCTCGGACTTTCCGCACAAGACGCTGCCGCGCATCCTCACCAACATCTTCCTGATGGCGGCCGACGAGGACGACGACACCTTCGAGCACGATCACAAGCTGGCGCGCCTGCCCGAACTGGCCGAGCGCGTGAACGTCTATTTCGCGAAGGACGACAGGGCGCTGATGATCAGCGACGTCACCAAGTTCCAGAGCGACAGGCTGGGCGCCGGCGGGCCGCGCACGCTCACCAACCTGCCGCACAAGGTCGTTCTGGTCGACTGCGCGGAGGTGTCGGACACCACGGCTCTGGAAGCGCGCCACCAGTACTACCGGGCCCGCGCGGAGGTGATCGCCGATGTCCAGCAGGTGCTGGCGGACAGGGCGCCGGAAGACATCAAGCCCGGCAGGGCATGGATTCCGGCGCGGCGCTGCTTCCGCCTCAAGCCTGCGCGGAGCGGCTAGTCGGCGGTTGTGAAGTCGGCGCTCGAGGTCTCGCCCCAGAACTGGATGGTCAGGCGATAGCTGACGCCCGGCTTGAAGCGGGCACTGTCGAGCAGGATGGTTTCGCGGCGCTCGATCGTCTGGGCGGCGGCGATGGTGATGGTATCGGGCTCGGGCGCGCAGGCTTCGCCCTTGGACTGGACGAAGTCGTCGGCCATCGTCTGAACGACCCAGCGCACCACGCGGCACGGTCCGTCGACCTTCAGGGGAATGTCGCTGCCGGTCCGGTTCTGCAGCGTCAGACGGGCTTCCATCGCGGTCTGCCCGCGCGGACTGAGCGTGACGGGGCCTTCGATCGCGACGGTCAGCCGCAGCCGGGCGCCGCCGAGGTCGCCGAACTCGCCCCGCGAGGCATACCAGGCCACCAGCAGCAGCGTCAGCGGCACCAGAATGGCGATCGCCAGGCGGCGATAGGACGGCTTGACCGGAGGAGACATCAGCGCGGCTTGTACGGGGTCCAGCCTTCAGGCCCATGGCCTTCGAGCGGTTGAAAGCGCGCCTTGTAGGCCATCTTGCGGCAATCCGCGACCAGATATCCCAGATAGACGTGCGGCAGGCGGGCCGCACGCGCCCGCTCCACGTGATGCAGCACCATGTAGCTCCCCAGGCTGCGCGGCTCCAGCGCAGGATCGAAGAAGCTGTAGACCATCGAAAGGCCGTCGCTCATCACGTCGGTCAGGGCGCAGGCGACGAGCTGCCCCTTGTCGCGGGGCCGCTCGGGCGGCAGGCGATACTCGACGATCTGCGTGTCGATCGTCGTGTCCTCGATCATCGCGACGAAATCGAGGACGCCCATGCCCGACATGCCGCCGCCCTTGTGGCGGCTGTCCAGGTAGGATCGCAACAAGTGGAACTGTTCCTCGGTGCCGACCGCCTCGACGGCCTCTGCCGACAGGTCCGCATTCTCCTGGGCGATGCGCCGGAAGCCGCGCGAGCGCTCGAAGGCATCGACCAGTATGCGCACCGACACACAGGCCGAGCAGCCGTCGCAGGCGGGCCGGTAGGCGATCGTCTGGCTGCGGCGGAAGCCGACGCGCGCCAGGCTCTCGTGGATCTGGCGCGACAGCGGTCCGGCGAGCTTCGTGAAGACCTTGCGTTCCAGCCGGCCCGGCAGATAGGGGCAGGGCGTCGGCTGGGTCAGGTAGAACTGCGGAAACCGTGTACCGAGTTGTTCGGTCAACGCCTGATCCTGGACCGGAGGGTTCGCGATGAACTCAGCATGGCACCGCCAGCGCGGCGCGCAAGGGGATCAGGGCTGGGTCCCGGCGGGGAGGGGCGGCGCCTCGCGCAGCAGCACGATGGTCATGCGCCGGTTGGCCGAGGCATAGGGATCTTCGGGAAGAAGGGGTTCGGAGCCCGCCTTTCCGGAGACCTGGAAGATGCGGTCGGCGGGCACGCCGCTGGCCATCAGGAGCTTGCGCGTGGCGTTCGCCCGGTCGGCCGACAACTCCCAGTTGGAGTAACCGTCGGCGCCTTCGAATTGTCCGCTATCCGTATGACCTGAAATGGAAATCCGGTTCGGCAGCTTGAGCACGATCTTGGCGACCTCGACCAGGAGGCGCTTGACGCGGTCGGTCGGCTCGGCCGATCCGGCGGCGAACATCGGGCGGCCTTCCTGATCGACGAGCTGCAGCCGCAGGCCCTCGGGCGTGATGTCGATGAGGATCTGCTTGGAGAGCTCGGCGAGGTCGGGCATGTCCTGCATGGCCTGGCGCAGCGACATCTCCGCCTGCTCGAACTCGCGCTGCTCGGCGGACGATTGCGCGGCCTCCTCGATCTCCTGCGCCGAGGGGCGGATCTCCTCCGAGGGCGGGGCTTCGGTCGGCGGCGCCTCGCCGTCCTTGGTCTTCTGGGCCTCGGGCGCCATCTTGACGACGACCGCGACCGCGCCGCCGCTCTTGCCGCCGTTTTCGCCGAAGCTGGTGCCGTCGAGGATGCCGCCGGAGCCGCTGGTCGAGCGGCTGACCGAGGCGGGGGCGAAATAGTCGGCGATGCCGCGCTTCTGCTCGGGGCTTGTCGTGTTGATCAGCCACATCAGCAGGAAGAAGGCCATCATCGCGGTCACGAAGTCCGCATAGGCCACCTTCCACGCGCCGCCATGGTGGCCATGGCCCGCGATCTTCTTGATTTTCTTGATGACGATAGAATCGTCAGCCATGAGGTGGAACAGGCCCCGGCGCGCGCATGGCGCCGCCGGCCGGACGACGCCTCTCGCACCATGGCGGCGGCTGTCTTAAGAAGCGGTGAACAGGTATTAACCCAGGCAGGCGGGCATGACGGACGAGAAGCGGAAGCTACGCAACGCGCTGGGGTGCTTCACGACCGGCGTCTGCGTCGTCACGGCGGCGACCGAGGCCGGGCCGATCGGGCTGACGATCAATTCGTTCGCGTCGGTATCCCTCGATCCGCCGCTGGTCCTGTGGAGCCTCGATCGCGCCTCCGATCGCGCCGAGGCGTTCCACGTCGCCGATCGCTTCGCCATCAACGTCCTGACCGAGGACATGCGCGACCTCTCGGCGCGGCTTGCCCAGAAGGGCGCCTATGCCGTGCCCGACGACGCACTGGACCCCGGGCCCGGCGAGGTTCCGGTGCTTCACGGGGCGCTGGCGCAGTTTGTCTGCGAGATCGAGGCCAGGCACGAAGGGGGCGACCACGTGATCTTCGTGGGACGGGTCGTGCAGTTCGCCCATGCCGAGGCGGGCCGCCCGCTCGTCTACTATCGCGGGCAGTATCGCTCGCTTGCGGAGCTCTAGCGATCATGGCGCGTGTCGCATTCCTGGGCCTCGGCGTGATGGGCTTCCCGATGGCAGGACACCTCGCGCGAGGGGGCCATGAGGTCACGGTCTACAACCGGACCGCCGGCCGCGCGGCTTCCTGGGTGGCGGCCGCCGGGGGGCGCAGCGCTCCGACGCCGGCGGCGGCGGCCAGGGGAGCCGACATCGTCTTCGCCTGCGTCGGCCGCGACGATGACGTCAGGCAGGTCGCGACGGGGCCCGACGGGGCCTTCGGCGCGATGGCGCCGGGCGCGCTCTTCGTCGATCACACGACGACTTCGGCGACGCTGGCGCGCGAGCTGGACGCCGCGGCACGGGCGTTGGGCCTCGGCTTCGTCGATGCGCCGGTCAGCGGCGGGCAGGCGGGGGCCGAGAAAGGCCAGCTCACCATCATGTGCGGCGGCGCCGAGGCGGACTTCGCCTCCGCCGCTCCGGTCTTCGCCTGCTATGCGAAGATGGCGCGCCGGCTCGGCCCCGCCGGGGCCGGCCAGCTCGCCAAGATGACCAACCAGATCTGCATCGCTGGCCTCGTCCAGGCGCTGGCTGAGGGGCTGGCGTTCGCGCAGGCCGCCGGGCTCGACGGCAAGGCCGTGGTCGACGTGATCTCCAAGGGCGCCGCCCAGTCGTGGCAGATGGAGAACCGCCACGCGACGATGCTGGAGGGTGAGTTCGACTTCGGCTTCGCCGTGGAATGGATGCGCAAGGATCTGGGGATCGCGCTCGACGAGGCGCGGCGCAACGGCGCCCAGCTGCCCGTGACGGCGCTGGTCGACCAGTTCTATGCCGAGGTCGAGAAGATGGGCGGGCGGCGCTGGGATACGTCCAGCCTCATCGCGCGTCTGAAGGAATGAGCCGGCTCGACGAGGGGCGGGCACGTCTTCTGGCCGCCGCGAGGCGGGCGGCCACCGAGACCGCGGCGTCGCGGGTATCGCTGCGCGACATCGCCAAGGCCGCCGGCCTGTCGCCGGCCGCCTGCTATCGCTACTTCCCGTCGCGCGAACGGCTCGCGGATGCGCTGGCGGTCGAGGTCTGCGCCGAAATCGTCGCCGCAGCCGGCGCGGCGGCGGCCGAGGAATCGGAACCCGGCGAAAAGCTTGCCGCCGCGGCCGAGGCCTATCTCGGCTATGCGGTCGCCAATCGCGGCGCCTTCGATCTCGCCTTCGAGCGCGGCGAGGGCGACTGGGTCGCGGCGGATCGCAGCGGGGCCGGCATGGCGATCGCCAATCTGTTCGGCGATCTGGCCGGGCAGCCCGGCTTCGGCGCCTCGCTGTGGGGCGCCGTGCACGGCGTCGTCGACCTGCTGATCAAGGGTGTCATCGACGTCGGCCAGCGCGAACTGGGAACCAGCGTCATCCCTTCGCGCGGCGGCACGCTGCTGCGCGGTCTGGTGGACAGCCTGAGGCTCTGACGGCGGCGCCGCGGCGGCCGCTACTTCTTCAGCGAATCCCGGATTTCGCGCAGCAGGACGATGTCCTCGGGCGTCGGCGGCGCTTCGGCCGGCGCTTCGGGCGCCTTCGGCAGCATGCGGTTCGCGGCCTTGACCAGCAGGAAGACCGCGAAGGCGACGATGACGAATTTCACGAGGGCGTTCGTGAACATGCCGTAGTTCAGCGTCGCCACGCCGGCCTTCTGGGCTTCGGCCAGCACGGGGTACAGCGTGTCGCGGCCGCTGATCTGGATGAAGAGGTTCGAGAAGTCGACGCCGCCCAGAAGCACGCCGATCGGCGGCATGATGATGTCGTTGACCAGCGAGGTCACGATCGCCGTGAAGGCCGTGCCCATGATGATGCCGACCGCCAGGTCGAGCACGTTGCCGCGCAGGATGAAGGCTCGGAATTCCTTGAACATTGGGCAGTCCTTCGGTGTTCGACGTCGCCGCGCAACCTTGGCGCGCAGATCAGGTGTTGGCAAGCAGCCGTGCGATGTCGCGGGCGAAATAGGTCAGCACGCCGTCCGCGCCGGCGCGCTTGAAGGCGGTGAGGCTTTCCAGAATGGTCCGGTCGCGGTCGAGCCAGCCTTTGTCGATGGCGCCCCGCAGCATCGCGTACTCGCCCGACACCTGGTAGGCGAAGGTCGGAACGCCGAATGCGGCCTTCACGCGCTGCACGATGTCGAGATAGGGCATCCCCGGCTTGACCATCACCATGTCGGCGCCTTCCGCGAGATCGAGCGCCACTTCGCGCAGCGCCTCGTCGCCGTTGGCGGGGTCCATCTGGTAGGTCTTCTTGTCGCCGGTGAGCGCCGTCTTGGTGCCGATGGCGTCGCGGAACGGGCCATAGAAGGCAGAGGCGTACTTGGCCGCATAGGACATGATCAGCGTGTCCTTGAAACCCGCCGCCTCCAGCCCCGTGCGGATCGCCCCGACGCGGCCGTCCATCATGTCGGAGGGGGCGATGATGTCGCAGCCGGCTCGGACCTGGAGCAGCGCCTGCTCCACAAGGATGGCGACCGTCTCGTCGTTGAGAATGCGGCCGTCCTTCAGCAGCCCGTCATGGCCGTGGCTGGTATAGGGGTCGAGCGCCACGTCGCAGAGCACGCCGACGGCGGAGCTCGCCGCCTTGATTTCGGCGATCGCGCGGCACACCAGATTGTCCGGATTGAGGGCCTCGCGGCCGTCCTCGGACCGGGCCTCCGGCTGGGTGAAGGGGAAGAGGGCAATGCACGGAATGCCGAGCGAGGCGGCTTCCTGCGCCGCCTTGCCGATGAGATCGACCGAGAGCCGCGCGACGCCCGGCATGGAGGGAACCGGCTCCTCGACGCCGCGCCCGGCGCAGACGAAAAGCGGCCAGATGAGATCGTTCGGCGACAGCGCGGTCTCGCGCACCATCCGGCGGGACCAGTCTGCCTGGCGAAGGCGGCGCATGCGAAGGGCAGGGAAGGTCGGTGCGGCGGTCACGGCAGCGGTCTTTACGTTGGCGGAACTGGCGGAAAGATGGCACGTCCAGTATCACGCCGTCCAAGGGAGTCCGCCATGAATTTCGACCTGACCGAGGACCAGCGCGCGTTCCAGGACACCGCGCATGCGTTCGCCGAAACCCATCTGCGTCCGAAAGCGGCGGAGTGGGACGAGACCGGCCACTTCGCGATCGACGAAATGCGCAAGGCGGCCGAACTTGGTTTCGCGGCGATCTACATCAAGGGCGATGTCGGCGGTTCGGAACTGAGCCGGCTGGACGCGGCGATCATCTTCGAGGAGTTGTCGTGGGGCTGCACCGCGACGGCCGCCTATCTGTCGATCCACAACATGGCGGCCTGGATGATCGACCGCTTCGGGTCGGATGCGCTGCGCCACCGTTTCCTTCCCAGAATGACCACGATGGAGCACATCGCGAGCTACTGCCTGACCGAACCTAATTCTGGCTCGGACGCCGCGGCGCTGCGCACCCGCGCCGTGCGCGATGGCGACCACTACGTGCTGAACGGCTCCAAGGCGTTCATTTCGGGCGCCGGCGTATCGGACCTCTACGTCTGCATGGTGCGCACCGGCGAGGACGGACCCAAGGGCATCTCCTGCATGGTGATCGAGAAGGGGACGCCGGGCCTCAGCTTCGGCAAGCCGGAGCGCAAGATGGGCTGGAACAGCCAGCCGACGGCGACGGTCAATTTCGAAGACTGCCGCGTACCGGCCGAGAACCTGGTTGGCAAGGAAGGCGAGGGCTTCCGCTTCGCGATGATGGGCCTCGACGGCGGGCGGCTGAATATCGGCGCCTGCTCGCTTGGCACGGCCCGATCGGCGCTGGAGACGGCGCGGACCTATCTCGCCGAGCGCAAGGCGTTCGGCCGCCCGCTGGCCGACTTTCAGGGCCTGCAGTTCAAACTGGCCGACATGGCGACCGACCTCGAAGCCTCGCGCCTGATGATCCGCCATGCCGCCGCGAAGCTGGACGCCAGAGATCCCCGGGCGACGATGTACTGCGCCATGGCCAAGCGGCACGCGACGGACATGGGCTTTGCGGTCGCCAATGAGGCGCTGCAGATCCATGGCGGCTACGGCTATCTGAAGGACTTCCCGCTGGAGCGCCACGTACGCGACCTGCGCGTGCACCAAATTCTGGAAGGCACCAACGAGATCATGCGTATGATCGTCGCGCGCGAACTGATGCGCCAATAGGAGCGGGCCATGATCTATCACTCGATCGTCGGATTCATCGTCTGGGTTCTCGCGACGCTGGCCTTCCGCTTCTACGGGCAGGCGTTCTTCTATCCGGACATCCTGGTGGTCTCGATCCTGTTCATCGTCGCCGGGCCGGTGCTGTGGGGGTTCATGATCGTCTATCTGGGCGTTCTGAACGTCCTGCCCGAGAACCGGGCGCTGGCGGCCATCGCCTTCGTTCTGCCCGGGATGGCGCTGGACTGTCTGGCGATTGCGAATTTCGGTCTGGTCTTCCCCAATCTCGACCCGTCTCTGGACGGACTGTTCGGCTCGCTCATGTTGTGGGCCTACGGCTCGCTTCTGTTCGGCGGCTACAGCTCCGACCGGCGCGCCAAGCGCAAGGCGGCGAGGCTGCTGCTGGAGCGCGCGGGCGGCGAATGAGCGACGAGGAGATCCTGTTCGAACGGCGCGGCGGGCTCGGGCTCGTCACGCTGAACCGCCCCAAGGCGCTCAACGCCCTCACCCTCGGCATGGTCCGGGCGATGACGCTCCAGCTCAAGGCCTGGGCGAAGGACGAGCACGTCAAGACGGTGGCGGTGCGCGGCGCGGGGGATCGCGCGCTCTGCGCCGGCGGGGACATCCGCGCCCTGTACGAAAGCGGGAAGACCGGTACGCCCTATGCCAGCGATTTCTGGTCGGAGGAGTATCGCCTCAACACGCTGATCAAGGAATTTCCCAAGCCCTATGTGGCGCTGATGCACGGGATCGTGATGGGCGGCGGGGTCGGCGTCGCGCTGCACGGCTCGCACCGCGTGGCCTGCGAGAGCACGACCTTTGCGATGCCGGAAACCGGCATCGGCCTTTTCCCGGATGTCGGCGGGACCTTCTTCCTGCCGCGGCTGGCGGGCCGGGTTGGGCTCTATCTGGGGCTCACCGGCGCCCGGCTCAAAGCGGCCGACCTGCGTCACCTCGGTCTCGTCACCCATGTCGCGCCCTTTGCGGACTTCGAGGCGATCGTCGCCGCGCTGGCCGAGACAGGCCCCGACAGGGCGCTGCGCGCCTATGCCGAACAGCCGCAGGATGCGCCGATCGAGGCAGCCATGGCCGAGATCGACGCTCATTTCGGCGGCGAGAGCGTGGAGGAAATCCTCGCAAGCCTCGACGCCGATCGGAGCGACTGGGCGCGGGCGACCGCCGCGACCATCCGCACGAAGTCGCCGACAAGCCTCAAGATCGCCTTCCGTCAGATCATGGCGGGTCGCCGGCTGCCGTTCCGCGACTGCATGGCGCTGGAGTTCCGCATAACCGAACGGGTCCAGAAGGGGCACGATTTTTACGAGGGCGTGCGCGCCACGATCCTCGACAAGGACGGCGCACCGCAATGGAAGCCCGCGACGCTTGAGGACGTGAAGCCCTGGATGATTGACGATTACTTCACGCCCCTTACCCAGGAATGGACGGCCGACGCCTAAAGTTGCAGGCCGAAAATCAAGCTTAATCCGGGATTCACCCCGTTCTTTGACCGGCGCTTAAGCCTGCCCGCGTATGTTCGCCTCAATGGTGGTGGATAAGGCGGGTAACTCGCAATGAACGTCGCTCTGAAGGCTCGCGTGCCTCATGCTCCCGAACTGCCGGCCGCGCCGGAGAGTTCGGCCGAGCTGAAGCCGCTCTACCTGGAGACGCTCAACCGCATCGAGCGGCTGCATCGTCAGCTTCTGGATGTGATCAAGGACGAACTGGAGCGCGTACGCATCCGCGACGTGAACTCGGTTCAGGCGCTGCTGCTGTTCAATATCGGCGACGCCGAAATGACGGCCGGCGAACTGCGGACGCGCGGGCACTATCTCGGCTCGAACGTCTCGTACAATCTCAAGAAGCTCGTCGACATGGGCTACATCAACCATGCCCGGTCCGAAGTCGACCGCCGCTCGGTGCGCGTGCGCCTGACGGAAAAGGGACGCGTCGTCCACAAGCTGTGCTCCGGGCTGTTCGACCGCCACACGCTCTCGGTCGACAAGGTGGGCGGCGTCGATCCGGCGACGTTCGTGACGCTGAACGACTCGCTGCGCCGCCTGGAACGTTTCTGGGCCGACCAGATCCGCTTCCGCCTCTGACCTAGGGCCGCTTCGGCGGCCACGGAACGAACGCGCTGGTCCGCCTCGCATACTCCGCGTAGGCGGGCTTTCGCTTTTTCAGCCCCTGTTCCAGAAGCGTGACCCCGGACACCCTGAGCAGCAGGAAGGTCATGACTGCGGGCGAGAGCGCCGTCCACCAGGGCGCGCCAAGCGCAAGGGCCATGGCGAAGAGGCCCCACCAGAGCACCGTCTCGCCGAAATAGTTGGGATGCCGCGACCAAGCCCAAAGGCCGCGATCGTTGACCTGGTCGGGGGCGCTGCGGGTCTTGCGGAAGCGCGCGAGCTGCCAGTCCGCCACCGCCTCGACGCCCAGGCCGGCGGCGAAGACGGCGAACCCCGTCCAGAAGAGCGCGGCCTCGAAGTCCAGGGGCGACGCCAGGGCGAAGATGATCGGCCATGCGACGATCCACTGCAGCACGGCCTGCAGCCCGAAGACCCAGGTCAGGCTCTCGCGCGCGAAGGCGTCGCCTGCCTTCGCGCGCATGGCGGCGTAGCGCGGATCCTCGTGCGTTTCGCCCAGCTTGCGTACCCCGATGTGCAGGCCCAGGCGCAGCGCCCAGACGATCACCGCGCCAAAGAGGATCGCCGTCGGCAGCGCCAGGGCCGGCGAGAAGGCGAGGGAGGCGGCGATCGCGACGACGAAGCCCGGCCCCCACCAGATGTCGGCAATGCTGGCGTCGCGCAGCTTCAGGCTCGCCAGCCAGAGCAGGAAGAACGATACCAGGGCCGCCGCCAGAGCGGCGGCGAGCGCCAGCTTCAGATCGGTATCGAATAGAGGCATGGTGGCTCCGGGGAGAGGCGCATGAAAGACCTGCATCCATATCTACGCCACGAAGGCGTTCTCGGTTTCGCGCATCGCGGCGGCGCGCTGGAGGCGCCCGAGAACACCATGAAGGCGTTCCAGTACGCCGTCGATCTGGGCTACGCCTATGTCGAGACCGATGCCTATGCGACGCGCGACGGCGTGCTGCTGGCCTTCCACGACGACCGGCTGGACCGGGTGACGGATGCAAGGGGCCTCATCGGCGAGCTCGACTATGCGGATGTCCGCAAGGCCAGGATCGGCGGGAGCGAGCCGATCCCGCTGCTCGAGGAGCTGTTGACCGCCTGGCCCAGCCTCAAGGTCAATATCGACCCCAAGCATGACGGCGCGGTCGAGCCGCTGATCGCGTTGCTGAAGCGGCTGGACGCGCTCGACAGGGTCTGTGTCGGTTCGTTCTCGGATGCCCGCATTGCGCGCGTGCGCGCGGCTTTCGGGGCCGACGTCTGCACGTCGATGGGGCCCAAGGAGGTCGTGCGGTTCTGGCTCGCCAAGCGGCGCGTTCCGGTCGGCCGGTTCGTCGCGAACTGCGTGCAGATCCCGGTGCGTCAGGGGCGCTTCCGGCTGGTCGACGAGGCGGCCGTGCGGGCGGCGCAGCGGCACGGGTTGCAGGTGCACGTCTGGACGATCGACGATGAGGACGAAATGCGGCGTCTGATCGGTCTCGGCGTCCACGGGATCATGACGGATCGCCCGGCGCTATTAAGAGCCGTTCTCAAATCATTGTAACGCATAAGTAATCACCACACTTGACCCTCGTTAACCGGGCGGGCAAATCCGCTAGAGTGATTTCCCGGGGCAGGGCCCATGGACTACGACAAGGTATTCGATGAGGCGATCGGCGCTCTGAAAGACGAGGGCCGATACCGCGTCTTCATCGACATCGAGCGTCAGCGCGGTTCCTTCCCGCGCGCGGTCCATCATGCCAGCGAGACCCAGGGTAAGCGCACCATCACCGTGTGGTGCAGCAACGATTATCTCGGCATGGGCCAGCATCCCGTCGTCACGACGGCGATGCACGAGGCGATCGAGGCGGTGGGTGCCGGCTCGGGCGGAACCCGCAACATCTCGGGCACCACCCATTTCCACGTCGAGCTGGAGCGCGAACTGGCGGACCTCCACGGCAAGGAAGCGGCGCTGCTGTTCACGAGCGGCTATGTCTCGAACGACGCAACGCTCTCGACCCTGCAGAACATCCTGCCCGGCGTCATCGTCTATTCCGACGAATTGAACCATGCCTCGATGATCGAGGGGATCAAGCGGGGGCGCGGGCGCTGCCGCATCTTCCGCCACAACGATCTGGCGCATCTTGAAGAGCTCCTGGCGGCCGACGACCCGGAGGCGCCCAAGCTGATCGCCTTCGAGTCCGTCTACTCGATGGACGGCGACATCGCGCCCATCGGCCCGATCTGCGATCTGGCCGAGAAGTATGGCGCGCTGACCTATCTGGACGAGGTCCATGCGGTCGGCATGTACGGCCCGCGCGGTGCCGGCGTCGCCGAGCGCGACGGCGTGATGCACCGCGTCGATATCCTGGAGGGCACGCTTGCCAAGGCGTTCGGCGTGATGGGCGGCTACATCGCCGCCAGCGCGCGGATCGTCGATTGCGTGCGCTCCTATGCGCCGGGGTTCATCTTCTCCACCTCGCTGTCGCCGGTGCTGACGGCAGGGGCGCTCGCCAGCGTGCGCTACCTCAAGCAGAGCAGCGAAGAGCGCGACCTGCTGCACGCCAAGGCGGCGAAGCTGAAGACCATGCTGAAGGCGGCCAAGCTGCCCGTCATGGACAGTTCGGTTTCGCACATGGTGCCGGTGCTGGTCGGCGATGCGGTCCAGTGCAAGGCGGTCGCCGACGAGTTGCTGTTCGAGTACGGTATCTACGTCCAGCCGATCAACTACCCGACCGTGCCGCGCGGGACGGAGCGTCTGCGCTTCACGCCGTCGCCGACCCATAGCGACGAGAAGCTGGCCGAACTCGTGTCGGCGCTGGACCGGTGCTGGCGCCGGCTCAAGATCCGGCGTGCCGCCTGATCGGCCAGGCATGCGCGGCAGCCTGCCGGCGGCAGGCGACATCTATCTGGAGTTTTTGCGCCAGGGGAACGCCATGCGCGCCACGGCGATCGACGCCGCGACAGGCATCGAGGCGAGCGTTCTCGGGCCGCTGAATGCGCCCAAGGCCGATCTGGAAAAGCTGGCAGTCGGCAAGCTGATGCGGGCGCTGGGACGCGCGCCGGAAACCGCGGCCGGCGAGGACCAGGCAAGAGAAACCCCGCCCGGAACCGGGCGGGGCATCGTCGTCTGAACCGCCTGTTGCGGGTCAGACCTTCTTCTTGCGGCCGCGGCCCGAGGCCGGGGTCAGGCGGCCCAGACCGATGCGCTTGGCCATTTCCGAGCGGGCCTGGGCGTAGTTCGGCGCGACCATCGGATAGTCGTTTGGCAGCTTCCACTTCGCGCGGTACTCGTCCGGAGTCATGCTGTAGTGCGTCATCAGGTAGCGCTTGAGCATCTTCAGCTTCGCGCCGTCCTCAAGGCAAATAATGTAGTCGTCCGTGATCGACTTCTTGATCGGAACGGCGGGCTTGAGTTCGCCGGCGACCGGCGTCTCGGCGATCGGCTGCGACACGCCGGCCAGCGCGTCAAAGACAGATTTGATGAGCGACGGCAAGTCTGTCTGCGGAATCTGGTTGCGCCCGACATAGGCGGCGACGATCCCCGTTGCGTACTCCAGCAGATCCGACTTGTCGGCTCCAATTACCCCAGTGTCGTCCTTGGACATGTTCCAGCTTTCCTGTGAATCGATAGTCGAACCTCTTATTCATATCAGTATTGTCGAGCAATACAATCTGTGGGTGTATCTTTTAGTGTAGGAAATCTGACCTTCTCGCTGGGACAATTGCAGTTCGATACCCGCGCGCTAGATATGGTGCACGGGCAAGGGTGCTGGGCTATAAGGCGGCGCGTCGCCTCTTCGGGATTCCCATGACCGCCAGCCTTTCCGATTCCTCCCGTTCATCCGTGTCAGATTTTTTCGCGCGCGGCCTCGCCGAAAGCGATCCCGACCTGTCGGGTGCGATCGGCAAGGAACTGAAGCGCCAGCAGGACCAGATCGAACTCATCGCCTCGGAGAATATCGTCTCCCGGGCGGTGCTTGAGGCCCAAGGCTCCGTCCTGACGAACAAATACGCCGAAGGCTATCCCGGGCGCCGCTACTACGGCGGCTGCGAGATGGTCGATATCGCCGAGACACTGGCGATTGACCGGGCCTGTCGTCTGTTCGATGCGAAATTCGCCAATGTCCAGCCTCACTCCGGCGCGCAAGCCAACCAGGCCGTGTTCCTTGCGCTGCTGCAGCCTGGCGATACCTATATGGGGCTCAATCTTGCGGCCGGCGGTCACCTGACCCACGGCGCGCCGGCCAACCTGTCGGGCAAGTGGTTCAAGCCGATCCCCTACGGCGTCCGCCCCGACGATCACCTGATCGACTTCGACGAAGTGGCGCGGCTGGCGCGAGAGAACAGGCCCAAGCTGATCATCGCTGGCGGCTCGGCCTACCCGCGCACCATCGACTTTCGCCGCTTCCGCGAGATCGCGGACGAGGTCGGCGCGACGTTCATGGTCGACATGGCCCACTTCGCCGGGCTCGTCGCCGGCGGCGCCCATCCCAATCCGCTCGAGCATGCCCATGTCGTGACCACGACCACGCACAAGACGTTGCGCGGCCCGCGCGGCGGCATGATCCTCACCAACGACGAGGCGTTGTCGAAGAAGATCAACTCCGCGGTCTTTCCCGGCCTGCAGGGCGGGCCGCTGATGCACGTCATAGCGGCCAAGGCGGTAGCCTTTGGCGAAGCGCTGCGGCCGGATTTCAAGCTCTACGCCCGCAGCGTCGTCGAAAACGCCAGGGCGCTGGCCGCGACGCTGAAGGCGGGTGGCCTCGACATCGTCTCGGGCGGCACCGACACGCATCTCATGCTGGTGGATCTGAGGCCGAAGAAGGTGACCGGCAAGGTTGCCGAGCATGCGCTGGAGCGCGCCCACATCACTGCCAACAAGAACGGCATCCCGTTCGATCCGGAGAAGCCGGCGCTCACCTCGGGCATCCGGCTCGGCTCGCCCGCCGGAACGACCCGCGGCTTCGGCGTCGCCGAGTTCAAGCAGATCGGCGAGATGATCGTCGAGGTACTCGACGGCCTCAACGCCAACAGCCCCGAGGGCAACACGCTGGTCGAGGACCGGGTCCGCGCCCGGGCGCTCGATCTCTGCGCCCGCTTCCCCATCTACGGCTAGGACGTTTCCATGCGCTGTCCCTTCTGCGGCTCGGAAGAAACCCAGGTCAAGGACAGCCGTCCCACCGAGGACAACACGGCGATCCGCCGCCGCCGGTTCTGCCCGGCCTGCAATGCGCGCTTCACCACTTTCGAGCGCGTACAGCTGCGCGAGCTGACGGTGGTCAAGAAGCACGGCAAGCGCGAGGCTTTCGACCGCGACAAGCTGTTCCGCTCCATCGAGAAGGCGGTGCGCAAGCGCCCCGTCGAGCCGGAGCGCGTCGAGCGGCTGGTCTCCTCGATCGTGCGCCGCCTGGAAAGCATGGGCGAGACGGACATCGACTCCAAGGAGATCGGCGCGCTGGTGATGGAGGGCCTCAAGACCCTCGATCCCGTCGCCTATGTCCGCTTCGCCTCGGTCTATCGCAATTTCCGCGAAGTGAACGACTTCGAGAAGTTCGTCGATCAGCAATACGGACGGGGCGGCGGTGACGGACGCCGCGACGAGTGACGCCCGCCATATGGCGGCGGCGCTGCTGCTGGCGCGCCGCGGTCTCGGCCGGACATGGCCAAACCCCGCCGTGGGCTGCGTCGTCACGGATGCGGCGGGACGCGTCGCGGGGCGAGGCTGGACGCAGCCCTCGGGCCGCCCGCATGCCGAAACCGAGGCTCTGAAACAGGCCGGCCTGCGCGCCAAGGGCGGCACGGCCTATGTCACGCTTGAACCCTGTGCCCACCACGGCAGGACGCCGCCCTGCGCAGATGCGCTGATTGACGCCGGCGTGGCGCGCGTCGTGGCCGCGATAGAGGATCCCGACCCGCGCACCTCGGGAGAGGGCTTCGGTCGTCTTTCCGCCGCCGGCATCGCGGTGACGACCGGCGTGCGCAGCGCCGAGGCGACCGAGGTGACCGCGGGGTTCCTCAGCCGCATTCTCAAAGGCCGCCCCCTATTCACGCTGAAGACGGCGATGACGCTGGACGGCCGGATCGCATCCCATTCCGGAGCCAGCCGCTGGATCACGGGCGAGGCGGCGCGGGCCTGCGGGCATCTCCTGCGCGCGCAGAACGACGCGGTCCTCGCCGGCATCGGAACGGCCATCGCCGACGACCCCTTGCTCGATGTCCGGCTGCCGGGGCTCGAGGATCGCAGGCCCGTGCGCATCGTCGCCGACGCACGCCTCAGATTGCCGCTGACCTCGCGGCTGGCGCGCACGGCCCGGACGCAGCCGCTCTGGCTGCTCGCCCGCCCCGACGCCGACCGGGGCAGGGCGGCCGCGTTCCGCGATCTCGGGGCCGAGATCGTTGCGGTGCCGGTGACGGCGACCGGCGAACTCGATCTCGCCCATGCCGCTGCGGCGCTCGGCGAACGCGGCCTGACGCGCGTGCTGGTCGAAGGCGGCGGACGGATCGCCGGGGCGTTGGTGCGGGCCGGTCTGATCGACCGGATCGCGGCCTTCCGGTCAGGCCTCGTGATGGGCGGCGACGGCCTCGCCTCGATCGCCGCCATGGGGGTCGACGGCCCGGAGACCGCGCCGCGCTTCGACCTTGCCCGTGTCGAGCGGGTCGGCGAAGACGTTCTGGAAACCTGGGCGGCGCACGCGTAGAAGAACGCGCATGTTCACCGGTATCATCACGGACAAGGGCCGCGTGCGGGCGATCTCGAAGCCCGGCGACACGCTCATCGAAATCGACACGTCCTATGACGTGGCGCGGATCGCCATCGGCGCCTCCATCGCCTGCTCCGGCCCATGCCTCACGGTCGTGCGGCGCGGCGTCACCGAGGGGCAGGGCTGGTTCGCCGTCGAGGCCTCGGCGGAAACGCTGTCCAAGACGACGATCGGCGACTGGTCCGTCGGCACGCCGGTCAACCTGGAGCGGGCGCTGCGGGTCGGCGACGAACTGGGCGGCCACATCGTCAGCGGCCATGTCGACGGCGTCGGCACGGTGCGCTCCATACGGCCCGAGGGCCAGTCCTGGCGCTTCAGCTTCGAGGCGCCGTCAGAGCTCATGCGCTACATCGCCCACAAGGGCTCCATCGCCATCGACGGCGTCTCGCTGACCGTCAACGAGGTCGAGGGCGAGACGTTCGGGGTCAACATCATTCCCCACACCTTCACGGAGACGACCTTCGGGCAGATGACGCAGGGGCAGCGCATCAATCTGGAGATCGACGCGCTGGCGCGCTACGTGGAACGCATCAGAACCGCGAATTGAAGGCGCGCGCCGCCATGAACGAATACACCGACTACATCTCCTCGATCGAAGACGTCATCGAGGACGCCCGCAACGGGCGCATGTTCATCCTGGTCGATGCCGAGGATCGGGAGAATGAGGGCGACCTCATCATTCCGGCCCAGATGGCGACGCCGCAGGCGATCAACTTCATGGCGAAGTTCGGCCGCGGACTCATCTGTCTGGCGCTGAACGGAGAGCGGGCCGAGAAGCTGAACCTCAACCCGATGGCGATGGACAACCGAACCCGCCACGGCACCGCCTTCACGGTATCGATCGAGGCCAAGGAAGGCATCTCGACCGGCATTTCGGCGCATGACCGCGCCCATACCATTTCGGTTGCCATCGATGCCACCAAAGGTGCGGGCGACCTGGTTTCGCCTGGCCACGTCTTCCCGCTGGTCGCTCGCACCGGCGGCGTTCTCGTGCGCACCGGCCACACCGAGGCGGCGGTCGATATTTCGCGCCTGGCCGGCCTCTACCCGGCGGGCGTCATCTGCGAGATCATGAACGACGACGGCACGATGGCCCGCCTGCCGGACCTCGTGCCCTTCGCCCAGCTGCATGGGCTGAAGATCGGCACGATCGCCGACCTCATCGCCTATCGCCGCAAGTACGACCACCCCATCAAGCGCGAGATCGAGACCGAGATCGAGAGCGAGTATGGCGGTACCTTCAAGCTGTATCTCTATGTGAACACGCTCGAATACGCCGAGCATATCGCGCTGGTGAAGGGCGACGTCTCGGCGCCCGGCCCGGTGCCGGTGCGGATGCATGCGCTCAATGTGTTCGACGATCTCTTCGCCGCGAAGGGCGGCCGCAACGACCTGCTGCGCCAGTCGATGCGCGAGATCGGCAAGGACGGCCGCGGCGTGATCGTGCTGATCCGCGACACCAAGGACACCGCCATCTCGGAATACCTGCGCGGCTACGAGGACGTGGAGGCGCAGCGCAACGGGCTGCTCAAGGAGTATGGCGTCGGGGCTCAGATCCTGCTCGATCTCGGCATCACGGAGATGGAGCTGATGACCCGCTCGCAGGGCAAGACGATCGTCGGCCTCGACGGCTATGGTCTGACGGTTACCGGCTATCGGAACATTCCCAGGGAAGGGTCGTAGGATGGCCGCCAGACCGCATCTTCTCATCGTCGAGGCGCGCTTCTACGACGACATCTCCGACGCCCTGTTCGAGGGCGCCCGGATGGCGCTGGATCAGGCCGGCGCGACCTATGAGCGCGTCGCCGTGCCGGGAGCGCTCGAAATCCCCTATGCCATCCGCATGGCCGTCGAGGCCTCGGACGAGGAGACGCTGAAGCGTCCCTTCGACGGCTATGTCGCGCTCGGCTGCGTGATCCGAGGCGAGACCACCCACTACGAAATCGTCTCGAATGAGTCGGCGCGGGGCATCATGACCCTGACGCTGGAGGGCATCGCCGTCGGCAACGGCATTCTGACCGTCGAGGACGAAGAGCAGGCCTGGGAACGGGCGAGCGCCGAAAAGCTCGACAAGGGCGGCGGCGCGGCGGCGGCGGCGCTCGCGATGATCGCCTGGCGCCGCCAGCTGGGCCTTGAGGCATGAGCAAGCCGCGCATCACGCGCAGCCGCGCCCGGCTCGCCGCGGCGCAGGCGCTCTACCAGATGGAGTTCGGCGGCGAAGACGCCGGCGACGTGGTCTCGGAGTTCCGCTCGCACCGGCTCGGCTTCGAACAGGATGCGGCCCAGGGCGAGACGCTCGCCGACGCCGACGAGAAGCTTTTCGCCGACATCGTCAACGGCGTGGTGGCGCGCCAGGTGGAGATCGACCGCGCGCTGGCCGGCGCATTGTCGGCGGGCTGGCCGCTGGAGCGCATCGACGCCACGCTGCGAGCCCTGTTTCGCGCTGCGGCCTATGAACTGGTGGCGCGGCCCGACGTGCCGGCACGGGTCGTGCTGGACGAGTATATCCGCGTCGCCGACGCCTTCTTCGGCAGCGACGAGGTCAAGTTCGCCAATGGCGTGCTCAACACGCTCGCCCGCCGCGTGCGGCCGGACGAGTTCGCCGCCGCGCCGCGGTGAGCGGCCGGGTGCCCGGCGCCGGCGAGTTCGAGATTATCGCGCGCTATTTCGCGCCGCTCAGCCGCGGCGCGCCGCTGGCCTTCGGGCTGACCGACGATGCCGCGATGCTGCTGCCGCGCAAGGGGCGCGGGCTGGTGATGACCGCCGATGCCATCGTTGCCGGGGTGCACTTCCTGCCCGACGATCCGCCGGATCTGATCGCCCGCAAGCTTCTGCGGGTGAACCTGTCGGACCTTGCGGCCAAGGGCGCGACGCCGCGCGGCTATCTGCTGACGGCGGCGTTCCCGCAGGACGTTGCGCCGGGCTGGATCGCTGCCTTCGCAAGGGGGCTCAGGACCGACCAGAAGCGCTTCGGCATTGTCCTGCTGGGCGGCGACACGGTTGCGACGCCAGGCCCGGCCAGCTTCAGCGTGACGATGATCGGCGAGGTGCCGGGGCGGCGCATGCTGCGCCGGTCCGGGGCGCGGGCCGGAGATCTCGTTTGCGTCAGCGGGACGATCGGCGATGGCGGCTTCGGCCTCGCCGAACTGGGCCATGCGCATGAGGGTCTCGCTGCCGCCCAGCGTCGATTTCTGATCGATCGCTACCGGCTGCCACGGCCGCGCACCACCCTGGGTCCGCTGCTGCGGAACGTCGCCGGAGCCGCGCTCGACGTCTCGGACGGGCTGGTGCAGGACCTCGGCCACATCGCGCGGCAGTCGGGCACGAGACTGACGATCGAAGCCGGCGCCGTGCCGCTGTCGCCGGCCGGGCGGGCCATCGTACGGGCGGATCCGTCCGCCCTCGGCCGCGCCCTGACGGCAGGCGACGACTACGAGATCGCCTTCACGGTGACCAAGGCACGCCTGGGGGCCCTCAAGGCCACGGCGCATCGGGCGGGTGTGCCCGTATCGGTGATCGGCCGCGTCGAGCGCGGGGCAGGGGTCCGCGTGCTGGGCGCCGGCGGTGAGGTCATCGAGGCCGGCCCCGGGGGATTCGATCACTTCGCCCGCTAACCCGGACTTAAAGGGTTGGCGCGCAGATTGGCCCCATGCGTCCTGCCATCCTCGCCCTTGCGATCCTCCTCTCCACGTCGCCTGCGCTGGCCTCGGGCGGCGGCGGCGAGGCCGAGGGGGAAGACAAGGGCGCGGCAAACGCCGCGACGGACCCCGCAGCTGCCGATCCCAATGTCCTCGAAATGCCGATGCTTGTCGCACCGGTGACGGTGAACGGCCGCCTCTATCACTACGCCTATATGCGGGTCCTGCTGAAGGCGAAGGACGGCTCGACCGCCGACAAGGCGCGCGACAAGGTTCCCTATATCGTGGATGCGATGCTGCGGGAGACCCACCGCGAGTCGATCGCCCTCAACGGCGATCCGGCGGCGATCGACGGCGACAGTCTGAAGAAGCGCCTGCTGGTTGCGGCCGAATCCATCATGGGGGCGGGAGCGTTCGAGACGATCAGCTTCCGCGACACGATCCAGACCGACGATCCCAACGTCAATCCGCCGCCGCCCGAGGAACCTGCCTCGGCGCCCGCCGCGGCGGCTCCAGCGACCCACTAGGGCCGGATTTCCGGGTCCTGTCAGCCCGACGTTGCCTTCACCGCCGGCATTTGGCATAAGCCGCCCGCTTCTCAGCGGGGGGCTGGCCGCAGACGCGGCCGGGAGGGGCTTTCCTGCTGGCGCTCGGATGGAAGCGGCTTTTGGGGTGCGCAACAGGGATTGCGCCTGCAACCGGCCAAGTCCGACCTTCGACATTCAATCGAGAGGTCAGCCGTGGATACAACAATGGTATTGTGGGCCATCATCGGATGCGGCGTCGCGTCGATCCTGTATGGCCTGTGGGCGACGACGTCGATCATGGCCCAAAGCGCGGGCAATGCCCGCATGCAGGAAATCGCCGCGGCGATTCAGGAAGGCGCCAACGCCTATCTGAACCGCCAGTACACGACCATCGCCATCGTGGGCACGGCTGTCGCCGTTCTGGTCGGCGTGCTGCTCGGCCACTGGGTGGCCATCGGCTTCATCATCGGCGCGGTCCTGTCGGGCATCGCCGGCTATGTCGGCATGCTCGTATCGGTGCGCGCCAATGTCCGCACCGCCGAAGCCTCGCGCCTGGGTCTTGCCCAGGGCCTCTCGACGGCCTTCAAGGCCGGCGCGATCACCGGCATGCTGGTGGCCGGCCTCGCGCTGCTCGGCGTCACCGTCTATTTCTACGTCCTGACCGGTCCGCTCGGCTTCGCGCCCGGCGACCGCGTTGTCGTCGACGCGCTGGTGGCGCTCGGCTTCGGCGCGTCGCTGATCTCGATCTTCGCACGTCTGGGCGGCGGCATCTTCACCAAGGGCGCCGACGTGGGCGGCGACATGGTGGGCAAGGTCGAAGCGGGTATTCCCGAAGATGACCCGCGCAACCCCGCCACGATCGCCGACAACGTGGGCGACAACGTGGGCGACTGCGCCGGCATGGCCGCCGACCTGTTCGAGACCTATGCGGTGACCGCGGTCG
Source organism: Alphaproteobacteria bacterium (assembly GCA_016792565.1). Lineage (GTDB taxonomy): Bacteria > Pseudomonadota > Alphaproteobacteria > Micropepsales > Micropepsaceae > JADZAI01. The sequence continues at coordinate 66,694 of JAEUMK010000058.1, forward strand.
CAACGATGGTGCTCGCCACCATCTTCTTCGCCGGCACCCCGGCGCTGATGCCAATGATGCTGCTGCCGCTCGCCATCGGCGGCGTCTGCATCCTGACCTCGATCGCAGGCACCTTCTTCGTCCGCCTCGGCGCGTCGAAGAACATCATGGGCGCCCTCTACAAGGGCCTCATCGCCACCGGCGTCCTGTCGATCGGCGCTCTGGCGCTGGTCATCGCCTTCCTACCGGGCCTCGGCGGGTTCGACGGCGTCAACTCCTATGCGGTCGGCGGCGTGACCTACTCGTTCAGCGGCCTGACGCTGTTCGTCTGCGGCGTGATCGGCCTCGTCGTGACGGCGCTCATCGTCGTGGTGACGGAGTACTACACCGGGACTGGCAAGCGCCCCGTTGTCTCGATCGCCCAGGCCTCGGTCACCGGGCACGGCACGAACGTCATCCAGGGCCTTGCGGTCTCGATGGAGTCGACCGCGCTTCCGGCCCTCATCATCGTCGGCGGCATCATCTCGTGCTTCCTGCTGGCCGGCCTCTTCGGCATCGCCATCGCGGTCGCCACGATGCTGGCGCTGGCGGGTATGATCGTCGCGCTCGACGCCTTCGGTCCTGTCACCGACAACGCCGGCGGCATCGCCGAGATGGCGGGCCTCGACAAGGAAGTCCGCCACACGACGGACGCCCTCGACGCGGTCGGCAACACCACCAAGGCAGTCACCAAGGGCTACGCCATCGGTTCGGCTGGTCTCGGCGCGCTGGTGCTGTTCGCGGCCTATACGTCGGACCTGCAGTACTTCGCCGCCAACGCGAAGGAAGGCTCGTTCTTCGACGGCATCGGCGCGCTCAGCTTCTCGCTGTCGAGCCCCTGGGTCGTCGTCGGCCTGCTCATCGGCGGCCTCCTGCCCTACCTGTTCGCGGGTATGGGCATGACGGCCGTCGGCCGCGCAGCGCAGGCGGTGGTCGAGGAAGTCCGCCGCCAGTTCCGCGAGGACAAGGGCATCATGGCCGGCACGTCCAAGCCGAACTACGGCCGCGCGGTGGACATGCTGACCAAGGCGGCGATCCGCGAGATGATCGTCCCCTCGTTGCTGCCGGTGCTGTCGCCGATCGTCCTGTTCGTCGCCGTCTACTACATCGGCGGCAAGGTCGAGGCGCTGGAAGCCGTCGGCGCGATGCTGCTGGGCGTCATCGTCACGGGCATCTTCGTCGCCATCTCGATGACCTCGGGCGGCGGCGCCTGGGACAACGCCAAGAAGTCGTTCGAGGACGGTTTCGTGGACAAGGACGGCGTCAAGCATGTCAAGGGCTCTGACGCCCACAAGGCGTCGGTCACGGGCGACACGGTCGGCGATCCCTACAAGGACACCGCCGGTCCTGCGGTCAACCCGATGATCAAGATCACCAACATCGTGGCCCTGCTGCTGCTCGCCGTCCTGGCGCACAACTAAGGCCCGATCGCATCGACAAAGGGCGAGGGCGCGGAGCGATCCGCGCCCTTCCTCTATGCGCCGGCCCCGGACCGGCCTATCTGAATTCAGCCATGCGCGTCTCCGATTTCGACTTCGACCTGCCCGAGCGGCTGATCGCGCTCCGCCCCGCGGAGCCGCGCGAGAGCGCGCGGCTGCTCGTGGTCCGGCCCGGGCGGGGGCTGGAAGACTGCCGGATCGGCGATCTCCCCGCGCTGCTGCGAGCCGGCGACACGCTGGTGTTCAACGACACCCGTGTTCTGGCGGCCGCCTTTGCGGGCGTCCGGGCACCGCGCGCCAGCTCGCCGCTCGAGCGGCCGCAGCCGCTGTTCGGGCCCAAGGTCGGCATCAACCTGCACAAGCGGGTAGGGCCGAATACCTGGCTCGCCTTCGTCAGGGGCGCGAAGAAGATCGAAGCGGGCGACCGGCTGACGCTCAACGGCGAACTGGGCTGTCTGGTCGCCGAGAAGCTGGCGGACGGCGAGGCGCTGCTCGCTTTCGAACTGGAGGGCGCGGCGCTCGACGCGGCCATCGCTGCACACGGCACGATGCCGCTGCCGCCCTATATCGCCGCCAAGCGACCGCCTGACGAGCGCGATCGCACCGACTACCAGACGCTGCTCGCCGCCCATGACGGCTCGGTCGCCGCGCCGACCGCCGGCCTGCACTTCACGCCGGACCTGCTCGCGGCGCTGGATGCGCGCGGCGTCGGCCGGGAAACGGTGACGTTGCATGTCGGCGCGGGCACCTTCCTGCCGGTCAAGGTCGAGGACACGGCCGACCACCGGATGCATGCTGAGTTCGGCCGCATCGATGCGGAGACGGCCGGGCGTCTCAACGCCAGGCGCTCCGGCGGGGGCCGCATTGTGGCTGTCGGCACGACCTCGCTGCGCTTGCTGGAGAGCGCGGCGGCTCCGGACGGGCAGATGCACCCGTTCGCCGCCGAGACCGACATCTTCATCACGCCCGGCTATCGCTTCCGTGCCGTCGACGCGCTGCTGACCAATTTCCACCTGCCGCGCTCGACCCTCTTCATGCTGGTGTCGGCGCTCGCGGGGATCGATACGATGCGGGCGGCCTATGCGCACGCGATCGCCTCGGATTACAGGTTCTACTCCTACGGCGACGCCTGCCTCATCCTGCCGGAGCCCCATGAGCGCGCTTGAGTTCGAGATCCACGCCACCGACGGCGACGCCCGTACGGGGCTCGTGCGCCTGCCGCGCGGCGAGATTCGTACGCCCGCCTTCATGCCGGTCGGGACGGCGGCGACTGTCAAGGCGATGATGCCGGAGAGCGTACGCGCGACCGGCGCCGACGTCATCCTCGGCAATACCTATCATCTGATGCTGCGGCCGGGCGCGGAGCGGATCGACCGGCTCGGCGGGCTGCACCGCTTCATGGACTGGAGCCGGCCGATCCTTACCGATTCGGGCGGCTTCCAGGTCATGTCGCTGAGCGCTCTCAGGAAGATGAGCGAGGAGGGTGTCGTCTTCCGCAGCCATATCGACGGCTCGGAGCATCGCCTGACGCCGGAACGATCGATCGAGATCCAGCGCCTGCTCGGGTCGGACATCCAAATGGTGCTCGACGAGTGTGTCGCCCTGCCGGCGAGCGATGCCGTGGTGGAGAAGGCTCTCGCGCTTTCCACGCGCTGGGCGAAGCGGTCCAAGGCGGCGTTCGGCGATCAGGCCGGGCAGGGCCGGGCATTGTTCGGCATCGTCCAGGGCGGCACCAACCCGGTGCTGCGACGCCGCTCGGCGGCTGAGCTGATCGAGATCGGCTTCGACGGCTACGCCATCGGCGGACTCGCGGTGGGCGAGGGGCACGAGGCGATGATCGCCACGCTCGCCGAGACGACGCCCGCGCTTCCCCGGCAGAGGCCGCGCTATCTGATGGGCGTCGGCAAGCCGCGCGATCTGGTTGAGGCGGTGGCGCGCGGGGTCGACATGTTCGACTGCGTGCTGCCGACGCGCTCGGGCCGCAACGGACAGGCCTTCGTGCGGACGGGGACGCTCAATCTCAAGAACGCCCGCCACGCCGACGATCCGTCGCCGCTCGATCCGGCCTGCGGGTGCCCGGCCTGCACGCGCTTCAGCCGCGCCTATCTGCATCACCTGATCCGCAGCGGCGAGATCCTCGGCGCGATGCTGCTGACCTGGCACAACCTCCAATACTATCAAGACCTCATGGAGGGGCTGCGCGGCGCCGTCGCAGGCGGGACATTCGCTGCTTTCCGGGCAGCCTTTCACGCGGCGACGGGCGGCGAGGGCGAGGCGCCGTCCGGCTGACGGGACGCGCATTTTCGCTTAGGCTTGGCGGCGAATTCGTATAAGCACGCTCGCGTGGGCCCATAGCTCAGCGGTAGAGCATCTGACTTTTAATCAGGGGGCCGATGGTTCGAATCCATCTGGGCTCACCATGACGCCGTCTCCGAAATGTCAGGAAACGACACAGTTTCTGCGGCTTTTCGGCAACAGATGACGGCACGAAATGCCGTTTCGGTGAATTTCTGCCGCGACGCAGCACGAACGCGTTGACGCGAATCCGCCCCGTACCTAGAAGAAATCGTTCTTTGGAGGATCAATCTTATGAAGCGTTTCCTTTCGCTCGCCACTGCGGCAGCTCTCGCCACCACGATGACGACCGCGGCGTTCGCGAACGGTCAGGGCACGCCGATCGAGCCCGCGCCCGCTCCGGCCCCGCTCGAGCCGGCCGGCCCGGCCCCGGCCGCGACGGTTCAGGAAGCCTCGTCCAGCCAGAACTGGTGGCTGATCGCCCTCGCGGCGGCCATTGCCATCGGCATCATCATCGCCGTCTCCGACGACGATGACGACGACAGCAACGACGTCCAGTCCGTGAACTGAGTTTTCGCGGGTCTGCAGAATTGGGGGGCGCCGGTTGGCGCCCCCTTTTTCTTGGTATCGTGGGCTATTATTGCGTGATTGCCCGCATCGAGTGACTATCGTAAGTTAACCTTGAGTTTTTGGGGCTCCCTCGCCCACGGCGGGGTCATTGCAACTTGGAGGACTTCCACGTGAAGCGTCTTGTTTCCCTCGTCACCGCGACGGCGCTTGCCGCCTCGCTCAGCACCGCCGCCTTCGCGAACGGCCAGGGCACGCCGATCGAGCCCGCGCCCGCTCCGGCCCCGCTTGAGCCGGCAGGCCCCGCTCCGGCCGCGACGGTGCAGGAAGCCTCGTCCAGCCAGAACTGGTGGCTGATCGCCCTCGCGGCGGCCATCGCCATCGGCATCATCATCGCCGTCTCCGATGATGACGACGACGACAGCAACGACAACGAGACTTTCTAAGACTGCCGAATTTCTGCAGAAAAAGGGACGCCCTCGGGCGTCCCTTTTTTGCATCGGTGATCGGATCATCGCGTGCGACCGGCATTGTCAGGCAATTGCGACTCCCGTAGAAGCGAATCGAGTTTTTTGGGGCTCCCTCGCCCGGGGCGGGGTCATCGTATCTAGGAGGATTGTCTCGTGAAGCGTATCGTCTCTCTTGTCACCGCGACGGCGCTTGCCGCCTCGCTCAGCACCGCCGCCTTCGCGAACGGCCAGGGCACGCCGATCGAGCCCGCGCCCGCTCCGGCTCCGCTTGAGCCGGCCGGCCCGGCCCCGGCCGCGACGGTTCAGGAAGCCTCGTCCAGCCAGAACTGGTGGCTGATCGCCCTCGCGGCGGCCATCGCCATCGGCATCATCATCGCCGTCTCCGATGATGACGACGACGACAGCAACGACAACGAGACTTTCTAAGACTGCCG
>JAEUMK010000063.1 GCA_016792565.1 Alphaproteobacteria bacterium
CCGCGGCTGGCACGACTTGGCCCATAACGCATTGACGCCATGGGGTAGGGAATGGACTTCGACTTTTCGGACGAACAAAAGAGCCTGCGCGACGAGCTCAGGCGCTATCTCGCCAAGGCCTCGCCGACGGCCGAGGTGCGCAAGGTGCTGGAGGGCGAGGCGCCCTACAGCGAGGCCGTGTGGAAGGGGCTCGCCGAGCTCGGCGTCCTCGGCGCCGGCCTGCCTGAGGAATATGGCGGGGCCGGCGGCGGCTATCTCGAACTCTGCGTCGTCGCCGAGGAACTGGGCCGGGCGCTCGCCGCCGTGCCGTTCGCGTCCTCGATCATGCTGGCGGCGGAGTTCATCCTCCAGGCCGGCAGCGAGGAGCAGAAGAAGAACTATCTGCCCCGGCTCGCGGCCGGCAGCCTGATCGGCACCTTCGCGCTCGCCGAAGGACCGGGCCCGGTGACGCCGAACCGCATCCAGCTCGCCGGCGGCGCGACGCTCAACGGCGCCAAGTCGCCGGTGCTCGACGGCGCCATCGCCGACATCGCAATCGTCGCGGCCCGCGACGCCGGTCCCGGCGAACGCGGCCTCTCGCTCTTCATCGTCGATCTCAAGGCCAGGGGCGTCACGCGCACCCCCCTCGCCACCATCGATCCCACCAGGCCGCAGGTCCGCATCGACTTCGCCGACGCCCCGGCCGAACGGCTCGGCGCGCAGGGCGAGGCGTGGGCGACCGTCTCGCGCGTCTTCGACACCGCCGCCGTGCTCACCGCCTTCGAACAGATCGGCGGCGCCGACCGGGCGCTGGAGATGGCCCGCGACTATGCCCTGGAGCGCATGGCGTTCGGCCGCCCGATCGGCTCGTTCCAGGCGATCAAGCACATCCTCGCCGACATGTATGTCTCGGCGACGCTGGCCCGCTCCAACGCGCTCTACGCCGCCTGGGCGCTCTCCACCGGCTCGGCCGAGCTGCCGCAATCGGCCGCCGCGGCGCGCGTCAGCGCGACCAAGGCGTTCCAGCACTGCGCCAAGAACAACACCCAGGTCCATGGCGGCATGGGCTTCACCTGGGCGTTCGACTGCCACCTCTTCTACAAGCGCTCGAACCTGCTCGCCCTGACGCTGGGCTCGCAGTCGCAGTGGGAAGACAAGCTGATCGATCGCCTGCGCGCCTCGAACCGCGCCGCCTGACGGAAGGATTGAACCGATGAATTTCGACGACACGCCGCAGGAAGCGGCCTTCCGCGCCGAGGCCCGCGCCTGGATCGCGGCCAACGCCCCGCACGACCTGCACGACGACCTGGCGGCCCTGGGTTTCGGCTCCTCGGCCCGCAACCGGGCGACCTCGCTGGAGGCCAGCAAGGCCTGGCAGAAGAAGAAGTTCGACGCCGGCTGGGCCTGCCTGCACTGGCCGCGGGACTATGGCGGCCGCGGCGCGACGCCCATCGAGCGCGTCATCTGGGGCCAGGAGGAAGGTGTCTACGGCAAGCTCTCGGGCGTCTTCATCATCGGCCACGGCATGTGCGGCCCGACCGTCATGGCCTATGCCGACGAAGCGACCAAGCGCCGCCTGCTGCCGCCGCTCGCCTCGGGCGAGAACATCTGGTGCCAGCTCTTCTCCGAGCCGGCCGGCGGCTCCGATCTTGCCGGCCTGCGGACGCGGGCCGAGAAGGACGGCGACGGCTGGGTCATCAACGGCCAGAAAATCTGGACCTCGGGCGCCCAGCATTCCGACTACGGCCTGCTGATCACCCGCACCGACCCGACCGTGCCCAAGCACAAGGGCCTCACCATGTTCTGGATCGACATGAAGTCGCCGGGCGTCGAGGTCAGGCCGATCAAGCAGGCGAACGGGGCGTCGGAGTTCAACGAGGTCTATTTCACCGACCTGCGCGTCCCCGACAGCCAGCGCCTCGGCGCGGTGGGCGACGGCTGGAAGGTCTCGCTGACCACGCTGATGAACGAGCGCCTGGCGATCGGCGGCTCGATGGCGACCGGCTTCTCCGAGCTGTTCGAGTTCTGCACCCGCATCGAGACCGAGGCCGGCCTCGCCATCGACGACCGCGCGGTGCGCTCCAGGCTCGCCGACTGGGCGGTGAAGACCAGCGGCCTGCGCTACACCGGCATGCGGGCCCAGTCGGCGATCTCCAAGGGCGAGAATCCCGGCCCCGAGAACTCGATCGGCAAGCTGGTCGCCGGTTCGATGATGCAGGAGATCGCGATGTTCGCGCTCGACCTCCAGGCCGAGGGCGGGGCCATCGCCGACCCCGAGCTTGCGGCCTTCGGCGCGCGCTTCCAGGCGATGCTCGCCCGCTCGCCGGCCACCCGCATCGAGGGCGGCTCGGACGAGATCCTGCGCAACATCATTGCCGAACGGGTGCTGGGCCTGCCCGCCGACATCCGCGTCGACAAGGATGTGCCCTTCAACAAGATCCCGACCAGCGGCCGCGGCTGAACCGCGCCGCGTGCCGGCGCCGCCGCTCCCTGGGGGCGGCGGCGCTTAGTCGCGGAACACCACGGTCTTCGCGCCGTCGATCAGCACGCGCGAATCCAGATGCCAGGCGATCGCCCGCGCCAGCACGCGCCGCTCGATGTCGCGGCCCTTGCGGATCAGCGTCTCGGGCGTGTCGTGATGGGCGATGCGCTCCACGTCCTGCTCGATGATCGGACCCTCGTCCAGATCGGCGGTGACGTAGTGCGCCGTCGCGCCGATCAGCTTCACGCCGCGCGCATGGGCCTGGTGATAGGGCTTGGCGCCCTTGAACCCCGGCAGGAAGGAATGGTGGATGTTGATGCAGCGCCCGCTCAGCTTGGCGGCGAGGTCGTTGGAGAGGATCTGCATGTAGCGCGCCAGCACGACGAGGTCGGCGCCCGTCTCCTGCACGATGCGCCAGATTTCGGCCTCCTGCGCCGCCTTCGCGCCCGGCGCGACGGGCAGGTGGCTGAACGGGATCCCGTGGAAATCGAGATGGGTATAGGTCTCGCGCGGATGGTTGGAGACGATCCCCGCGACATCCATCTCAAGTTCGCCCGTGCGCCAGCGATAGAGCAGGTCGGCCAGGCAGTGATCCTGCTTCGAGGCGAGGATCAGCACGCGCTGCCGCTCGCCGCGCCGCCTCAGGCGCCAGTCGAAGGCGAAGCGCGCCGCGACCGCGCCGAGGGCCGTTTCGACCGCCCCGATGGAGCGGCCCTCGCCGAGCGCGAACTGGATGCGCATGAAGAAGCGCCCGGTTCCGGCGTCGTCGAATTGCTGGGCCTCCAGGATATCGCAGCCGGTCTCGAACAGGCCGGCCGAAACCGCCGCGACGATGCCGGGGCGGCCGGGACAGGAGAGCGAGAGGACATAGACGCGTTCGGGCATGGCGAGCCTATAGCCGCTTCGCTCGCGTTTGCGCCAGTATGGCGGGGCATCGCCTGGCGCGGCCGTCGCCGGTGTGCCGCTTGCAGCTTCGTGACGGCGGCGCAGGCCCCGGCAGCGCCGGGGCGGCGGCTTGGCGGACCTCGCGCGGCGCCCCTGCGGTAGCGTCGAATTGTCGCTGAAATGGCCATCTCGCGCGCCTGCGGACCCGGCTAGGGTGCAGCCGAATCCGGGCCTCTCGGTCTCCGGTATCTGCTTTCTTGGGGGACAAGATGCTCGGTGCATTCGGCGCGCGCGCCCGTCGCTGGTCGCAACTCGCGGCTGCCGCCATTGGCCTCGCCGCCTTCACGCTGCCGGCGGCTGCAGGCGTATCGCTGACCAGCGCCAACAAGACCCAGGTTTCCGCGCTGGGTGAGATCATCACCTACACGTTCACGATCTCGGGCGAGAACGCGATCGTCACCGGCCTGACGTCGCTGACCATGAATGCGCCGGTCACCAACATCCAGTGCGTGGGCCTGCCGCTCGCGGTGAACGGCACCACCACCTGCACGGCCGATCACGCAGTCGACAACACCGACATCGGCCTTGGCGGCATCAATCAGCTCGCTGCCGGCTCTTACAACCTGTCGACCAATGGCGGCCCGCGCGGCGGCACTGTCGGCGGGAGCAACATCTTCACCCCCTACGTCCCGCCGCCGCCGCCGACCGTGTCGTCGATCACGCCGAACAGCGGTCCGATCGCCGGCGGTACGGCGGTCTCGATCTCCGGATCGGGCTTCACCGGCGCGACCGGCGCCACCATCGGCGGCGCGGCGGTCACCAGCTTCGTTGTCGTCAACAACACCACCATCACAGGCGTCACACCGGCCCGCACGGCCGGCGCCAAGACCGTCACGGTCCAGCACCCCAACGGCAACGGCTCGCTGTCGAACGGCTTCACCTATCTGTCGGGAACCCCCGGCCTCTCGATCAGCGACGTGTCGCTGAGCGAGGGCAATAGCGGGACGACGAATTTCGTCTTCACGGTGTCGCTGGACCAGCCGGCCGGGGCGGGCGGCGTGACATTCGACTATGCGACTGCTGACGGCACCGCGACCGCCGGGTCGGACTTTACCACGGCCACGGGAAGCACGTCGATCGGGTCAGGGTCCAGTTCCACGACCATTACAGTTCCCGTTTCCGGCGACACCGCCTTCGAAGGCGACGAGACCTTCTTCCTCAACATCACCAACGTCGTTGGAGCCAACGTCACCGATGGCCAGGGCCTGGGCACGATCCAGAACGACGACAACCAGCCTTCGATGTCGATCAACGACGTCAGCCAGAACGAGGGCAACAGCGGCTCGTCGAACATGACGTTCACGGTGTCGCTGACCAACCCGAGCGGCTCGAATGTCACCGTCGACTACGCAACCGGCGACCTCAGCGCGACCGCCGGCAGCGACTACACGACAACCACCGGCACGCTGACCTTCACCCCCGGTCAGACCAGCCGCACGATCGATGTCCCCATCACCGGCGACACGACATTCGAGGGAAATGAAAGCTTTACGGTCAGCCTGACAAACCTTTCGGCGGGCGCATCATTGTCCGACGCTCAAGGCGTCGGCGCGATCCTCAACGACGATGCAGCGCCGCCGACTGTGACCGCCATATCCCCGAATGCGGGGCGCGGCGTCGGCGGGCAGAACGTGACGATTTCCGGCACGAACTTCACCGGCGCGACATCCGTGACGATTGGCGGCTCGTCCGCGTCGTTCTCGGTCAGCAACGCCACGACCATCCAGGCGACGACGCCCGCAGGTGCCGATGGCACCGTGGACGTCGCCGTCACGACGCCGGGCGGCACGGCGACCGGCACGGCCCTCTACACCTATGACGGCACGGCGCCCGGGTTCTCCGGCGTGCCCGCCAACATCACGGGCGTGACTGATCCCGGACAGCCGACGCGCGTCGTCAGCTACACGGCGCCGACGCCCACCGACAACCGCCCGGGCGCCACGATCGCGCAGATTGCCGGCCTCGCCCCGGGCGCCGCCTTCCCCATCGGCCTCACCACCAACACCTTCGAGGCCACCGACGCCGTCGGCAATACCGCTCAGGTCAGCTTCACCGTGACGGTGACCGACAACGAGGCCCCGGTCATGGCGGGCGTTCCGGCGAATGTCGCCGGCCCCACCGATCCCGGCCAGCCGACCCGCGTCGTCAACTACACGGCGCCGACGGCGACCGACAATTCGGGCGAGTCCATCACCGTCGTTCAGACGGCCGGTCTGCCGCCGGGATCGGCCTTCCCCGTGGGCATCACCACCAACGCCTTCCGGGCCGAGGACAGCGCCGGCAACTTCGCGACGGCCAGCTTCACCGTCACCGTCACCGACGCCCTGCCGCCGACCATCGTCGATTTGCCGGCGAACCAGAGCTTCAATATCGACTTCCCGGCGACGACCCGGGTCGTCACCTGGACGCCGCCGACCGTGACGGACAACCAGGCGGGGGCGACGATCGTCCAGACGGCCGGCCCGGCCTCCGGCGCCGCCTTCCCGCTGGGAACGACGACCGTCACCTATACGGCGCAGGACGCGGCGAACAACACGACGACGGCCAGCTTCACGGTCACCGTCACGCAGACCGCCCCGGGCTCTGTGCGGTTTGTCGTCAACGCGCAGGCTGATGGGACCTTCAACTTCACCTCGGCCGAACCGGTCCTCAACTTCTCGGTCGATACGACAGGCGGCTCGGGCCAGAGCCCGGTGATCCAGATCCGTCCGGGCACGTTCGCGATCAGCTTCACGACGCCTGCCGGCATCGGACTGACGACGGCGTCCTGCACGCCTTCGACCAGCACGGTGAACACGGCGGCCGGTACGGCCAGCCTGGTCGTGGCCTCCGACGTCGCGACGGTCTGCACCATCAATGGCCTTCCCTCGCGCGACGAAGCCCAGGAAGCGATCGGCGCAGGCCTCCAGGCCAGCGGCGCGCTGATCGTCGCCAACGCGCCGAACGTCGGGCGCCGCCTCGATCGCCTCAACGGCAACTCCGGCGGCGGCGGCGACATCACGGCGTTCGGCAAGTCGCTGGGCGGCGGCAACCTGCCCTTCGCGATGCAGATCGGCGCCGATCGCTTCACCTTCGCGCTGAGCCTGTCGGGGCTGCGCGCCAGCCGCGCTCAGGCGACCGTCGCGGGCGGCGGCGGGGCGCCGGCCACGCTCGCAGCATCGCTCGCTCTGGGATCGGGCCTCGCCCCGGTCGCGGCGGCCGACGCCACGGCGGCCCTGTCGGACCGCTCGGGGCCGCGCTTCGACATCTGGATTGAAGGTGTCTTCGCCCAGTTCAACGCGGCGGCTTCCTCGGACGGCGACTTCGCGATCGTCCATGGCGGCGTCGACTATCTGGTGACCGACGACATTCTGCTCGGCGTCGGCGTCCAGGGCGACTGGCTGAACATGGACACGGCGGGCGGCAGGCTCGACTCCCACGGCTATCTTGCCGGCCCCTACCTGACCGCCCGTATTTCGCAGAACCTCTACCTCGATGCGCGGGCCGCCTGGGGCGGCGCCTCGTTCGACGTTTCGCCGTTCGGCACCTACACCGATCGCGTCGAGAGCGACCGTGAGCTCATTTCGGCCGCCCTGATCGGCGAGTTCGTCTCCGGCAATCTCACGGTGCGGCCGGCGGCTCAGTTGACCTGGTACAAGGAAACCACCGAGGCTTATGTCGACAGCCTGAGCGTCTTTATCCCCTCGGTCGAGATCAGGACCGGCGAAGCGACCTTCGGCCCTGACTTCGAATGGGCCATCAAGCGGGAAAGCGGCGGCATGCTCTTGCCGTATGTCGGGTTCGACCTGATCTGGACGTTCGAGCAGGACAATACCGCCACCGCCTTTACCAACGCGCCGGGTCTCGAAGAAACGGGCCTGCGCGGCCGTGTCGATGCGGGGTTCACCTATGAAAGCCCCGACGGTGTCACGCTGGGCGCCGGCCTCTTCTACGACGGCATCGGCGAGGGCGAATACGAATCCTGGGGCGGCACCGCGATGTTGCGCTTCGGCTTCTGAGCCCGGCCATCGCCGGCCGGACGCGGTCCCTTTCCTGAGCGGGGGCGTCTGACGACGCTTCCCCGCGCCCGGCCTTGGCCGTGACGGGCGAGGGGGGGGCGGTTGCGCTCGGGCGCTGGCTTTGCGAAGACCGTCAGCGGGAGAGCGGCCGGTCAAGCGCCGCTCCAGGGGAGAGCGTTCATGGATCCGTTTCGCGCCAATCTGTTCGCCGGCAAGACCGCCTTTATCGCCGGCGGCACCAGCGGCATCAATCTGGGCATCGCCAAGCGGCTCGCCGGCCTCGGCGCCAAGGTCTCGGTCGCCGGCCGCAATCCCGAGAAGGCCGAGGGCGCGGCGCGCGAGATCGGCGGCACCGACATCGCCCTCGGCCTCTCCTGCGACGTGCGCATCTACCAGTCGGTCGAGGAGGCGCTGCAGAAGGCGGTCGACACCTTCGGCAAGCTCGACATCGTGATCTCGGGCGCCGCCGGCAATTTCGTCGCCCCGGCGCTCGGCATGTCGGCCAACGGTTTCCGCACCGTCGTCGACATCGACCTCAACGGCACCTTCAACGTCTTCCGCGCCTGCTACCAGCACCTCAACCGGCCCGGCGCCTCGCTGATCGCCATCACCGCCGGCCAGGCGGTCAACGCCGCGATGCTCCAGGCCCATGTCTGCGCCGCCAAGGCCGGCATCAACCAGCTCTGCCGCGTGCTGGCGATGGAGTGGGGGCCCGACGGCGTGCGCGTCAACGGCATCTCGCCCGGCCCCATCGCCGACACCGAGGGCATGGCCCGCCTCGCCCCGACGCCCGAGGCCGAGACGGCGATCAAGGCCCGCGTGCCGCTGCGCCGCTACGGCACCAAGGAGGAGATCGGCGACGCCGCCGTGTTCCTCTCCTCCGACGCCGCCCGCTACGTCACCGGCACGATCCTCGACGTCGACGGCGGCTCGCAGCTCGGCGACGCCCGCTCGCGCGACGGCTCGAACGGCCTGACCTGAGGGAGCGCGCCGCCGCCCGTGGAGTCGCCGACCGCTCCCGCCCCCCCGCCGCCCGACCTCAGCGTCGTCATGCCGGCCTATAACGAGGAAGCCTCGATCGCCGCGGCGATCGACGACGTGCTGCGCCTCGTCGCGCCGCATGTCGGCGCCATCGAGATCGTCGTCGCCGACGACGGCTCGCGCGACCGCACCGGCGAAATCCTCGCCGCCCTCGCCGCCCGCGAGCCGCGCCTCAAGGTCGTGAAGCGCCCCAATGGCGGCCACGGCCCGGCGCTCATCTCGGCGCTCGGGGCGGCCCGCGGCCGCGCCGTGCTGCTGCTCGACGCCGACCGCGAGATCCTGCTCGACGGCTTCCCCGCCCTCTGGGCCGCCTACCAGGCCTCCGGCGCGGTCTTCGGCATCCGCTCCGGCCGCCGCGACGGCCGCCTGCGCAAGCTCATCTCGCGATCGCTGCGGGCCTTCCTCGCGCTGCTCTTCCGCCGCGTGCCGAAGGACCCCAACGTGCCGCTGAAGATCGTCAGCCGCGAGGCCTGGGCCAGGGCGGCGCGGGCGATCGGCCCCGACAACCCGCTGCCCTCGGTGCTGCTGGCGCTCCATGTCGGTCTCAGCGGCCCGCCGGCCGCCGAAATCCCCGTCGCCTACCGCTCGCGCGAAGGTTCGGCGACCACCTATCGCGGCTGGAAGCTCGTCAAGCTCTGCCTGATGGCCGGCCGCACGCTCATCGCCTTCCGCTTCCACCCCGACGTGCGGGCCCTGCGCGCGGGCGGGCGATGATCGACGCCGCGGGCCTTCTCGCCGCGGCGTCGCTCTATGCTGTCCTGCTGGGGCTGGGGCTGGCGCTCCTGCCCGCCGCCGCCTTCGTGCGGCCGGGTCCGGCGGCGCAGATCTGGGCGCTCGCCCGCATCGCCGCCCTGCCGCTCGCCGCCTGGTTCGCCTGGCTCGCCCATCTCGCGGGCCTTGCCTGGGGCTGGCCGTCGGCGCTCGCCGGGCTCGGCCTCGTTCTCGCCCTTGCGGGTCTTGCCGGCCGCGCCCGCCGCGTCCGCCGCACGCTGCGCGGCCTCGCCCGGCGTCCCGCGCCGCTGCTGCGGGCCGAGGCGCTCTATCTGGCGCTCTTCCTCGCGGTCCTCTGGATCCGTTCCTTCCAGCCCGATCTGCAGACGCTGGAGAAGTTCATGAACCTCGCCTTCGTGAACGCGATCCTCCACGCCGATGCGCTCCCGGCGGCCGACCCGTGGTTCGCGGGCGCGGCGATGAACTACTATTTCTTCGGCCATGCCGGCGCGGCGCTGGCGATCCGCTTCGCGGGCCTCGCCGCCGACACCGGCACGAACGTCTATTTCGCCCATGTCTTCGCGGCGGCGGGGCTCGGCGCCGGCGCGCTGATCGCCGGCCTCGTCGCGCGCGCCACCGCCCGCCGCCGCCTCGCCGGCCTCGCCGGCGCGGCGGGCGCGGCGACGCTCGTCCTCGGCGGCAATTTCCACGCGGTGATCTTCGGCGTCCTGCAACCGGCCCTGGCGGCGCTCGGCGTCGGCGCGGCGGGCGACTATTTCTACGCCCATTCCTCGCGCTTCATCGGCTACCACCCGCCGACCGACGACAAGACGATCACCGAGTTTCCCGGCTACTCGGTCGCGGTCGGCGACCTGCACGCCCATGTGATGAACCTGCCGCTCGCCGTGGCGCTGCTGATGCTCGCCGCCGCGATCCCGCTCGGCCGCTACGCCGGCTGGCAGGCGCTCGCCCGCGCCCGGCCCCGGCCGCGCCGGGCCCAGGGCGCCGCCTGCGCCGCCGCGCTGGTGCTGCTCTTCGGCTTCTCGGGCATGGCGAACAGCTGGGACGTGCCGATCTACCTGACCGTGACCGGCATGGCGCTCCTCGTCGCGGCGCGGGCCGCCGGCGAGGGCTGGACCGAAACCCTGGCCGGCGCGGCCAGCGCCTGCCTGGCGCTGCTGGTCCTCTCGCTCGGCGTCAACGCGATGTTCTGGCTGCAGTTCGAGCCCTTCTCCAAGGGCATCGGCCTGGTGCGCTACGGCAGCCCGCTCTGGCAGCTCGCGGTGCTCTACGGCAACTGGGTGCTGGCGGCCGGCGGCGCGGCGCTGGTCCTGGCGCTGCTGCCGCCCGCCGGGGACGGCCGCCGCCGCGTGCTGCACGCGCTGCTGGCGCTCCTCGCCGCCGCTGCGGTCGTCGTCGCGGTGCCCGAGACGGTCTTCGTCCGCGACCTCTATGGCGAGTCCTTCGCGCGCGCCAATACGATGTTCAAGCTCAGCTACCAGCTCTATGTCATGCTCCCGGTCGCCGCCTTCGCCGGGGGGGCGATCGCCCTCGCCGCGCTGAAGGGCCGCCCGGGACGCGGCGCGGCGCTCGCCGCCTGGGCGTTCCTGTGCCTCAGCCCGCTCGCCTTCGTGCCGCTGGTGCAGGGCGGCGGCCTGGCGCGGGCGCTGGAAGGCGGCGGCCATCTCGACGGCCTGCGCTTCCTGAAACCCGGCGACCGCGCGGCGGTCGATTTCCTCGGCGCGCACCGCCCGGCCCCCGGCGAGGCGATGCTGGAGGCCTCGGGCGACAGCTACAGCTATGCGGCGCGGCTCTCGGCGGCGACCGGCATCCCGACCGTGCTCGGCTGGCACGCCCA
>JAEUMK010000098.1 GCA_016792565.1 Alphaproteobacteria bacterium
GCCGCGAGCTTGAGGCCGGGGGCGGCGGCGCGAACCTGCTCGGTGACGTGGCTTTCGAACTTCCTGAAATTCTCGCGGAACATCGAGACGAGCTTGGCGGCCTGCGCGTCATAGGCGGCCTTGTCGGCCCAGGTCTCGCGCGGGTTCAGGATCTTCGGATCGACGCCGGTGACCGCCACCGGCACCTGGAAGCCGAAATTCGGATCGGTGCGGAACTCGGCCTTCGCCAGCGAGCCGTCGAGCGCCGCATTGAGCAGCGCGCGGGTCGCCTTGATCGGCATGCGGCTGCCGGTGCCGTAGGCGCCACCGGTCCAGCCGGTGTTGACCAGCCAGCA
Organism: Alphaproteobacteria bacterium; assembly: GCA_016792565.1. Lineage (GTDB taxonomy): Bacteria > Pseudomonadota > Alphaproteobacteria > Micropepsales > Micropepsaceae > JADZAI01. The sequence goes on from JAEUMK010000098.1 coordinate 336, forward strand.
ATCGACCTTGTGCTCGGCGATGAGGTCCTTGAGCAGATTGCCGTATTCCGACGGGTGGCGCGGCATGAAGGGCGCGCCGAAACAGGTGGAGAAGGTCGGCTGCGGCTCCTTGCCCAGACCCTTTTCGGTGCCGGCGACCTTGGCCGTGAAGCCGGAGAGGAAGTGGTACATCGCCTGGTCGGGCGTCAGCTTCGCGATCGGCGGCAGCACGCCGAAGGCATCGGCGGTCAGCATGATGACGTTTTTCGGGTGCCCGGCGCGGCCGGTGTCGGAGGCGTTGGGAATGAAGTGGATGGGATAGGCGCCGCGCGAATTCTCGGCGAGCGTCGCATCGTCGAGATCGAGCTCGCGGGTGTGCGGGTCCATCACGACGTTCTCCAGCACCGTGCCGAAGCGCTTGGTCGTCGCGAAGATCTCGGGCTCGGCCTCGGGGCTGAGGCGGATCATCTTGGCATAGCAGCCGCCTTCGAAATTGAAGACGCCCGTCTCCGACCAGCCGTGCTCGTCGTCGCCGATCAGGGTGCGCGAGGCGTCGGCGGAGAGCGTCGTCTTGCCGGTGCCCGAGAGGCCGAAGAAGATCGCCGAGGCGCCGTCGGCCCCGACATTGGCCGAGCAGTGCATCGGCATGACGCGCTTCTGCGGCAGCAGGAAGTTGAGGATCGTGAAGACCGACTTCTTCATCTCGCCGGCATAGGAGGTGCCGCCGATGAGGATCAGCTTCCTGGCGAAGTTGACGCCGATGACCGTGCCGCCGGCGGTGCCGTGGCGCCTGGGGTCGGCGCGGAAGCCGGGGAAGTCGACGATGGTGAACTCCGGCGCGAAATCGGCGAGCTCGGCGAGTTCGGGGCGGATCAGCAGGTGGCGGATGAACAGCGAGTGCCAGGCGAATTCCGTCACCACGCGGACCTTCACGCGGTGGCGCAGGTCGGCGCCGCCGAAGAGGTCCTGGACGAACAGCTCCTTGTTCTGGGCGTAGGCGAGGAAGGCTTCCTCGAGCGCGTCGAACTGGGCCGGCGTCATCGCCTTGTTGTTGTCCCACCAGATCTGCGTCTCGGTCAGCTCGTCGCGGACCGTGAACTTGTCGCCCGCCGAACGGCCGGTGTGCTCGCCGGTCTTCACCACGAAGGCGCCGTCGCGCGAGATCTGGCCCTCGCCGCGCGCCACGGCGGCCTCGACAAGCGTCGCGGGGCCCCAGTTCCAGTGCACGGCCGCGAGGTTGCGGAAGCCCTGGGCCTCAAGGCCGACGGCGGGAATCTTCGGGCCGGTCTGGTTCACATCTGGTCTCCTGGCGCGCGCATCCGCCGGCGCGCGACTGGCGCGGCGGGGATTGTCTTTTCGGTTCGGGCGGTCGTTGTCCGTCGTCCGATCGCGCCCGTCCTGGCGGGTCTCACGACTGCGATCACTTGTACGCGACTGCCGCCTCCTGCTCCCCAGAAGGCAGCGCCAATTTACGCGATCAGGCCGGGCGGATGCAATCATGTCGCAGGGGCGGCCCGCGGCGGCGACTGACGCAGCGGCAAAGGGGCCGGACCCAACAGCCCTTCGCCAAGCGTGCGGGGCGGTGCTAGGGAGGCCGCGTGAACGACCTCGCCTTCCCGATCCGCCGCGCCGCATGAGCGGCCCTGCCGATACGCCCGCCCCGGCGCCCGCCCCGCCGGGACGCGCCGCCGCGCTGGCCGAGGCCGGGCGGATGCTGCGGCTCGCCGGGCCGGTGATGGCGGCGCGGGCCGGCCTCGTCGTGATGCTGACCGTCGATACGCTGATGACCGGCCAGGCGGCGGGGCGCGAGGTCGCCTATCTCGGCCTCGGCCTGTCGCCGCTGATGGTCTTCATGCTGGCCTCGGTCGGCCTGCTGCAGGGGGCGATGGTGCTGGTCGCCCAGGCGAACGGTGCCCGGGACTATGCGCGTTGTGGCGCGATCTGGCGGGTGGCGCTGATCCATGCCGGGGCGCTGGGCGCCGTCTTCATGGCCATCCCCTTCGCGGCCGAGCCGCTGTTCCTGGCGATCGGCCACAGCCCCGACCTGGCGCGCGGGGCGGCCGGGGTGACCTTCCAGTTCGCCTGGGGGATGCCCGGCCTGCTGCTCTACATCGCCTGCGGCTATTTCATGGAGGGGATCGGCCGTCCCCGCGCCGGCATGGCGATCATGCTGGCCGCCAATGTGGTGAACGTGCTGGCCGACGGGATCTTCGTGCTGGGCTGGTGGGGCCTGGTCGAGCCGATGGGGGCGGCCGGCGCGATGATGACGACGAGCGCCATCCGCTGGGGCATCTTCGCGGTCATGCTGGCGGTCGTGCTGACCCTGCCCGACCGCGCCAAATACGGGATCGGCCGCGGCATGGCGCGCCGGCCGGGGATCGTCAGGGGCATCTGGAGGATCGGCCTGCCGGTGGCGGCGACCGGGGGCATCGAGAACGGCGCCTATGCGACGCTCGCCCAGATGGCGGGGCTTCTGGGGGCGGCGGCGCTGGCCGCGCACCAGGTGACGATCAACCTCCTCACCCTCGCCTATATGGGCGCCAACGGCATGGCGGCGGCGACCAGCGTGCGGGTCGGCTTCGCGGTCGGGCGGCGCGACCGGGCGGGAATGAGCCTCAGCGGCTGGACCGGCATCGCGCTGGGCACCGCGCTGATGACCGGCATCGCCGCACTCTTCATCGCCTTCCCCGCGGCGATCGGCGACATCTTCCTGCACACCGACGCCGACTCGCTGGCGATCGCGGCCGGGACGATCGTCGCGGCAGGCCTCTTCATGCCGCTCGCCGGGGCGATGTCGGTGGCCATGGGGGCGCTGCGCGGGGCCGGCGACATGGGCACCGCGATGGCGGCCTACGCCCTCGGCTTCCTCGTCGTCGGCATCCCCGCCGCCTGGGCCTTCGCCTTCCCGCTCGGCCACGGCGCGGCGGGGCTGATCTGGGGCCTGATGACCGGGGTCGGCGCGGCGCTGATCGTGCTGGTCGCCCGCTTCCGGGTCATTGCCCGGCGCGAGGTGCGGCGGCTATGAGACATTTCAACGGGTTGCGCCGCCGCTCCGCCTCCCGCACCATAGCGACACCTCACGGACAGAGCCCCCATCGCCCATGCCCACGATCGCCCTCGTCGACGACGACAAGAACATCCTGACCTCGGTCTCCATGGCGCTGGAGCAGGAGGGCTATCACGTGCGCACCTATACCGACGGCGCGGCGGCGCTGGCGGCGTTTTCCTCCACCCCGCCTGACCTCGCCATCCTCGACATCAAGATGCCGCGCATGGACGGCATGGAAGTGCTGCGCCGGCTGCGCCAGAAGAGCGAATTGCCGGTGATCTTCCTGACCTCGAAGGACGAGGAGATCGACGAGCTGATGGCCCTGAACGCCGGGGCCGACGACTACATCAAGAAGCCGTTCTCGCAGCGTCTGCTGCTGGAGCGGGTGCGCGCCGTGCTGCGCCGCGCCGAGGCCAGGGCCGGCGGCGGCAACGGTCCGGCGTCCGGCGATCCGGCGCAGGCCGCCTTCGCCCGCGGCAAGCTGTCGATGGACCCGCAGCGCCACGCCACCAGCTGGGCGGGCAAGCCGGTGACGCTGACCGTCACCGAGTTCCTCATCCTCCAGGCGCTGGCCCAGCGGCCCGGCTTCGTGAAGAGCCGCGACCATCTGATGGACGCCGCCTATGACGACCAGGTCTATGTCGACGACCGCACGATCGACAGCCACATCAAGCGGCTGCGCAAGAAGTTCAAGGCGGTCGACGACGATTTCGATTCGATCGAGACGCTCTACGGCGTCGGCTACCGCTTCAAGGAAGCCTGACGCCCGGAGGGCGCGGGACGGGACGGGCCCTTGGGCGCCGAGAACAACCAGAGACGGACGGGAGGCGGCGGGCGGCGAAGGCGGCGCGGGCTGACGCGCCTCATCATCGCGCTGAACCTGATCGCGCTGCTGGTGCTGATCTCGGGCACGTTCTGGCTGAACCTGCGCCGCGTCGGCATGATCGACGAGCGCATCCTGTCGCTGAGGACGCAAGGCGCGATCATCGCCGCGGCGCTGGCCGAAAGCGCCACCACCGGCCCCGAGGCGACGGGCGTCGACGAGGCGCTGGCGGTGCCGCTGATGCGCCGTCTCGTCGCCCAGACCGACGCGCGGGTGCGCCTGTTCGACCGCAAGGGTCAGCTGCAGCTCGACAGCCGCATCATCGTGCCCTCCAACGAGGTGGTGACCAACCGCCTGCCGCCGCCCGATTCCTGGCTGGCCTCGGAGTGGATGACCGGGATCTACGAATGGCTGGCGCGCTGGGCGCCGGGGCAGGACTACCCGCCCTATCAGGAACTGCAGGGCGACGACGGCACGTTCTACGGCGAGGTCGCCGAGGCGCTCGCCGCGACGCCGTCGAGCGCGGTCAGGGTCAACTCGACCGGCGACCTCATCCTCTCGGTCGCGGTGCCGGTGCAGCGCTACCAGCTGGTGCTGGGCGTGCTGCACCTGACCAACGAGGGCGGCGACATCGGGGCGATCCTGCGTCAGGAGCGGCTCGCCATCCTGCAATTGTCGCTGATCGCCATCGCCGTGATGTTCGCGACCTCGATCCTGATGGCGCGCAACATCGCGCGGCCGATCCGGGCGCTCGCCGACGCCGCCGACGAGGCGCGCCAGCGGGTGAAGGGCCGGGCCTCGATTCCCGATTTCAGCCAGCGCCGCGACGAGATCGGCGACCTGTCCGGCTCGCTGCAGGAGATGACCGAGGCGCTCTACGACCGGATCGACGCGATCGAGCAGTTCGCCGCCGACGTCGCGCACGAGATCAAGAATCCGCTGACCAGCCTGAGAAGCGCGGTCGAGACGATGCGCCGGGCGACGCCGGAGCAGCAGAAGAAGCTGATGGCGGTGATCGAGGACGACGTGGCGCGGGTCAACCGCCTGGTCAGCGACATCTCGGACGCCTCGCGGCTGGACGCCGAACTGGCGCGCGAGAAGGCGGGGCCGGTCGATCTGATGCGCCTCGCCCGCGACGTCGCGGCGATCTGCCAGAAGGAGACCGGGCCGCGCATCACGGTGAGCGCCGACCTCGGCGTCGAGCGCAGCGGCCTCGTCGTCACCGGGCTTGACGGGCCGCTCGGCCAGGTGCTGCGCAACCTCATCGACAATGCGCTCTCGTTCTCGCCGCCGGACGGCACGGTGCGGGTGACGCTGGCCCGCGAGGGCCGCACCGCCGTGATGACCGTCGCCGACGACGGGCCGGGCATTGCGCCCGAGCATCTGGACGATGTCTTCAAGCGCTTCTACACCTCGCGTCCCGACGAGCATTTCGGACAGAATTCCGGCCTGGGCCTGTCGATTTCGCAGCAGATCGTCAACGTTCACCGGGGTACGATCAGGGCCGCAAACGCACCCGGCGCGACGCCGGACAGCCATGGCGGCGCGATTTTCACCGTGCGCCTGCCGCTCGCCTGAGGAGGCCAAGAATGAGCCCCGCAGCGCCGCCCGTCCGCGTCCACGCGACGCTGGTCGCCCTGCCGCGCGAGGACGGCGGCGAAGCCGGCGTGCTGCTGCTGGGCGAACCGGGGGCGGGCAAGTCGGACGTCGCGCTGCAGCTGATCGACAATGACGGCATGCTGGTCGCCGACGACCAGGTGGAACTGGCCTTCACCGGCGGCGCGCTGTGGGGATCGGCCCCGCCGCGCATCGCCGGGCTGATCGAGGCGCGCGGCATCGGGCTGATCCGCCTGCCCTACCTGGAGCGGGTGCGCATCACGATGGCGGTGCGGCTGATCGCCGGCGGCGCCGTGGAGCGGATGCCGCCGCGCATGTGGTACAAGCCGCCCGACGCGTTCCGGGCGCAGGGCGCGGCGCTGCGCATCCCGGCCTATACGCTGGACCCGCGCGAGGCCGGAACGCCCTCCAAGATCGCCGCCGCCGCCTTCGGCAAGATCGAAGGCTGATTTGGGCGCCCAATCCCCTTGAGGCCCGCCGGGGAGGCATGATGAGGTGTGCGCATCAAGCCACCACGACCGAGGGAAATCCCATGACCGCCTATGCTCTCTTCATCCGCAATTCGATCACCGACGCCGAGGGGATGAAAACCTATGGCGCACTCGCGGCCAAGGCCCGCGGCACCTTCAAACCGCTCGCCGTTTATGGCCCCATCGAGACGCTGGAGGGCGAAACCTCGGAAGGCGTCGTCCTGCTGGAGTTCGAGGACATGGACGCTGCCAAGGCCTGGTATAACAGCCCCGCCTATCAGGAGGCGCTGCCGCACCGGAAGAGGAGCGCGGATTACCGCGTCCTCTTCTTCCAGGGCCTCTAAGACCTCGCGGTGCCCAAGACCCCTAATGAGCAAAGGGCCTTGGGCCTGCCCGCGGTTCCTGCTAGAAGGCCCGCCTTCGGCAGGGCCGCCGGCCCGCGCAACCCAGTTTTGAGATGATCGGTCTCGTACTCGTTACCCATGGCGGCCTGGCCGCCGAACTCATCGCCGCCATGGAGCACGTCGTGGGTCCACAGACCTATGTGAAGGGCGTGTGCATCGGCCCCGACGACGACATGGACGCGCGCCGCAAGGAAATCCTGGAGGCCGCCAAGTCGGTCAATCTGGGCGACGGCGTCATCCTGCTGACCGACATGTTCGGCGGTACGCCCTCGAACCTCGCCATCTCGGTCATGGACAAGGCCAAGGGCGAGGTGATCGCCGGCGTGAACCTGCCCATGCTGATCAAGCTGGCGAGCTGCCGGGTCAGCGGCAAGCTGGCCGAGGTCGCCACCAAGGCCCAGGAAGCGGGCCGCAAATATATCATCGTGGCGAGCCAAGAGCTCGCGGGCAGCCCCTGAGCCGATGACCAAGCTGGCGCAGGAGATGCTGATCGTCAATCAGCGCGGCCTGCATGCCCGCGCCTCGGCCAAGTTCGTCAAGCTCGCCTCCAGCTTCCAGAGCGCGATCCGCGTGACGCGCGGCGACGACACCGTGAACGGCACCTCGATCATGAGCCTGCTGACGCTGGGCGCGGCGCCGGGATCGACCATCCTGGTGGAGGCCGACGGCCCCGACGCCCGCGAGGCGCTGGAGGCCATCAACAAGATGATCTGCGCCAAGTTCGACGAGGAATAGGCCCGGGCGCGTCCGCGACGGCGGCGAGGGCTGACAGGCCTGCGCCAAGTCTCTATCCTAGGCGCGCATGGAGAACAAAGACGATATCGTCCGCAACTGGCTGCCGCGCTACACGGGGCTGGAGCTGGGCGAGTTCGGGCAGTACATCCTGCTCACCAATTTCGACAACTACGTCCAGAAATTCGCCGACTGGCACGACGTCGAGGTCAAGGGCCTCGACCGCGCGATGCATTCGGCGAGCGCCGACGGCATCACCATCATCAATTTCTCGATGGGCAGTCCGATGGCGGCGACGGTCATGGACCTTCTGACCGCGGTCATGCCCAAGGCGGTGCTGTTCCTGGGCAAGTGCGGCGGACTGAAGAAGAAGAACCAGCTCGGCGATTTCGTCCTGCCGATCGCCGCGATCCGCGGCGAGGGCACGTCGAACGACTATTTCCCGCCCGAGGTGCCGGCGCTGCCGGCCTTCACCTTGCAGCGCGCGATCTCGTCCACCATCCGCGACCTCGGGCACGATTACTGGACCGGCACGGTCTATACGACCAACCGCCGCGTCTGGGAGCACGACCAGGCCTTCAAGGACTATCTGCGCCGCATCCGCGCGATGGCGATCGACATGGAGACCGCGACGCTGTTCAGCGTCGGCTTCGCCAACCGCATCCCGACCGGGGCGCTGCTGCTGGTCAGCGACCAGCCGATGATCCCGCAGGGCGTGAAGACCAGCGAGAGCGACCGCAAGGTCTCGGGCCAGTATGTCGAGCCGCATATCCGCATCGGCATCGAAGCGCTGAAGGAAATCCAGAACGACGGCCGCTCGGTCCGTCACCTCAGATGGGAATAGGGAGAGCGGCATGATCAGGAATCTGGCGCGGCGCGCCGCGGGGCTGGCGGCCGGACTGATGCTGCTGGCCGGCGCGGCGGCCGCCGACAGCGCGACCTCCGCCTTCGCGGCGCTGAGCGCCCAGCGCGAACCGGCGATCTGGACCATCGACAAGCCGAACGGCACGACGATCACGCTGTTCGGGTCGGTCCACCTGCTGCCGGACGGCGACGGCTGGCGGACCAAGGCGCTGGCCCGCGCCTACGACAAGGCCGACGTCATCGTGCTGGAGACCGACCTCGCGACGATGCAGGACCCGGCGCTGCAGGCCTATCTGGCCAAGCACGCGCTGAACCCGCCCGGCGTCACGCTGTCGACGCTGCTGACGCCGGAGCAGAAGGACACCGTGTCGAAGGGCGCGGCGGCGGCCGGACTGAGCCTGGCGGCGATGGAAGGCTTCCGGCCGTGGTTCGCGGCGCTGCAGCTGTCGGTCGCCTATGCGGTGAGCCAGGGGTTCTCGCCCGAGGCAGGCGTCGACAAGCGCATCGAGAGCGACGGCAAGGCGGACGGCAAGGCGTTCGACTATTTCGAAAAGGCGCGCGAGCAGCTCGATCTCTTCATCGAGCTGGACGAGGAGGCGCAGATCGACTTCCTGGTGCTGGGCGCCGAGGAATTGCTCGAGCGGCCCGACGAACTCAAGACGCTGATCGACGCCTGGCAGCGCGGCGACGTGGCGGGCATCGACGAAATGATGAATCGCGGCCTCGCCGACGCGCCCGAAGTGTCGAAGGCCCTGCTCGCCGACCGCAATGCGCGCTGGGCGCAGAAGATCCAGGATTTCTACATGAAGGACCGCAATTCCTACCTGATCGTGGTGGGGGCGGGGCATCTGGCGGGCGAGGCGAGCGTGCAGGCGATGCTGCGCGAGGCCGGGATCGAGGTCGAGGGGCCGTGAGCCGGCGCCGGCGATGACGCCACGCTGGAAAATGGGTTTCGAGATCGAGCTGATGGCGCCGCCCGGGCGCTCGCGGCTGGAGCTTGCCGAGCGCGTGGCGCGGCGCGGCGGCGGCGCCGTGCGGCGCTTCTTCCATCCGCAGTCCGAGCCGAGCGCGGTCAAGGGCCTGGCGACCTTCGAGAACCTGACGCCCGGCTTCGAGGCGCTGGACGCCGGCGGGCAGCCGCTCGGGCGCTTCGTCGACGACGTGACGCTGCAGGAGGGCCTGACGAAATCGGCGGCGCCCAGGCCGGGCTGGTACCGGGTGGTCGCCGACGACGCGCGGCTGCTGCGCCTCGTCATGCGCCACTGCGACGCCGAGGCGCCGCTGGCCGAAACGATGGCGAAGCTGGCCGGGCTGTTCGGGACGGCGATCGAGCCACACGCCTCCGGCATGGTGCGGGTGAGCGACGACCGCGGCGTCTCGGTCGCCATCGGCGCGCCGCTGCCCGGCGAGCGCGAGCGGCCCTGCGAGATCGTCACGCCGCCGCTGGAGGCGGATCACGAGGCGGCGCTGGAGAGCCTGCTGGGCGAGGCGCGCGGGCTCGGCTTCGCGGCGCCGGCCGAGGGCGCGACGCACATCCATTTCGACGCCGCCAGGCTGACCTCCGCGGCGGCGATCGCCAATCTCGTCAACGCACTGGGCCTTCACGGCGCGGCGCTGAAGCGCCTGGTGAAGACCAACCCGCGCTGCACGCGCCTCGGCCATTGGCCGGAGGGGCTGAGCGCGCTGGTCAATGCGCCGCATTTCGCGGCGCTGCCCTGGGAGAAGGCGCGCGAGGGGCTGGCGAGCGTGGGGCTGAAGAAATTCTGCGACTTCAACCTGCTGAACATCGCGGCGGCGAGCCCGTCGAAACACACCTTCGAAGTCCGCATCCTGCCGGTCTATCTGGAGGCGCGGCCGGCGATCGCGGCGGCGCTGCTGTTCGAGGCGATCCTGGAATGGTGCGTCCGGCCGGGCCTGCGCGCCGCGCCGGAGCGGCTGGACGCCTGGATCGACGAACTCGATCTGCCGGACGAGATCCGGGCGGGCTGGCGGGCCGGGGCTATCGCGCCGGACGGCAGTGCGTGACAGAGTGGGGCAACCGACTCGACCCCGGAAGGACACCGCATGACATCCACCACGCCGCGCACCCGCATGCTCGGCCGCGTCGCCGCCGCCTTCCTGGCGACCAGCGCCATGACCGGCGCCTCGCTCAGCCTCGTGCAGGCCGCCTACGCCTATAGCCAGAGCCAGATGGAGATGGCGTTCTGGGACGCCGGCTATTCCTACTGCGACGCCGAGAAGCTCGGCCAGTACTGGCAGATGGCGACCTATGACGCGAAGCTGAATGCAGGCCTCAAGATCCTGGAAGGCGGACAGGTCTATCTCGACCAGGCGATCCAGATCGCCATGCAGTCCTATGGCTGCCCCAACGGCTTCAATTTCGACGATTCCACCAGCCTCGCGGCGCTGTGGAGCGCACCGGGACGCTCGTGACGCGGCCGCGGCCGGTATCGTCAACGAGATATAAAGAAGTCCTTATATAAGGCTTGCGAGCCGCAGACCGGGCTGCTAGAGGGGCCTCCATTGCGGCGGGGCCGCGTCCCCTAGCCGCCCTCTTTTTCCATTCGAGGCTCCATGTCCGCCCACGACTATCACGTCGCCGATATCAAGCTGGCCGCCTTCGGCCGCAAGGAAATCGACCTGGCCGAAACGGAAATGCCCGGCCTGATGGCGACGCGCGAAGAGTTCGGCCCCAAGCAGCCGCTGAAGGGCGCGCGCATCGCCGGCTCGCTGCACATGACGATCCAGCCCGCGGTGCTGATCGAGACGCTGAAGCACCTGGGCGCCGACGTGCGCTGGGTGTCGTGCAACATCTACTCGACCCAGGACCACGCCGCCGCCGCGATCGCTGCGGGCGGCACGCCGGTCTATGCCTATAAGGGCGAGACGCTGACCGAGTACTGGGACTACACCGCCAAGCTGTTCGACTGGCACGGCGGCGGCATGCCCAACATGATCCTCGACGACGGCGGCGACGCGACGATGTTCGTGCACCTGGGCCTGCGCGCCGAGCAGGGCGACACCGCCTTCCTCGACACGCCGCATTCGGAGGAGGAGGAGATCTTCTTCGCCCTGCTGAAGAAGACCCTCGCCAAGAAGCCCAAGGGCTGGTTCGCCCAGCTCGCGACCTCGATCCGCGGCGTCTCGGAAGAGACGACGACCGGCGTCAACCGGCTCTATCAGCTGGCCGCCCACAACAAGCTGCTGTTCCCGGCGATCAACGTCAACGACAGCGTGACCAAGTCGAAGTTCGACAATCTCTATGGCTGCCGCGAGAGCCTGGTCGACGCCATCCGCCGCGGCACCGACGTGATGATGTCGGGCAAGACGGCGTTCGTCGCGGGCTTCGGCGACGTCGGCAAGGGCTCGGCCGCCTCGCTGCGCCAGGCCGGCTGCCGCGTGCTGGTCTCGGAAGTCGATCCGATCTGCGCCCTGCAGGCGGCGATGGAAGGCTACGAGGTCGTCACGCTGGAGGACGCCTGCCCGCGCGCCGACATCTTCGTCACCGCAACCGGCAACAAGAACATCATCGGCATCGACCACATGCGGGCCATGAAGGACCGCGCCATCGTCTGCAATATCGGGCACTTCGACAACGAGATCGACGTCGCGGGCCTGAAGAACTTCAAGTGGAACAACATCAAGCCGCAGGTCGACGAGATTGAGCTGGCCTCGGGCAAGCGCATCATCCTCCTGTCGGAGGGGCGGCTCGTGAATCTCGGCAACGCGATGGGGCACCCCAGCTTCGTCATGTCGGCCTCGTTCACCAACCAGACGATCGCCCAGATCGAGCTGTGGACCAACCCCGAGAAGTACGCCAAGCAGGTCTACACGCTGCCCAAGCATCTCGACGAGAAGGTGGCGCGCCTGCACCTGGAGAAGATCGGCGTGAAGCTGACCAAGCTGAGCCCCGAGCAGGCCGACTATATCGGCGTGAAGGTCGACGGCCCGTTCAAGGCGGATCACTACCGCTACTGAGCGTTTGCGCCGCCGCGGCGCGCGCTCCGACGGCGAACGCCGGCCCTTCGGGCCGGCGTTTTCGTTTTTCCCCCATCAATTGCGCTTCCGGCGGGCCGGGGACTCTTTCGCCGCGAGTCGGGCGCGCATATCGTGATCCGGGGACGATTCGCGCGAGCGGCAACGACGCGGGTCGCCAAGGGGTATCGCAGCACCATGACCGCAACGACGCGCCAGAAGCGGCGGACACGAGGGATTCCCCTCGCCGCTGCGCTCGCCGCGTCGAGCGTGGCCGGCGGCCTCGCCCAGGCGCAGGAGACCTCGCTGCTCGCCCCGGGAAGCGTCGTGGGCGCCTTCGCGGCGGTCGGCCTGGTGGCGCTCGCCGGGGCCGGCGTGCTGTTCGCCATCGGCGCGATCCAGCGCTCAAGGTCGCGCGAGACACAGCTGACGGCCGAACTGACCGCGGCGCGGCGCAGCGCCGCCGAGCGCACCGCGCTGCTGCTGGCGACCGACACGCCGCTCTATCTCTATCCGCCGGGTGCGGCGCGGCCGCGCATCTTCGGGCCCGACCAGGGCCGGCTGGAACGCGTGCTGCGCGGGCCTGACGGCCTCGCGCTCGCCGAGGCGATCAAGAAGCTGAGGGCGAGCGGCGAGCCCTTCACGCTGTCCGCCCGCGACCCCCAGCACGGGCCGCTGCGCGCCCGCGGCCGGGCGGCCGGGCGCGAGACCGCGGTCTTCCTGGAGGGCAGCTACGAGGGCGATCCGCTGGTCCAGCCGCCGCCGCCCCAGGCGAGCGCCGCCGACGGGCAGATGCACGCTTTGCTCGACGCCATGCCCCTGCCCTTCGCGGCGCGCGGGCGGGACGGGCGGCTGATCTACGCCAATCCGGCCTATGCCGAGGCGGCCGGCGCGGCGAGCGCGGCGGCGGCCGTCGCGGCGCAGGCCAAGCTCTTCTCCGACGAGCCGGCGCTGGCGGAATCGGCCATGTCGGCGGGCGCCCCGGTCACCGAACGGCGCTTCGCGGTGATCGACGGCCAGCGCCGGGCGCTGGAGGTGACCGCCGCGCCGTCGGGCGACATCGTCGCCATCGCGGTCGCCGACGAGAGCGGCGCAGCCGAGGCGCGCGACCGCCTGCAACGCCATATCGGTGCCTATGACGAGACGCTGAACCGGCTGAAGACGGCCGTCGCGGTGTTCGGACCGGACCAGAAGCTGACCTTCTTCAACAAGGCCTATGTGGATCTGTGGCGGCTCGACCCGGCCTGGCTGGCGCAGAAGCCGTCGGAAGGCGAGATCCTGGAGCGGCTGCGCGAAGGCCGCCGGGTGCCGGAGGAAAAGAGCTTCGCCGCCTTCAAGCGGTCGCGGGCCGAACTCTACGGCCAGATGACCGAGCCGCAGGAGGAGGTCTGGCACCTGCCGGACGGCACGGCGCTGCGCATCGCCGGCCAGCCCCACCCCTTCGGCGGACTGCTCTACCTCTACGAGGACATGACCGAGCAGCTGAGCCTGGAGCGGCGCTACAACGACCTCTTCAACGTGCAGCGCTCGACGCTCGATCATCTGCACGAGGGCGTCGCCTTCTTCGGTACCGACGGTCGGCTGAAGCTGTGGAACGTCGCCTTCGCCGACCTGTGGGGTCTGGAGCCGCAGCAGCTGGAAGGCGAGCCGCATTTCGAGAAGGTGGCGCTGCTCTGCGCCGCGCTGGGCGGCGACGGCTCGGACTGGGACAAGGTGCGCGGCCAGGTGACGGGCGCGGCCGAGCGCGCCGAGATCAGCGGCGACATGGAGCGCAGCGACGACGTCACGCTGCGCTACGCCTCGGTGCCGATGCCGGACGGGGCGACGCTGATGAGCTTCGTCGACATGACCGACGCCGTGCGCGCCGAGCAGAGCCTTCTGGAGAAGAACGAGGCGCTGATGACGGCGGCGAGGCTGAAGACCGACTTCATCGGCCATGTCTCCTATCAGCTGATCGTGCCGCTGACCTCGATCATCGGTTTCGCCGAGGCGCTGAAGGCCGGCATCGCGGGCGCGCTGAACGCCAAGCAGGACTATTACCTCGGCAACGTGCTGGCGGCCTCGGCCGAGCTGAAGACGCAGATCGACAACATGGTCGATCTCGCCGCCATCGACGCGGGCGAGCTGAAGCTCGATCTGAGGCCCATCGAGCCGGTCGAGTTCCTGACAAACCTGAAGTCCATGGTGCAGGAGCGCTGCAACAAGGCGGGGCTGGAGCTGGTGATGGTCGCGCCGGACGATCTGGGCATCCTGACCGGCGATCCGGCGCGGCTGAAGCAGGTGATGTTCAACCTGCTCACCAATGCGATCACCTACACGCCTTCGGGCGAAAAGATCGAATTCGGCGCGATGGCCGAAGGCGCGGGCCTGCGCTTCTGGGTGCGCGACACCGGTCCCGGCTTCGAGCCCGAACAGCAGGCGCTTGCCTTCGAGCGCTTCGAGAGCAGCCGGGTAGGCGAGGCGCCGCGCGGCCCGGGCCTCGGCCTGGCGCTGGTGCGCTCGATCGTCCAGCTGCATGGCGGCTGGGTCTCGCTGCGCTCAAGAAAGGGCGAAGGCACGGAGGTCACGTGCCATCTGCCGCGTTCGGGCGAGTCGCCCGCGCTGCCGGGCTTCGAGGACATCGACGCGCAGCTCTGAGCGCGCACGAATAGCGCGCGGCGGCGGAACCGGCGCGGGCCATGCGAGCGTCGCGGCGCGCGGCGCCTCAGAAATGGTAGTTGAGGCCGACCTTCACGGTGTCGAACGAGGACTCGAAATTGTCCGCGCCGATATACCAGAACATCGCCGGCGGCTGGATCTCGTCGTCGAAGCCGTAGTGGAGGTATTCGACCTTCGCCGTCCACTGCTCGGCGACGCCATGCTCGACGCCGAGACCGGCAGTCCAGCCGGTGCGGTCGTGATCGGCGCCGTCGCCGAATTCCGAGCCGCCGATGAAATTGCGATCGGTCCAGGCCGCGAAGCCGACGCCGCCGGTCGCGTAGATCAGCGTGTCGTCGAAGACCATGCCGAACCGAAGGCGGACCGAGGCAAGATAGTCGACCTCGATGCTGACCTCGTCGAAGGCGCCGCCCGCGTCGGCCGGGTCCATGCGCTTGTCGAGCGCGCCGATCGTCGCGTCGCCCTCGAGGCCGATCAGGTAGGCGCCGAACTGGTAGTTGTAGCCGAGCTGGCCGCCACCGATGACGCCACCGGGATCGATCTCGTAGAAATAGGCCGGGTTGTCGTCGGCGAGCCGGTTCTGGCCCCAGCCATAGCCGGAATGGGCGCCGGCATAGAAGCCGCTCCAGTCGCGGCCTTCGGCAAGGGCCGAGCCGGAGAGAGCGGCAGCGGCAAGGCAGAACACAGTTAAAGGCCGCATAGGGTGGCTTCCCGTCGATTGGTCGAAGGCGGCGGCACTTACAGCCACATTGCGCCGACGCCTGTGACAATTGTCGCGCGACGCCACGTCATGCGTCCGGATGTCGCGCAGCTGCATCGCCATCGGATTCGACGGACGGAAAGGCGGAGGGGAGATGCGAGGCGAGGCGCGCAGCGGGGCGGCGCGTGCCGCCCCTGAACCGCGTCAGTGCTGGCTGGCCGGCAGGCGGACGACGAGGCCGTCGAGTTCCGGCGTGATCTTGATCTGGCAGGAGAGGCGCGAATCCGCCGTCACCTCGTTGGCGAAGTCGAGCATGGTCTGTTCCATGTCGGACTTCTCGGGGATCTTCGCGCCGAAGGCGGGATCGACATAGACGTGGCAGGTCGCGCAAGCGCAGGCGCCGCCGCAATCGGCATCGATGCCGGGCACCAGATTCTTCACGGCGGCTTCCATGACGGAGAGCCCCGCCGCCGCGTCGACCACGTGCTCCTTGCCGGAGTGTTCGATGAAAGTGACCTTCGGCATCGTCGTCCTGTTCCCCTGAAATTCGTCTGTTCTGGTCTTGCCGGAACTGTCGCTGATTGGCGGCCTAGAAATCACGCCGCCCCAGCTTTTGGCAAGGCCGCGCGCGATCCAAGCTGGAGCGAACGGCGGCGCGCGTCGTTGCGCTATATCAGTTCCCTGTGCTGCCGTAGCGTCAGCCCATCAGGCTCTTCATCGGCGTCGCGGGATCGGCGAGGCGACCGGGATCGACCGCCTTCTTCTGGGCGATCATCATGCGGCCGATCATGTATTCCGGCGCGGCGTTGACCGCATCGACCGCCGCGACGACGCCGTCGCGCAGATAGAAGGCGGCGAACTTGCGCGATGCCGGGTCGCCGCGCACGACGACAGTGTCGCCCGGCGCCGAAAGCCCGGCGATCTGCAGCTTGATGTCGTACTGGTCGGACCAGAACCACGGCACGTCGTCATAGGCCTTCGGCTTGCCGGCGATCGAGAGCGCCGCGGTCTTGGCCTGCTCGATGGCGTTGTGCACCGATTCAAGCCGCAGGCGGCGGCCCATCAGCTTGCTCGGCAGGTTGGCGCAGTCGCCCGCCGCATAGACGTTCGGGTCGGAGGTGCGGGCGAATTCATCGACCACGATGCCGTTGTCGCAGACGATGCCGCAGGCCGCCGCCAGTTCCTGTCCGGGCAGGATGCCGATGCCGGCGACCACGAAATCGCAGGCGATCTCGCCCTTCGTCGTCTTTACGACGAGGCCGCCGCCGGGCGAGGCCTCGAAGCCGGTGACGCCCGTCTCGGTCTGGATGACGACACCCTCGGCGCGGTGCAGCGTCTGGAAGAACGCCGACATGAGCGGCGAGGTCACGCGCTGGAGGCAGCGCTCCATCGCCTCGACCACGGTGACGGCGAGGCCGCGCTTCGCCGCGACGGCCGCCGTCTCCAGACCGATATAGCCGCCGCCGACGACGACCATGCGCTTGCCGGCATGGAAGTGCGGCTGGATCGCCTTCACGTCGTCGATGCCGCGCAGATAGTGGATGCCGGGCAGATCGGACCCCGGCACGGTCAGCTTGCGCACCCGGCTGCCGGTCGCGAAGACGAGGCTGTCATAGCCGAGCGCGGCGCCGTCGGAGAGCGTCACCGTCTTCGCGGCGCGATCGACCGCGACCGCGCTGACGCCGAGCTTCAGCATCGCGCCGGCCTGCTCGTAGAACTCGGGCGGCTTGATGTAGAGGCGGTCCTCGGTCAGTTCGCCCGCCAGGAACTTCTTCGACAGCGGCGGACGCTGATAGGGCGGATAGGGCTCGTCGCCGATCACCGCGATGGGGTCCGCATAGCCTTCGGCCCTCAAGGTCGCCACGAGCTGCGAGGCCGCCTGGCCCGCGCCGATCACCACCGTACCCGCCATGTCCCGCGTCCCCGTTCGCCGAAAAGCGCGCGAACCTGCCGGAACGGCGAGGCGGAATCAACGCCGCCGCAGCGGAAACCCGGTCAGGCCACGTAGGCCTTCAGCGAGGCCAGAAAGGCCTGCACGCGCGCGCCGGCATCCTCGACCCGCAGCGCGGCGAGGGCCGGCGCGGTCCAGCCCTGCGGCGGATCGAGTTCGGCTTCCAGCGCGGCGAGCGCGCGGCGCTCGTCCGCCGCCAGATCGAAGCGCGCGGCCTGGTGCAGCAGGGCCAGCCACTCATGCACCCGGCGCATGACTTCGAAGGCCCGCAGCATCGGCGCGAGAAGGCCGGGCTCCTGCTGCCAGGAGCGGCCGCCGAAGAGATCCTGCGTCACGCGCTGTCCGGCGCCCAGGCAGTCGAAATACTCGCAGCCGCGGAAGCCGTAGCCGGCGCGATCCTCATAGATGCGGCAGCCGCCCGACCCGTCGAGATTGGGGCAGGCTTCGCCGCAGGCCTTGTCGATGGCAAACAACTCTGAGCGGTCGAAGGCCAGCGCGACGCAGCACAGCGCGGCGCAGTTGGCGCAGTCGGCGCGCAGAAGGGCGGCATCCATTCGGTTGTCCCTTGCGTTCCCGCAGCACCGCCCGTGGCGGAAAATGCGAAAGGCCCGCCCCCGGGGCCGGCCTTCGCCGTCACACTAGCGACATCGCCGCGCACCGCAAGGTGCCGGAACGTGCGGCGTTGCCCGGCCGCGGACCATCGGGCACAAGACGCCGATGCAGACGGCGATTCACGACAGCGGCGGCCGCCTCACGCTCGGCGATCTGGCGGCGGCGGAGCGGCTCGGCGCGGCGGTCGCGGCGCGCTTGCAGACCGGCGACGCCGTGCTGCTGCGCGGCGATCTGGGGGCCGGCAAGACGACGCTGGCGCGGGCGATCCTCACAGCGCTCGGCCATCGCGGCGAGGTGCCCTCGCCGACCTTCACGCTGGTGCAGAGCTACGACACGCCGCGCCTCGCGGTCGCGCATTTCGATCTCTACCGCCTGAAATCGCCGGACGAAGTGCGCGAACTGGGGTTCGACGACGCGCTCGCCGCCGGGGCGGCGCTGGTCGAGTGGCCCGAGCAGGCGGAAGGGCACATGCCCGAGGAACGGCTGGAGATCGCGCTCACGGCCGAGCCGCGCGCTGCGACGCTGAGCGGCACGGGGCGCTGGGCCGATCTCGCGGCGGCGATCGCGGGCGAAGCGGCGTGACGGACCGCAGCGCCGCGATCGAGGCGTTTCTGGCGGCCAGCGGCTGGGGCGGGGCCGTGCGCACGCCGCTGCCGGGCGATGCCTCGACGCGCAGCTACGAGCGCCTCGCGCTCGCCGGGCGCAAGGCGATGCTGATGAACCAGCCGCCGAGCGCCGAGACCGCGCCCTGCCCGCCGGAGGCGAGCCCCGCCGAGCGCGCGGCGCTCGGCTATAACGCGCTGGCACGGCTGGCGGCCGGGCGGGTGGAGGCCTTCGTCGCCACGGCGCGCTATCTGAAATCGCTGGGGCTTTCGGCCCCCGCCATTCTGGCCGCCGATCCCAAGGCCGGCTTCGCGGTCATCGAGGATCTGGGCGACGGGCTGTTCGCGCGTCTGATCGAGGCGGGCACGCACGAGCGTCCGCTCTACGAGGCGGCGATCGACGCGCTGCTGCGCCTGCACGAGACGCGCCCGCCCGAGGTGCTGCCCGGCGGCTGGCCGCTGCTCGTCTATGACGATCTGGCGCTGAAGACGGGGCACGACGTCTTCGTCGAGTGGCTGCCGCGCTACCGCGAGGGAGTCGTTTTCGGCAAGGACGCGCTGGCGGCCTGGGAAGCGACGTGGCGACCGATCCGGGCGCGCGGCGAAAAGGGGGCGAGCGTCTTCTGCCACCGCGACTATCACGCCGAAAATCTCATCTGGCTGCCGGAGCGCGAAGGCGCGGCGCGGGTCGGGCTGCTCGACTTCCAGGACGCGGTGCGGGCGCATCCGGCCTGGGACCTCTCGATGCTGCTGCACGACGCGCGGCGCACGGTCTCGCCCGAACTGGAGGCGGCGTGCCTCGCGCGCTATCTCGCCGCCCGGCCGGACGCCGACGCCGAAGCGCTGCGCGCCGACTATCATGCGCTGGGGGCGCTCAACATCGTGCGCATCCTCGGCATCTTCGCGCGGCTGGTGACACGCGACGGCAAACCGCGCTACGCCGCTTTCATGCCCCGCATGTGGACCTATCTCGCGCGCTGTCTCGCCGACCCCGCGCTGAAGGAACTGGACGCCTGGTTCGCGGCGCATGTGCCGCACGAGGCGCGGCGATGAACGCGCCCAAACGCGCCATGGTCCTCGCCGCCGGGCTCGGCACGCGGATGCGGCCGCTGAGCCTTGCGACGCCCAAGCCGCTGATCGAGGTCGCGGGGCGTCCGCTGATCGACCACATGCTCGACCGCCTCGCCGCGGCCGGCGTCACCTTCGCGGTCGTCAACGTGCATCATCTGGCCGACAAGGTGATCGCGCATCTGAAGAAGCGCACCGACATGGAGATCGTGATCTCCGACGAGACGGCGAAACTGCTCGACACCGGCGGCGGCACGCTCGCCTCGCTGCACCACTTCAACGACGAGCCGTTCTACTCGGTCAACACCGACGCGCTGTTCGTCGATGCGCGCGGCGACGCGCTGGCGCGACTGGCGCGCTCGTGGGACGACAGCCGCATGGACGCGCTGATGCTGCTGGCGCTGACGGTGCGCTCGGTCGGCTATCACGGACGCGGCGACTTCACGATGGACGCCGCCGGGCGGCTGAAGCGGCGGCGGCCGGGCACCGTCGCGCCCTTCGTCTGGACGACGATCCAGATCGTCCATCCCCGGCTCTTCGCCGATCCGCCGCCGGTCCCCTTCTCGACCAATGTCGTGTGGGACCGGGCGATCGCGGCGGAACGGCTTTACGGCCAGCGGCTGGACGGCGACTGGCTGGAGATCAACACGCCCGAGGCGATCGACGAGGCCGAAGCCTGGCTCGCCCATGAAGGCCTGTGGCGGCGGAGCGCGGCGCGGTGAGCGGCGGCCCGCACGGGCTGTTCACCATCGCGCCCGGACGGGCGTTTCTCGGCGATCTGGCGGCGGGCCTGGTGCACCGCTTCGGCGCGCCGGGCGATCCGCTGGCGCTGGCCGGCGTGACCGTCTTCCTGCCCACCCGCCGCGCCGCGCGCACGCTCGCCGAGAAGCTGACCGAGGCTTCGGGGCTCGACGCCATCGTGCTGCCGCGCATCGTGACGCTGGGCGATGTCGACGAGGACGAGGGGCTGATCGACCCGCAAGCCGATCTCGGCGCCCTGCCGCCCGAGGTGCCGCGCCTGCAGCGCGAGCTGATCCTCGCCGAGCGCGTGGCGGCGTTCCGCAAGGACGCGGGATCGGCCGGCGGCTTCGCCGTGTCGCTGGCCCTTGCCCGGGCGCTGGCGCGGCTGATCGACGAGGCGGCGAACGAGGACGCCGACCTCTCCGCCATCGCCGGGCTGGCGCCCGCCGATCTGGCGCAGCACTGGGAGAAGACGGTCGCCTTTCTCGGCCTCGTCACCGCCGAGTGGCCAAAGATCCTCAAAGAAAGCGGCCGCATGGACCCGGCCGAACGGCGCAGCCGCCTGATCCGCGCCTATGCCGCGCGGCTGGAGCGCGAGCGGCCCGCCGCGCCCTTCATCGTCGCGGGCTCGTCGGGGAGCATCAACGCGAGCGGCGATCTGATGCGGGTCATCGCCGGACTGCCGGCCGGCGCGGTGGTGCTGGACGGGCTCGATACCAGGCTCGACGCGGCGAGCTGGGAGGCGCTGCCCGCCAGCCATCCGCAATTCGCGCTGAAGCAGCTGCTGATCCGGCTCGGCGCCGACCGAGCCCAGGCCGGGCCGTGGACGGGGAGCGAGACGCCGCCGCCGCGCGCCGCCTTCCTGTCGGAGGCGATGCGCCCGCCGGAGACCGCCGACCGCTGGTCGGAGCGGACGAGCATCGCGGCGCTGGCGGCCGGCGTCGAGGGGCTGACGCTGATCGAGGCGGCGAACGAGCGCGAGGAGGCGCTGGCGGTCGCGGTCGCCATTCGCGGCGCGCTGACCGGCAGGGACAAGACCGTCGCGCTGGTGACGCCCGACCGGATGCTGGCGCGGCGGGTGGCGGCCGAACTGCGCCGCTGGGACATCGAGGCCGACGATTCGGCGGGCCTGCCGCTCGCCAAGACGGCGGCGGGGGCCTTGCTTGGCCTGTCGCTGGCGGCGGCGGCGAGCGGCGGCGCGCCGGTCGATTTGCTGTCGCTGCTGAAGCATCCGGGCGTGCTGCTGGGCCGCAGCCGCGCCGCCGTGCTGGGCGAGGCGCGGCGGCTGGAGCGGCGCGTGCTGCGGCCGGGACGGATCGCGGGCGGCTTCGCGGCGGCGCGCGCCAGGATGGGCGAGATCGACTCTTCGGGCGCGCCGGTGCTGAAGCTCGATCCGGCCGAACGGTCGGCCTTGTCGGCGCTGCTCGCCGATGCCGAGGATGGGCTCGCGCCGCTGGCGGCGCTGGCGGCGGGCACGCATACGCTGGACCGCCTGGTCGCCGCCCATGTCGCGGCGCTGGAGGCGCTCTGCCGCAGCGGCGAGAGCGGTCGCGCCGCGCTGTGGTCGGGGGCGGACGGCGAAGCGGCGTTCCAGCTGATGCGGGAACTTGGCGAGGCGGCGTCCGGGGCGGGCGTCGCGCTCAGCCTCAGCGACTACGCCCTGGCGCTCGACGGCGCGGCGCGCGCCGTAGCGGTGCGCCCGCAAGGCCCGCGCCATGCCCGCGTCGCCATCTGGGGGCCGCTGGAGGCCCGCCTGCACAGCGCCGATCTGACGATCCTCGGCGGCCTCAACGAAGGCGTCTGGCCGGGCAACGCGGCGGACGATCCCTGGCTCAGCCGTCCGATGCGCGCGCAGATCGGCCTGTCGGCGCCGGAATTGAAGATCGGCCTCGCGGCGCACGATTTCGCGACGCTGGCGGCGCAGCCGCGCGTGCTGCTGACGCGGGCCCGGCGCAAGGACGGCGCGCCCGCCAACCCGTCGCGCTTCCTGCTGCGCCTGACGGCGCTCGCCGAAGGCGCGGGACGCCGGATCGAGGAGGACGAGGCGCTGGCGCTGGCGCGGCGGCTCGACGCAACGGGGGCGCCGCGGCCGGCCCGCCGTCCGGCCCCCGCGCCGCCGCTTGAAGCGCGGCCGCGCCTGCTGAGCGTCACGCGGATCGAGACCTGGGTGCGCGATCCGTACGCGATCTATGCCGAATACGTGCTGAAGCTGAGGAAGCTGGAGGCGCTGGCCCAGAAGCTCGATGCGCGCGATCGCGGCAACATAATCCACATGGCGGTCGAATTGTTCGCGGCGCGCAGCGTGTGGCCGGGCGAGGCCTACGAGACGCTGGTCGCCTGCGGGCGGCAGGCGTTCGGCACGGCGCTGGAGGACGCCGACGTGCGGGCCTTCTGGTGGCCGCGTTTCCTGCGCGCCGCGCGCTGGCTGGCGACGCAGGAAGAGAGCTGGCGCGCCGACCGCGCGGCCAGCGTCGTTGAGCAGAAGCGCGAGCACCGTTTCGCCGATATCGGCTTCACCCTGACCGGCAAGCCCGACCGCATCGACCGCCTGAAGAGCGGCGGGATACGGGTGATCGACTACAAGACCGGCGGCATTCCCTCGACGCGGCAGATCGAGGCCTTCATGGCCCCGCAGCTGCCGCTGCTCGCCGCGATGGCGCGGGCGGGGGCGTTCGGGCCGGAGGTCGCGGCCGAACCGGTGGATCTCGTCTATGTGCAGCTCGGCGGCGGCAAGAAGGAGGGCGACACAAAGCGCCTGCCCGATCCCGCCGGCCTGACCGACGCGCTGGAAGCGCGGCTGACGCAGCAGGTGCGGCGCTATGACGATCCGGCGACGCCCTATCCGCCGCGCGTCGCGGTGGAGAAGCAGCGCTACGCCGGGGACTACGACCACCTGTCGCGCTTCGACGAATGGGGCGAAGCGGCGGAGAACGGCGTATGAGCGACGCGGCGCTTATCGCTTCCGATCCCGCCGCCTCGGCCTGGGTGAGCGCCAACGCCGGATCGGGCAAGACCTATGTGCTGACCGCGCGGGTGATCCGCCTGCTGCTGGACGGCATCAAGCCCGGCCGTCTGCTGTGCCTGACCTATACCCGCGCGGCGGCGGCCGAAATGCGGGCGCGTGTGTTCGACACGCTGGGGCGCTGGGCGATGATGGAGGAGGCGGCGCTCGCCGCCGAGATCGCGGCGCTCGACGGAAAGCCGCCACCGCGCGAGCGGCTGGCGCGGGCGCGGCGGCTGTTCGCGACGGCGCTGGAGACGCCGGGCGGCTTGAAGATCCAGACCATCCACGCCTTCTGCGAGCGGCTCGTCGCGCGCTTTCCGGTCGAGGCCGCAGCGCCCGTGCCGTTCACGGTGCTGACCGAGGCCGAGACGGCGCGGATGAAGGCGGCGGCACGGATGGAGGCGCTGGAGACGCTGGGCGCCGAGGCGGCGGGAGCCCTGATGGAGACGCTGGCGCCCTGGCTCAACGCCGAGGGCTTCGCGGCGCTGTTCGAGGGCCGCAGCGCCGCGCTGATCGCCAGCCATGACGGCGACCCCTGGGCGGTGGCGGGCCTGCCGACCGGCCTGACGCCCGGCGATGTCATCGCGGAGGCGGGTTATGACGACCCGGGCATCGTCGCCTTCTTCCACCGGGCCTCGGAGATCCTGCTGACCGGCGGCGAGAACGACCAGACGGTCGGCCGGGCCCTCGCCGAGGGCGTCGCGGCGACCGACGGCGAAAGCCGCTTCGCCGCCTTCACCGGCGCCTTCCACACCAAGGCGGGGGCGCCGCGCGCCAAGATCGGCGTCAAGGCGCTGCGCGCCGCACATGGCAGCCTTTTCGATCAGATCGATGCCGAGAAGGATCGCGCAGTCGCGCTCGTGCAACGGCGCGCCTCGGCGGAGTCGGCGACCATGGCGCATGCTGTGGCGACGCTGGGGCGCGGCATCGCCGCCCTCTACGCCAGGGCCAAGCGGGCGCAGGGCAAGCTCGATTTCGACGATCTGATCGAGGCGGCGCTCTATCTGCTGCGCGACAGCGAGGCGGCGGCCTGGGCGCTCTACAAGCTGGACGGAGGGCTCGATCACATCCTGATCGACGAGGCGCAGGACACCAGCCCCGCCCAATGGCGCGTCGTGGAGAAGCTGGCCGACGAGTTCTTTTCGGGCGGCGGCGCGCGCGATCCGGCCGCCGCGCCGCGCACGCTGTTCGCGGTGGGCGACGAGAAGCAGTCGATCTATTCCTTCCAGGGCGCGGACCCGGCCGAGTTCGCCCGACTGCGTGCGCTCTTCGCCGAGCGCGCGGCCGGGGCCGGGGAGCGCTTCGAGACGCCGACGCTCAACACCTCGCGCCGCTCCGCCCCCGCCGTGCTGGCGCTGGTCGATGCCGTGTTCGCGGGCGACGAGGCGCTGCGCCGCGCGGTCTCCGAGATCGCCTGGGCGGACCATGTGGCGCATCGCGCGGAGGCGGCGGGGGCGGTCGATCTGTGGCCGCTGGCCGAAGCCGAGGACGGCGAGGCGGACGACGCCTGGACCCGACCGGTCGATGCGGCGCCGCCCGACAATCCGGCGGCGCGGCTGGCAGGCAGGCTCGCCGAGACGATCGCCGGATGGATCGGGCGCGAGAGCGTCGAGGGCAAGGACGGACCGCGCCCCTTGCAGCCGGGCGACGTGCTGATCCTGGTGCGCAGCCGCGGGGCGATGCAGAAGGCGATCATCCGCAAGCTGAAGCAGGCCGGGGTGCCGGTGGCGGGCGCCGACAAGCTGGCGCTGCTCGATCATATCGCGGTCAAGGACCTCATCGCCTATGGCCGCGCCGCGCTGCTGCCGCAGGACGATCTCAATCTCGCGGCGCTGCTGCGCAGTCCGTTCTTCGACCTATCGGAGGACGAATTGTTCCGCCTCGCCCATGGCCGTGCCGGGACGCTGTGGGCGCGGCTCGGCGAAGCGGCGGCGCCGGGCGAGGCGATCATCGATTCGGAGCGCGCCGCGGCCGTGCTGGAGCGACTGACCGCCGCGATCAATCGCCTGGGGCGCGACTCGCCGTTCGACTTCTACGCACGGCTGCTGGCCGGCGGCGGGCGGCGGGCGATGCTGGCGCGGCTCGGCGAAGAGGCCGAGGACGTGATCGACGAGTTCCTGGCGGCGGCGGCCGCCTTCGAGGACAAGGGTACGCCATCGCTGGAGGGCTTTCTGCACGAGCTGGAAGCGACCGGCGGCGAGGTCAAGCGCGATCCGGACGCGGCGGGCGGCGCGGTACGCGTACTGACCGCGCATGGGGCGAAGGGACTTGAGGCGCCGGTCGTCATCCTGCCCGATACGATGTCGCTGCCGCACCATTCGCACATGCCCGATCTGCTGCCGCTGGACGGCGCGCTGGTGTGGAAGCCGTCCGGCTCGCCGGAGGCCGAGGCCGCCAAGGCTGCGTGGTCGGCGGCCGAGCACGCCGAGCACAAGCGGCTGCTCTATGTCGCGCTGACGCGGCCGCGCGACCGGCTGATCGTCTGCGGCGTGAAGCCGGGCAAGGCGCCGCCGAAGGATCAGACGACCTGGTATCAGGCGGTCGAGGCAGGGTTCGGCCGGCTGGCGGGCGTCACCGCGATCGAGACGCCGTTCGGACCGGGACAACGCTTCGGCGCGCCGGGACCCGAGGCCGCCGCCGTCCCCCCTCCCCGGCAGGCCGGCATCCTGCCGTCCTGGATCGGGGCAGCCGCCCCGCGCGAGGAGCCGATCGGGCTGGTGCGCCCGTCGCGCCTGGCCCCGGACCTCGTCTTCGACGATGCGGCGGTCGCTGCCGGCGTGGCGCGCGGGCGGCTGATCCATCGCCTGCTGCAGGGCCTGCCCGACCTGGCGCCGGCCGAGCGCCCGGCAGCGGCGGCGCGGTTCCTCGCAGCCCGCGCCGGCGCGATGACGCAGGCCGAGCGCGAGGAGATCGCGGCGCGGCTCCTTGCCATTCTGGAAGACCTCCGCTTCGCCGCCGCCTTCGCCCCCGGCAGCCGGGCGGAAGCGGCGATCGCCGGGCGGGTGCGGGCGCTCGGCGAGGGCGGCTTCGTGTCCGGCCAGATCGACCGCCTGGCGGTGTCGGAGGACGGGGTCCTGATCGTCGACTACAAGACCAATCGCACGCCGCCGCAGAGCCCCGACGCCGTGCCGGAGCCGTACCTGAAGCAGATGGCGCTCTATCGCGCCGCGATGCAGGCGGCGTTCCCCGGCCGGAGCGTGCGCTGCGCCCTGCTATGGACCGAGACGCCGCACCTGATGGATCTGCCCGATTCGCTGCTCGACGCCGCGCTCGCCCGCCTCGCCGCCGCTTAACGGAGCCTGAAGCCGGGGCGAAACGGTTCGCCTTGACGCCCCCCGGGGCGGTTCCTACCTTCCCTGCACTACAGCTTATCCGGGCGCGGACGCGCCCTATCGGAGGACCCGCACATGGGCCTGACAAAGATCACCGACCAGAGCTTTTCGGCCGACGTCCTGAAGTCGGACGAGCCGGTGCTGGTGGATTTCTGGGCCGAATGGTGCGGCCCCTGCCGCCAGATCGCCCCGGCGCTCGAGGAAATCGCCAACGAGATGGGCGGCAAGGTGAAGATCGCCAAGCTGAACATCGACGAGAACCCGACGATCCCCGTGCAGTACGGCGTCAAGGGAATCCCGACGCTGATGATCTTCCACAAGGGCCAGGTCGCGGCGACCCGCGTCGGCGCGCTGCCCAAGAGCAAGATCAAGGAGTGGATCGAGTCGACCGTCGCGTCGTCCTGATCCCGCTAACGGATTCGCTCAGACGAAGGGCCCCGCACGGGGCCCTTCGCTTGCGTGCGGCAGGCTCGAGCCGGCCGCTCAGTCCTCGCCGCGGCGGCGGCGCAGTTCGTCTTCCATCAGCTCGACGATGCGGTCCGAGCCGGCCCGGATGTCGAGCAGGGTGAAGATCAGCCCGGTGCCGACCACAGCCAGGATGGCGCCCACCACGAAGCCGCCGAGCGCCCCCTGCCAGGGCTGCGCCATCACGCCGCCGGCATGGATCTCGCCCAGCACGGCGGCGTTCCAGCCGAACCAGGTGGCATAGGCGATGATGCCGACGAAGAAGAACCACGCGAACGCCTCGAACGCGCCGACGATCAGATTGCGGATCATGTCTCGATCTCCCACGGCGCGCCCCGCGCCCCGGCCGCGAGGTTACAGCGTGAAGCGCAGTCCCGCCAGAAGGGCCCCGGGCAGGCGGACGCTGTCGAGGATGCGGCCCTCATAGGTGCCGGGGTCAAGCCACAGCGCGCGCTCGGCGGTCAGCGCCTCGAGCTCGCTGCCCAGCATGCGGTAGATCGTGTCGTCGAAGCGCATGACGCTCAAGGGGGCGACGATCTCGCCGTTCTCGACCCAGAAGGTCGCGAAGCGCGTCATCCCGGTCAGCCGGCCGCTGCTGCGGTCGGAGAAGTTAAGGTACCAGAGATTGGAGACATAGACGCCGGTGCCCAGCGCCTTCAGCACGTCGGCCTCGGGCAGTTCGCCCGCCGCCATGTCGAGCGAGGCCGGCACCTCGCCGCGCGAGGCGCCGTTGGTCGGCGCGCCGTATTCCGACGCCGAGCGCGGCGAGACGAGGCAGTCGCGATAGACGCCGCGCTCGATCAGCGTGACGGCGTCGGGCTTCAGGAAGCCCTCGCGCTGGAAGGCCGGCGCAGCCCCCAGCGCCGTCGCCTCGCGGAGCGTCACCCGCTCGTTCAGCCGCGCCCCGCCCTCGACCATGCGCAGGAAGATCGTCGCCCGCGTGCGATGGGCGGCGAGCCCGAAGCCGCCCCAGGACAGCATCCCCAAGATCTCGTTGAGCGCGGCGGGCGTCAGATAGGCGCGATACTCGCCCGGCGGCACGGTCATCGGCGGCCTCGCCAGCGCGGCGACGCGCGCCGCGGCCGTTTCGGCGGTCGCGGCGAAGGCCGCGCGGTCCCAGTCGAACCCGGCATGGGCGGTCTTCACCGCCTTGTCGCCGCCGGCATAGAAGCTCCAGTCGGCGTTGAAGCTGTGCGCCTCGTCCCAGTTGGTCTGCCCGGCGGCGTTGGCGAACCCCGTCCAGACCGGCCCGCTGGCGAAAAAGCCCACAAGGTCGCGGCCACGGCCGGCCTCCAGCACGGCATCGACGATCTCGGCCGGTTCCGGCATGACGCCGCCCATCCGCCGTTCGGAATTGCGCGGCGTCTCGTTGATCAGCAGATAGGGGTCCTCGGGCGAGGCGGCGACGGCGGTGCGCAATTCGTCCAGCGCCCGCGCAATGCGGCCCGAATCCTCTCCGGCCCGGCCGGTCAGCGAGATCATCTCCTCGGCCTGGCGCCTGCCGTCGATCAGCGTCAGCGCCAGGTCGATCTCATGGACATGGCCGCCCTGGCGCACCGCGCTGGTGTTGAATCGGATGAAGGTGGAATCCTCGGCGCGGTAGTTGGCGAGGAAGCGCTCGCCGCCCTTCAGGCCGGCCGCGATCTGCCTCGTCACGGATTCGAAATGATCGCGCATGGGCTCAGGCTCCACCGAAGACGTCGATCGCCGCGAACAGGCAGGCGGGCGTCGCGTGCCCGACCTTGACCGACTGGTTGGGTTCGCCCTTGCCGCAATAGGGCGTTCCCGAAACCTCCCAGGTCTCGCGGCCGCCCACTCCCTTAAGCGAGCGCCAGAAGGCGGCCGAGATGCCGCGATAGTTCGGGTTGCGCACGACGCGGCCGAGGCGGCCATCCCTGATCTCGCGGGCGTATTCGCAGCCGAACTGGAACTTGTTGCGGCTGTCGTCGATCGACCACGAGCGGTTGGTCTCCATGTAGACGCCGCGCTCGACGCGCCCGACCAGCGCCTCGAGCGAGCCTTCGCCGGGCTCCAGGTTGATGTTGGCCATGCGGTCGATGGCCGGGCGGTTCCAGGAGCAGGCGCGCTCGTTGGCGACCCCGGCGAGGCCGGCCCGGGCCTGGCTGGTGGCGCCGCCGAGCGGGCGGACGAGCAGGCCCTCGCGGATCAGGTATTCGCGGTCCGCGCGGCTGCCGTGATCGTCGTAGGCATAGGAGGCGACCTCCTCGCCGATGCCCGGATCGAAGGTGACGTTCAGCAAAGGCGAGCCGTACCGGTAGGTCCCGAACATGTCGGGCGTCACGAAGCTGGTGCCGGCGTAGTTGCGCTCGTCGCCGAGGATGCGGTCGAGCTCCAGCGGGTGGCCGATCGACTCGTGCACCTGCAGCACCATCTGGTCGGGGGCGAGCACCACGTCCATGGTGCCGGCCGGGCAGTTGGGCGCGTCGAGCAGTTCGATCGCCTCGCGGGCGATGCGTTCGGGGGCGGCGGCGAAGGCGAGCTGGTCCAGCACCTCGGCGCCGCCGGTGCGCATCGAGGATTCGCCGAAGGTGCGGCGCTGGCTTTCGCCCTGGGCGCTCGCCGCCGCCCACAGGGTGGGCTGCAGGTAGTGGAAGCGCTGGGCGATGCGGCCGCCGCCGGCGTCGGCCAGAAGCTGTTCCTTGTCGATCGCCCAGAAGGCGGCGCCCCAGTCGGAGATGCGTTCGTCGATCCGCATCCGGCGCGAGGCGTCGGCAAGCATGTCCAGGCGGTCGGCGAAGGCGAGCATCGCCCAGGGGCGCTGCTCCGGCCCGGCATAGGACGCCTCGCCCGCCAGCGCCGGGGCGCCCGGAATGCCGGGGACCATGCGGCCGGCCGTGACGGCGGCCATGTCGGCGGCGCGGGCGCAGGCCGCGGCGAGCCCAGCCTCGCCGAGGTCGCTGGTCGCGGCATAGCCGAGGCCACCGCCATGACGTATCGTCACCATAGCGCCGAAGCTTTCGGAGGCGCGGCGCGGCACCGGGGCGTCGCGCTCGACGCTCAGCCGCTCCTCTCGCCTGCGTTCGATTCGCAGGACGCAATGCTCGACCGCCGGCGCAACCCGGCGAAAACGGCGTTCGATGTCCTCAAACACGGGCGGTCGGCTCCTTGCGGCCGAAGGCTGTCCGGAACGGCTTGCCGGATCGTCGCCGGAGCGCGATTCGACCCTTCGCAGGCCCGGGACGGACTGTGGATTGACCCTCGGAAAGCCCTTTTAGCACAGTATGTTAACAAGATCTTACCAAGTCGGGGCCGGGACTGCCCCGGACGGGCTGCACAAATGCCACAGTCCGCCTTGATAGTGTCTCCGAAGCGTCAAACTGTTTGACCCCCCCGCCCCCGCTCAATAGCCTCCCGCGCAATGGCAAAGTCGGGCCGGACTCCAGCAATCGTTGCGGGGTCCGGTCCTTGCCGATTGCCGGACGACAAATGGCGTTGACCATGTTTTCCGGCGGCTCAATGGAGGCCGGCGCTTTGGCCAGGGTCAATCCGGAGAGATCAGCTGAACCTTTTCTTTGGGGGTATTCTGTGTCCACTACACTACTCGAACGGTCTCTGAAGGTCGCCCTGCTGGCCAGCGCCAGTGCCGCGATTCTTTCGAGCCCGGCTATCGCGCAAGACGTTCCGGCTCCCGTCGAGGCCGTCGGCGAGGAAGAGGTCGTCGTCACCGGTTCGCGCATCCAGCGCCGCGACTTCGTGGCGACCAGCCCGATCGCCACGGTGACGGGCGAGCAGGCTGTCCAGAACGCGGACATCACGCTCGACACCTACCTGAACACGCTGCCCCAGGCGAACCCGGCGGGCACGTCCACCTCGAACAACCCCGGCAACGGCGGCCAGTCGAACATCAACCTGCGCGGTCTCGGCTCGAACCGTAACCTCGTCCTGGTCGACGGACGCCGTCCGATGGTGTCGGGCACCGACCAGACGGTCGACCTCAACACGATCCCGGCCGCGCTGATCGAGCGCATCGAGATCATCACCGGCGGCGCCGGCGCGACCTACGGCGCCGACGCGCTGGCGGGCGTCGTCAACATCATCCTGAAGAAGGATTTCGAGGGGATCGACTTCCGCTCGAACTACACCAACACGTCGAACTGGGACGGCGAGGAATACTCGTTCTCCGGCCTCGTCGGCGGCAATTTCGCCGACGGCAAGGGCAATGCGGTGATCTCGCTCGACCGCTCGTACCGCGAAGCGATGACGAAGGGCCAGCGCGCCTTCGCCCGCTACGCGACCTCGACGACCGGCACCAACCCGACCGGCGGCTTCATCCACCAGTCGACGAACCCGATCGATCCGGCGGCAGTCAATGCCTTGTTCGGCCAGGCCTCCTACGGTTCGGTCGCCGCCGGCGGCGCGCTCAATACGCTGCTCGGCTTCAACTCCGACGGCACGCTGTTCTCGCGCGGTATCTTCAACAGCCCGATCGATGTCGAGAACTTCCGCTACGACATCAACTCGCCGGCCGCGCCGAACATCAACTATTTCCCGGACTTCTACTCGTATAATTTCGACGAAGTGAACCTCCTGGTCCTTCCGTTCGAGCGCAAGAGCCTTACGGCGAAGGCGAACTACGAGATCGCGTCGGGCATCGAAGTGTTCGCGCAGGCGAGCTGGACCGAGAACAACGTCGCTTCGGGCGCCCTTGCCCCGACGCCGATCTCGCCGACGATCTATGCTCCCGGCACGGCCCCGAACGGCCTCTCGGCCACCTCGGCGCTGGTTCTCGCCGGCGGCAACAACCGCGCCTCGGGCCTGATCGTTCCGGTCACCAACCCGTTCATCCCCGCCGACCTCGCGACGCTGCTCGCCTCGCGCACCGGCGACAACCCGCGCCTCGCCGGTGCGGGCGCCACGGAAGCCTTCGCCATCAACTGGCGCTCGCTGCCGCTGGGCCTGCGCCAGTCGAACACCGAGCAGACGGTCGTTCAGTACCTGATCGGCATCAACGCCGAGCTCGGCGCCGGCTGGAGCGCGCATGCCTATGCGTCGGAAGGCAAGACCGAGATCGACGTGCTCGCGACGGGCAATTTCGACATCACCCGCGGCCTGCAGCTGCTGGCGGCGGCGGACGGCGGCGCCTCGATCTGCGCCGGCGGCTTCAATCCGTTCGGCATCAACGGCCTGTCGGATGAGTGCATCCAGTACCTGCAGGTCGATGCGACCACGAGCACCGAGTTCACGCAGCAGATCTTCCAGGCCTATGCGACCGGCCCGATCGCGACCCTCGCGGCCGGCGACGTCGAAGTGGTGATCGGCGGCGAGCACCGCTACTTCGAGTACAATTTCAACCCGGGTACGCTGAACTCGCCGGTGGCCGGCTTCAACACCGCCAATCCGGCCCGCGGCACCAACAGCTTCACCGACTTCTTCGCCGAAGTCCTCATCCCGGTCGTCGCCGACGCGGAATGGGCGAAGCGCCTGGAGTTCAGCCTCGGCTACCGTTACTCCGAGAGCCAGTTCATCGACGAGTTCAACGGCATCGAGGGCGATACCCGTTCCGACAGCGCCTACAAGATCGACATGCTGTGGGAGGTCAACGACATCGCCCTGGTGCGCGCGTCGTACCAGCGCGCCGTCCGCGCCCCGAACTTCGACGAACTGTTCTCGGGCGGCAGCTCGTTCCCGCAGTTCTACGATCCCTGCTCGATCGGCACGGCCGCCCGCACCAATGGCGGCGCGGCGTTCGATGCGCTCTGCATCGGCACCGGCGTCTCGAACTATGCCTCGTTCGTCGCGTCGCCGGGCGGCCAGTTCCCGCTGGCGACCTCGGGCAACACGGATCTCAACCCCGAAACCGCCGACACGTGGACGCTGGGCGTCGCGTTCTCGTCGCCGTGGGAAGACGATCCGATCTTCGGCAATGCGCGTCTGTCGATCGACTACTACAACATCAAGATCAAGGACGTCATCGCCACCCCGGATCCGAACCTGTTCGTGGCGAACTGCTACAACTACTTCGGCAACAACCCGACGCTCGACCCGAACTTCTTCGACTGCCAGGCGGTCGCAGGAAGCCGTGCCGGCGGCGGCGGTCAGCTGCTCGGCCTCGTCTCGAACCCGCTCGATCCCAGCGGCAATTTCGAGGGCATCAACCAGGGCTACGTCCAGACGGACGGCATCGACGTCCAGTTCCAGATGGGCTTCGATCTGGAAGCGCTGGGCGCCGGCGAGGACAGCGGTTCGATCGCGCTCAACATCCTGATGAACTACCTGCTCTCCTACGAGGTGCAGGAACGTCCCGGCATCCCGGCGCTCGATTATGCCGGCACCGTGTCGTATTTCGGTCAGGGCCTGGGCACGAGCTTCCCCGAGCTGAAGATCACCACCAACCTCGCCTACACGATCGGCGACCTGACGCTCGACACCCGCATCCGCTACATCGATGCGATGGCGAACCGCGCCTCGGTGCAGTTCCCGGGCGAGTCGTTCGCTGGCGTGCCGGCGACGTACTACATCGACCTCGCGGCCGAGTATCAGCTGATCGAGAATGTCGGCCTGCGGATCGGCGTGAACAACGTCACCGACCAGGATCCGCGGACCTACGCGCCGAACGTCCAGTCCGGCACCGATCCGTCGACCTACGACATCTACGGCCGCCGCTACTTCGCGCAGACCAAGATCCGCTTCTGATCTTACGCGCGAAACGCAACACGATCCGGGAAGGGCGGCGCCAAGCGCCGCCCTTCTTCTTTGGCGCATCCCCTTCTGCTATCGATCCGCCATGGCGCTTCCCCCCGCCCCGACCGACGAAATGCTGCGCCGCGCCCTGACGGCGCTGCGCGGCGGCGCGGCGGCCGAGGGCGAACACCTCCTGCGGCAGGTTCTCGCCGCCGATCCGTCGCAGCCCGACGCGCTCCAGCTGCTCGGCCTCTCCGCCAGGACGGCGGGGCGGCTGTCCGAGGCGATCGATCTGTTCCGTCGCTCGCTCGCCGGACGCGACGGCCAGCCCCACGTCCACAACAATCTCGGCAATGCACTGAAGGCGGCCGGCGAGATGGCGGAGGCCGAGCGGCACTACCGCATCGCGCTGGCCCAGAAGGCGGACTACGCCGACGCGGCGCTCAATCTCGGCATCCTCCTCATCGAAACCGCGCGCTTCGCCGACGCCCAGCGCCATCTGGACGACGCCGCGCGGCGCTTTCCCGCCAGCGCCCCGATCGCCGAGGCGCTGGCCATCGTCCGGCAGGATGTCGGCGACGGCGCAGGGGCCGTCGAGGCCGCCCGGCGCGCCACGGCGCTCGGTCCGGCGCGCCTCACCGCCTGGCACGGGCTCGGCCAGGCCGAACAGGCCGCCGGCGACTTCCCGGCGGCCGAGCAGGCCTTCCGCAAGGCCCTCGCCATCGACCGCCGCTCGGCGCCGAGCTGGGCTGGTCTCAGCAACGCCCTGCGCTGCCAGTTGCGCGACGCCGAGGCCGAGACCGCGCTGCGCCAGGCGCTGACGATCAACCCGCTCGACATCGCCGCGCATCGCAACCTGAACGCGATCCTCTGGGAGCACGGCAAGGCCGGCGAGCATCTCGCCAGCTATCGCGACGCCGCCGCCCGCCACCCGAACGAGATCGGGCTGCGCCTCGCCTTCGCCGAGGAGTTGCTGCAGGCCGGCCGGACCGACGAGGCCGAACGGCCCATCGCCGAGTGCCGGGCGCTCGCCCCCGACGATCCGCATGCCCTCGATCTCGCCGCCCGGCTGACGGCGCGGCGGGGCGATGCGGAGGCGGCGCTCGTCCTGCACCGGCGCGCGGCGGAAGCGGCGCCGGCCAGCGCCTTCGTCGTCAATCTCTGCGACACGCTGCTGCGGCTGGAGCGGGCCGACGAGGCGGACGCGGAATGCGTGCGGTTCCTGAAGACCGCGCCGGACGACCAGGCGATCCTCTCGCGCCAGCTTCTGGCGCTGCGGATGATGGGCGATCCGCGCTACCGCGAGCTCTTCGACCCCGACACCATGACCGCGTGCCTCGACGTGGCGCCGCCGGACGGGCTGGACGCCGGGACCTTCCTCGAGCGCCTGGCCGCGCACCTAAGGGCGCTGCACACCTCGACGACCCAGCCGATCGACCAGACGCTCGAGGGCGGGACGCAGACCTTCGGCCACCTCTTCGCCGTCGACCGCTCGCCGATCGTCGGCGCGCTGCGGGCGGCGATTCAGACTTCGGTCGAGGGTTTCGTCGCCGGCCTGCCCGACGATACGCGCCACCCCTTCTTCCGGCGGAAATCGCCTTCGATCCGTTTCACCGGATCGTGGTCGGTGCGGCTGCATGCGCACGGCTTCCACACCAACCACTACCACCCCAAGGGCTGGATCAGTTCGGCCTTCTATGTGGTCGTCCCGCCCGAGGCGGACGACGAGACGGCGCGGCCGGGCTGGTTCACCTTCGGCCAGTCCAACATGGCGCTTGGGGCCAGCGACGTGGTGGAGCGCTACGTCAAGCCGCAGCCCGGCAAGCTGGTGCTGTTTCCATCCTATGTCTGGCATGGCACGGTGCCGTTCACTAGAAGCGCCGAGCGGATGACCGTCGCCTTCGATGCGGCCCCTCTCTGACAGCGGAACGAGAAGCAGACCGAATGCCCGTCTTCGCCGCCTATACTCTGGTCTTCGTGCGCGACATGCAGCGCGCCGTCGCGTTCTATCGCGACGCCCTGGGCATGACCGTGCGCATGGCGACGCCCGCCTGGAGCGAACTCGAGATCGCCGGGGCGACGGTCGCGCTGCATTCGGGGCGCGAAGGCAACGCCGCGCAGGAAATCCCG
The DNA here is from genome assembly GCA_016792565.1 of Alphaproteobacteria bacterium. Lineage (GTDB taxonomy): Bacteria > Pseudomonadota > Alphaproteobacteria > Micropepsales > Micropepsaceae > JADZAI01. The sequence continues at coordinate 36,154 of JAEUMK010000098.1, forward strand.
CTCGGCTTCAAGGTGCTGAACATCGACGCCGTCGCCAATGCGGTGGTGGATGCGGGCGGCTTCATCCACGCCCCCAAGCGCCAGGCGCAGGGCGAGCCCGCCATCGTCAAGGCGGGCGACCCCGACGGGAACGTCTTCTTCCTGTCGGAAGGACCGGGCGCCTAGAGCCAGTTCCGCTTCGGTCGAACCGGACCGGAGACGCTAGCCGTTCTGGGCGAGGATGCGGCCCGCCAGATAGAGCGAGCCGCAGATCAGGATACGCGGCGGCGTCTCGTCGTCGTCGAGCGAGACACGGGCGGTGATCTGATCGAGCGCATCGCCGATGTCCTCGGCCGGATCGGCCTTGAGACCGGCCGAGCGCGCCGCGTCGTAGAGCGCCCCGGCGCCCAGCGCATTGGGCTCGCCCGGAATGGTCAGCGTCGAGACATGGCGCGCGAGGCCCCGGAAATGGACGAAGAACCCCGCCGGGTCCTTGGTGCTCAGCATGCCGACGATCAGGTAGAGAGGACGCGGGCGCTTCTCCTCAAGATCGGCGAGGGTCTCGGCGATGGCGGCGGCGGCGTGCGGATTGTGCCCGCCGTCGAGCCAGATCTCGGCGCCCTCGGGGGCATCCTCCACCAGCGGCCCGTAGGTGAGGCGCTGCATGCGCGCCGGCCAGGCGACATTCGCAAGACCCGTCTCGATCGCCTGTTCGGACACGGCGAAACGGTCCTGGGCGCGCAGCGCGGCGATGGCGGTCGCGGCATTGGCGATCTGGTGCACGCCGACCAGCCGGGGCGGCGGCAGATCGAGCACGCCCTGACCATCCTGGAAGACGATCCGCCCGTGTTCCTCGTGCGCCGAGAAGTCGCGGCCCCAGGCGATGACCGGCGCATCGACCCGATTGGCCGCCGCTTCGATCACCGCAAGAGCGGCCGCGTCCTGAGGACCGACGACGAGCGGGCGGCCTCGCTTGGCGATGCCGGCCTTCTCGGCGGCGATCAGTTCGATCGTATCGCCCAGGAAGTGCTGATGGTCGAGACCGACCGGGGTAATGACCGAGACGAGCGGCGAGTCGATCACGTTGGTCGCGTCCAGCACGCCGCCGAGGCCGACCTCGAGCACCAGGGCATCGGCCGGCACCCGCGCGAAGGCGAGCAACGCCGCCGCCGTGGTGATCTCGAAGAAGGTGATCGCCATGCCGTCCGCAGCGCGCTCGCATTCGTCGAGCAGGATCTGCAGCGCGTCCTCGCTGATCAACGTGCCGGCAAGGCGGATGCGTTCATGGAAGCGCACCAAATGCGGCGACGTGTAGACATGGACCTTGAGGCCCGCCGCTTCCAGGATGGCGCGCAGCGTGGCGCAGGTCGAGCCTTTGCCGTTGGTGCCGGCGACGTGGAAGACCGGCGGCAGGCGCCGTTCGGGGTGGCCAAGCCGGACCAGCAGCGCACGCATACGGTCGAGCGAGAGGTCGATCGCCTTGGGATGAAGGCGCATCAGCCGTTCGAGGATCGCGTCGCTGGAGGTCGTGGAACTCATTGCGCCGCTTGGGTCTCGCCTTCCGTGGCGGGCTCATCGGCAACCGGGCCGGCGGCGGGCCCGGCCTCAGCCGCCTGCGGCGCCGGGGCGGGCGCGCCGGTCATCAGAGCGATCAGGCGGGCGACCGTCTCCTTCATCCGGTGGCGATGGACGACCATGTCGACCATGCCGTGCTCGAGCAGATACTCGGCCTTCTGGAAACTGTCGGGAAGCTTTTCGCGGATGGTGTTCTCGATGACCCGGCGGCCGGAGAAGCCGATGACGGCGCCCGGCTCAGCGATGTGGACATCGCCCAGCATGGCGTAGGACGCCATGACGCCGCCGGTCGTCGGATCGGTCAGCACCACGATATAGGGCAGCCGCGCGTCGCGCAGCATCTGCACCGCGACCGTGGCGCGCGGCATCTGCATCAGCGAGAGAATGCCCTCCTGCATCCGGGCGCCGCCCGAGGCGACGATCAGCACGAGGGGAGCCTTGTCGGCGACGGCGCGCTCGGCGCCGGCGATGAACGCCTCGCCCGCCGCCATGCCGAGCGAGCCGCCCATGAAGGCGAAGTTCTGGCAGACGACGACGGCCGGCACGCCCGCGATGAGGCCTTTGGCGGCAATAACGGCGTCCTGCTGGCCGGTCTTGGTGCGGGCTTCCTTGATGCGGTCGGTGTAGCGCTTCTCGTCACGGAACTTCAGCGGATCGCCGGCGACGGCGATGAAGGGCAGTTCCTCGCAGGAGCCGCCGTCGAACATGAAAGCGAAGCGCTGGCGCGGCCCGGTCTTCATGTGGAAGTCGCAGTGCGAGCAGACATACTGCGCGGCTTCCAGGTCCCTCTGGAACAGCATCTCGCCGCAGCTCGGACACTTGGTCCACAGATTGTCGGGCGTCGTCTCCTTGACGCCAAGCATCGACTTGATCCGGGGGCGGACGAAATTGGTGATCCAGTTCATGTGCGTCTTCCCTTAGCGGCGCGCGGCACGGACCCCGGCGCCGATCCCGGCGACGAAATCTAGCACATCCTTCGCGCAGCCGGGTTTTACCTTCTTGCCGTCGGGCGGCATGAAATCGGCGATCCGCGCGACGATGGCCGAGCCGACCACGGCGGCATCGGCGAAGCGAGCGATAGCAGCGGCGCGCTCCGCCGTACGAATGCCGAAGCCGACGCCGACGGGCAGCGGCGTCTGGGCCTTGATCCGCTTCACCTCGCGCTCGACTTCGTCCAGGTCGAAGTCCTTGGTGCCGGTAATGCCGGTGATCGAAACGTAGTAGAGAAATCCGCCGGCGCCGCTCAGAACGGCCGGCAGGCGCGCATCCGTTGTGGTGGGGGTGGAGAGGCGAATGACGTCGATCCCCGCCGCATTGAGCGCCGGGGCAAACTCGCTCGCCTCCTCGGGCGGCAGATCGACCAGGATGACCCCGTCCACGCCCGCCGCCGCGGCGTCGCGGGCGAAGGCATCTATGCCGTAAGCGGCGACGGGATTGCAGTAGCCCATCAGCACGATGGGCGTATCGCCGTCGGTCGCGCGGAAGTCGCGCACCAGACCAAGCGTCGTCTTCATCGTCGCGCCGGCCTTCAGAGCGCGCAGGCCTGCCGCCTGCACCGCCGGGCCGTCGGCCATCGGATCGGTGAAGGGCATGCCGAGTTCGATGAGGTCGGCGCCGGCGGCGGTGAGGCCGAGCAGGATGTCGCGGCTGACCTCCAGCGAGGGGTCGCCGGCCGTGATGAACGGAATGAAGGCGGCGCGGCCTTCGGTTTTCAGCGCGGCAAAGCGGGCTTCGATACGGCTCACAGCGTCACCTTCAGCGCATCAGCCACCGTAAAGATGTCCTTGTCGCCCCGGCCGCACATGTTCATCACGACGATCTTGTCTTTCTCCATCCGCGGCGCGATCTCGATGACATGCGCCAGCGCATGGGCGGGCTCCAGCGCCGGGAGAATGCCCTCCAGGCGGGCGCAGAGCTTGAACGCCTCCAGCGCCTCGGTGTCGGTCGCGCTGACATAGGAGACGCGCTTCAGATCGTGCAGCCAAGCGTGCTCCGGCCCGACGCCCGGATAGTCGAGGCCGGCCGAGATCGAGTGCGCCTCGATGATCTGGCCGTCGTCGTCCTGCAGAAGATAGGTCTTGTTGCCGTGCAGGATGCCGGGCGTGCCCTTGGTGAGCGAGGCGGCGTGTTGGTCGGTGTCGATGCCGTGGCCGGCGGCCTCGACGCCGTGCATGGCGACTGAGGGATCGTCGAGGAATGGGTGGAAGAGACCCATCGCGTTCGAGCCGCCGCCGATCGCGGCGACCAAGAGGTCGGGCAGGCGGCCGGCGCCCTCGGCCTTGGCCAGCTGCTCGCGCGTCTCGATGCCGATTACCGACTGGAAGTCGCGGACCATTGCCGGATAGGGGTGCGGACCGGCCACCGTGCCGATGCAGTAGAACGTGTCGTGGACATTGGCGACCCAATCGCGCATCGCCTCATTCATCGCATCCTTGAGGGTGTGGGCGCCCGAGGTGACGGGCACGACTTCGGCGCCCAGCAGCTTCATGCGGAAGACGTTGGGCTTCTGCCGCTCCATGTCGACGGCACCCATGTAGACGATGCAGGGCAAGCCGAATCGGGCGGCAATGGTCGCGGTGGCGACGCCGTGCTGGCCCGCGCCCGTTTCGGCGATGATGCGCGTCTTGCCCATGCGGCGCGCCAGCAGCACCTGGCCGAGGCAGTTGTTGATCTTGTGCGCGCCGGTGTGGTTGAGCTCGTCGCGCTTGAAGTAGATTTTCGCGCCGCCGAGATGCTGCGTCAGCCGTTCGGCAAAGTAGAGCGGACTGGGGCGGCCGACATAGTATTCGAGGAAGTAGGCCATCTCGTCGAGAAAGGCCTTGTCCTGCCTTGCCGCGCCATAGGCGGCTTCGAGATCGAGAATGAGCGGCATCAGCGTCTCGGCGACATAGCGCCCGCCATAGGGGCCGAAATGCCCTCTGGCGTCTGGCCCCTGGCGATAGGAATTGGGCACGGGGGCGTTCATGCGACGGGCTCCGCAGTCAATGATCCGTAGGCGGACAATGCCGCCGCAACGAAGGCGGCGATGCGTTCGGGCGATTTCCGGCCAGGCGATGTCTCGACGCCGGACGAGACGTCGACGCCGGGCGCGCCTGTGGCGCGGATCGCCTCGGCGACATTGGCGGAATCTAGGCCGCCCGAGAGGATCCAGGGGCGCGGCAGTGCAAGGCCCGCCAGGAGCGACCAGTCGAACGCCACGCCGTTGCCGCCCGGCAGATCTGCCCCCGCCGGCGGTTTCGCGTCGAAGAGGATGTGGTCCGCAGCCGTGAAGTGCTGCGCCGCGTCGATGTCGGCACGCGCGGCAACGGGAACCGCCTTGATGACGGGCAGGCCGGTCAGCGTTCTCAACGCGGCGGCGCGGGCCGGCGTCTCCCGCCCGTGCAGCTGGATCGCTTGTGCCTGCAACGCGGCGACGGCGGCTTCGGCCTCTGCGTCCGTCGGATCGACAAGAAGTGCGACGCGAACCAGCGACATCGGCGCCGTCTCCGCCAGCCGCGCCGCAGTGTGCAGATCGACATAGCGCGGGCTGCGGGCGAAGAAGTTGAAGCCGGCATGGGTCGCGCCGGACTCGGCCGCTGCGGCGAGCGCCTCGGTATCCTTCAGGCCGCAGATCTTGATGATCGGCGTCATGCGAATCCCAGCTCGACGGCGACGGCGCGAGCGGCAGCGGCGGGATCGGCGGCAGCGGTGACCGGGCGGCCGAGGATCAGGATGTCGGCTCCGGCAGCGCGGGCGGCCGCTGGAGTCATGACGCGCTTCTGGTCCTGCGCGTCGGACCCGGCCGGGCGGCTGCCCGGAACGATCGTCGTGAAGTCCGGCCCACAGGCGGCCCGGATCGCGGCAAGATCGGTGGCGCCACAGACGACACCGTCCAGGCCGGCGATCTGGGCGAGGCGCGCCAGACGCAGCGCCTGCATCGAGGCGCCTTCGGAGAAGCCAATGATCTCCATGTCAGCGTCGTCGAGGGAGGTCAGGATGGTGACGGCAATGATCTTCACGCCGCTGCCGGCCGCTTCCCTGGCGGCCCGCATCATCGCCGTGCCTCCGGAAGCATGGACATTGATAATTGCAACGCCGAGCGCGGAAAGCGCTTTCACCGCCCCGGCGACGGTTGTGGGAATATCGTGAAGCTTGACGTCGAGGAAGACCGGCAGGCCGAGCGCGACAACCGCCCTGACGCCGTCAGGTCCGTTGGCCGAGACGAATTCGAGGCCAACTTTGAGGCCGCCCACGTAGGGGCGGACCGCGCCGGCGAGCGCCAACGCCGTCTTTACGTCGGCCGTGTCGAGCGCCACATAGACAGGGTTCGGGGTCGTCGTCATGGCCCGCGGACTTACAGCAGATAGGCCCTTTAAGGAACCGTATCGATGACGGAATACCGCGTCGCCGTCGCCTTCGACCGGGGGAGCCAGAAGCACCGGGCGACCAGCGCCGAAATTCCGGGCCTCGACGAGGCCGACATGAATCTGGAGCGTCTCTTCGCCAAGGTGATGCGCGCCGCGCCCGATCTGCTGGCGGCGGCCGGCAAACCGCCTGGCGGCTTCAATCTGAAGTTCGAGAAAGCTGACGGGTAGCGGGCGCCGCTTCACCTCGGGCCAACGTCTCGTCGGCAAGCAGCTTCTGCAGCCGCGCGGCACGCTGGCGTTCGTCCTTCAGCGCGCGATGGACGCCCAGGGTGCGGGCCCACATATAGGCGCCGCCGATCAGCAAGCCGGCCAGAACGCCGGCCAGCAGGACGGCGAAGAGGGGCAGATCGAACGAGGAGGCCGGAGAACCGGGTCGCAGCGCATCGAAACTGACCGTGACGGGGGCGCGGTTGGCGACGGCGAGCCAAGCCGCCAGCGCCGCCAGAATGGCGAAAGCCAGCGCGCCCAGCGGGCGCATGTCAGCCGCCTCCGGGCGGTTCGTCGTTCAGCTTCTCGCGCAGTTCCTTGCCGGTCTTGAAATAGGGGACGCGCTTCTCCTCCACCGCCACCGACTCGCCCGTACGGGGGTTGCGGCCGGTGCGCGCCGGGCGCGATTTGACCGAAAAAGCGCCGAATCCGCGCAGTTCGACGCGATCACCATCGGCGAGGGCCCGGGCGATCACGTCGAACACGGTCGACACGATGCGCTCAGCATCCTTGTGCATGAGGTGCGGATAGGCCTCGGCAATGCGGGCCACGAGTTCGGACTTGATCATGCCCCGGACCACCCCCTTCTGGCCCCGGTTCCCCGGCTGCGGACTCGCGTTCGCAGGGGGGCAAGCTGCCAAGGGGCGCGACCGCCGTCAAGGGCACGTACGTGTAAGTCGTTGGACAGCACGGACTTTTGCCCCTTGCACGAGACGCCATGTCGGTGCGAAAGACCGGCCGATCGCCCCTGGAAGTCTCCGCCCATGCGTCTTGGCCCTTCGGTTGCGGCTCTCGCCTGCCTTGCACTGCCGGCCTGCGCCGGCCCGGTCTACGTCAACCCGTGCTACGGCGCCGGCCTGCTGCTGCCGACCGAGGCGACGGGGCCGGAAATCGTCGCGGCGGCCGATGCCTGCATCGCAGACGGCGGCGAGCGCAAGCAGGGCCTTGTCATCCGCGCTGCGGGCCATTTGCGCGACGCCGACACCGCGGCGGCGATCGCCGATACCGATGCGGCAATCGGGATCGATCCGGCCTATGCCGACGCCTATTACTATCGCGGACTGGCGCACGAGGAGGTCGGGGCGATCGATGCGGCGCGGCGCGATTTCGACCGTGCGGTGGAGCTGGGCCTCGCGCCCGTCTTCGCATTGCGGGCGCGCGGGCGGACGCGGTTCCTGGAGGACGATTTCGCCGGGGCCTACGACGATTTCGACGCGCTGATCGCAGCCGCGCCTGAGGACCAGGAGGCCTACCGGCTGCGCGGCGCGGCGGCCCATGTGCTGGAGCGCTGGGCCGAGGCGGAGGCAGACTTCGACAAGGCGATCGCGCTGAAGGACGACGATCTGAAGGCCTATAGCGGGCGCGCCTACGTCAAGTTCTTCACCGGCCGGTTCGTCGAGGCCGCCGCCGACTTCAAGATCGCGCTAAAGGACAAGCCCGAGGGGCTGAAGGCCGCGTTTCTCTATCTGGCTATGCGGCGGGCGGGCGACGACGAGGCCGCCGCCGAACTGGCGCGCCAGGCCGAAACGCTCGACTGGACGCGCAATCCCGGCGTGTTCGCTGCGCTTTTCCTCGGCCATGTCGGGATCGAGGAGATGGTCGATATCTCGAAAAGAACCGGCATCCACAAGCCGCGCGAGAACGAGTGCGAGGGCTATTACTACGCCGGCATGGCCGAGTTGCTGGCGGGCAATCGCGCGGCCGCAGAAGCCTGGTTCCGCCGCGTACTGGCGACCGGGGTCGTGCGCTTCGACGAAGTGCGCGGGGCACGGATGGAGCTACGCGCCATGGGCATCGCCGTGCCCTCACCCGACCCGCGTGCCCGGCCGGGCACCTGAGACGGCAGCCGGAGCGGCGGCCAAGCGGCGAGGCGGGTAAAAGAAACGGCGCGGGTGTGACCCGCGCCGCTCGATCGTCACATGGCGCGGCCCGCCGTGAGGCTGGCCGCGCGATCCTATTCCTCGTCGTCGTCCGTGTCGGCCGTGCGCTTCTGGGCCTTGGACAGCGCGGCCCCAAGGATGTCGCCGAGCGAGGCGCCCGAGTCGGACGAACCGTATTGCGCGACGGCGTCCTTCTCGTCCGAGATCTCGCGCGCCTTGATGGAGAGCGAAATCTGGCGCTTGGCCTTGTCGAAGGCAGTAACCTTCGCATCGACCTTGTCGCCCACCGCGAAGCGCTCCGGGCGCTGCTCGGCGCGGTCGCGGCTGAGGTCGGCGCGGCGGATGAAAGCCGTCATTTCGCCGACCGCAACCTCGATGCCGCCATCGTTCACGGCCGTGACCTCGACGGTCACGGTATCGTTCTTCTTGATGCCGCCGACCGAGGCGATCGGGTCGCCGCCGAGCTGCTTCACGCCGAGGCTGATGCGCTCCTTCTCGACGTCGACGTCCAGCACCTGGGCGCGCACGTGATCGCCCTTCTTGTAGTTCTGGATCGCCTGCTCGCCAGGAACCTTCCAGTCGAGGTCGGAGAGATGGACCATGCCGTCGATGTCGCCATCGAGACCGATGAAGAGGCCGAACTCGGTGATGTTCTTCACATCGCCCTCGACTTCCGACCCGATCGGATGGGCCTCGACGAACTGCGACCACGGGTTCTGCTGCGTCTGCTTCAGGCCAAGGCTGATGCGGCGCTTGGAGGTGTCGACCTCGAGCACCTTCACTTCGACTTCCTGCGAGGTGGAGACGATCTTGCCGGGGTGGACGTTCTTCTTCACCCACGACATTTCAGAAACGTGGACGAGGCCTTCAACGCCCGGCTCCAGCTCCACGAAGGCGCCGTAGTCGGTGATGTTGGTGACGCGGCCCTTGAAGTTCGCACCGATCGGATACTTCGCGACCGCGCCGTCCCAGGGGTCGGCTTCCAGCTGCTTCATGCCGAGGCTGATGCGCTGGGTGTCCTGGTTGATCTTGACGATCTGGACCTTCACGGTCTCGCCGATCTTCAGGATCTCGCTGGGATGGTTCACGCGGCGCCACGCCATGTCGGTGACATGGAGCAGGCCGTCGACGCCGCCCAAATCCACGAACGCGCCGTAGTCGGTGATGTTCTTGACGACGCCGTCGATGACCATGCCTTCCTTGAGGTTGGACACGATCTCGCTGCGCTGTTCGGCGCGGGCTTCTTCAAGCACGGCGCGGCGCGAGACGACGATGTTGCCGCGCTTGCGGTCCATCTTGAGGATCTGGAACGGCTGCGGCTGATTCATCAGCGGGCCGACATCGCGGATCGGACGCACGTCCACCTGGCTGCCGGGCAGGAAGGCGGTCGCGCCGTCGAGGTCGACGGTGAAGCCGCCCTTGACGCGGCCGAAGATCACGCCGGTGACGCGCTGGTTGGCGTTGGCGGCGACTTCGAGCTTGACCCAGCTCTCTTCGCGGCGGGCCTTCTCGCGGCTCAGCACGGCTTCGCCGTGGGCGTTCTCGATGCGGTCGAGGAAGACCTCGACGGTGTCGCCGACCTTGATGTCGGTGGTGACCCCCGGCATCGCGAACTCCTTGAGCGGAATGCGGCCTTCGGTCTTCAATCCGACATCGACGATGACGAAATCGTTCTCTACGGCGACGACCTGGCCGCGGACGACATTGCCTTCGGCGGCGGCGTTTTCATTGAAGCTCTGCTCCAGCATCGCCGCGAAATCGTCGCGGCTGGGAGCGAAAGACAGGGTTTCGTCGGCGGTGATGGTGGCGGCGCGGCGGCCGGCCTTGGCGGTACGAGCCATGCGGTTGAGGTTCTCCAGTTCTTCTAGCGTTACAGGCCAGCCGGTTGTATCCGGCGGTCTAGCTCCGACCCCAGAACGCCCGACGCGCCCCGGTCCTCGCGGTCCGGCGCGTGTCGAAATCCAAAGGTCAAAGCTTCAGGCTTCGAGTTTGCCGCGCACTGCCTCCAAGGCCGCCGCGACGGCGGCGTCTATACTCAAATCGGTGGTATCCAGCAAGATGGCGTCCTGGGCGGGCCTCATGGGGGCGGCGGCGCGGCCCGCGTCGCGGGCGTCGCGCTGGCGCAGTTCCGCAAGAATCGTCTCGTACGTCTTGGCAGGATCGAGAATCTGGACTTCCCGCCAGCGGCGGTGCGCCCGTTCGGCAATGCCGGCGGTCACGAAGAGCTTCGCCGTCGCCTCCGGCGCGATCACGGTGCCGATGTCGCGTCCGTCGATGACGGCGCCGCGGCCACCCGGCGGGGATGCCGCGAATCGCACCTGCAGATCGCGCAGGGCGGCCCGTACTTCCGGCAGGACGGCGACCTGGCTGGCTGCCTCTCCCACCGCCGCGCTACGTAATTCCGCTTCCGGAACGATGCCGGGACAAAATCCTGCACAGGCCTTCAACGCGTCGTGACGCGACCCCGGATCGCCGCCCGCCCGCAGCACCAGCGCGGCGACGGCGCGATAAAGCGCCCCGGTGTCGAGATGGTCGAACTTCAGCTCGCGGGCCAGCGCGCGGGCGATGGTGCCCTTTCCGGATGCCGCCGTCCCGTCGATGGCGATGACGGGTGTCGCGGGGCGCAGTGCCGGGCTCACCGGTTCACCCGCTCGAGACTGCCTCCAAGGCGCGTCATGAGTTCGCTGAAGCCCGGGAAGCTGGTCGCGATGAAGGCGCTGTCGTCGACCGTCACGGGCGCTCTGGCGGCGAGTCCGGCGACCAGAAAGGACATGGCGATGCGGTGGTCCATTTCGGTCGCGATTCCGACGCCGCCGGGCATCGAGCCGGGCCCGCCCCCTTCGATGATGAGGCCGTCCTCCAGTTCGGTCACTGCGACGCCGCAGGCGGCGAGGCCGCGCGCCATGGCGACGAGGCGATCGCTCTCCTTGACCCGCAGCTCCTTAAGGCCGCGCATCACGGTGCGACCCTCGGCGAAAGCGGCAAGAACGGCGAGGATAGGATACTCGTCGATCATCGACGGCGCGCGTTCGGGCGGCACCTCAATCCCCTTCAGCGCGGAAAACCGGGCGCGCAAGGACGCGACCGGTTCGCCGCCGGCGTCGCGGGCATCGAGGATGTCGAGCGAGGCGCCCATCTCGCGCAAGGTTTCGTACAGGCCCGCCCGGGTCGGATTGAGGAGCACGCCTTCCACCGTCACGTCGCTGTCGGGAACGATCAACGCGGCGGCCAGCGGAAACGCAGCGGAGGACGGATCGCCCGGGACAGCGATGGCCGTAGCGCTAAGCTCGGCCTCGCCGGTCACGGTCACAGCGGTGCCGTCTTCGTGCGGCTCGACATCGACGCGGGCGCCGAAGGCCCGCAGCATCCGCTCCGTATGGTCGCGCGTCGACTCCCGCTCGATCACCGTGGTGCGGCCCGGGGCGTTGAGACCGGCGAGGAGAATCGCCGACTTGACCTGGGCGGAGGCGACGGGACTGGCATAGACGACCGGCATGGGGTTGGCCGCGCCGCGCAAGGTGAGTGGCAGCCGCCCGCCTGCACGGCCCATTGATTCTGTTCCGAAACGAGAAAGCGGCTCCAGCACGCGACCCATCGGGCGGCGGCAGAGCGAGGCGTCGCCGGTGAAGGTGCAGGCGATCGGCGTGGTCGCGACGGCCCCCATGACGAGGCGCACGCCGGTGCCGGAATTGCCGTGGTCGAGTACCCGGTCCGGCTCCGACAGGCCGCCCGTGCCCACCCCCGAGACCCGCCAGGCGCCCTCGCCAGCGCGCGTCATGATGGCGCCGAGCGCGGTCATCGCGTCGGCGGTCCGCAGCACGTCCTCGCCCTCCAGAAGCCCGGTGATCGCGGTTTCGCCCGTCGCCATCGCGCCCAGAATCAGCGCCCGGTGAGAGATCGACTTGTCGCCGGGCACACCGATGCGGCCCGTCAGGGATCGCGAGGCGCGCGCGCGCAGGGGAGCGGCGGCGTGAGCAGTCGTCATGGCGGCCTTGACTAAGTGCGGTAGGGGCGGTTTTCCCTTTTGACAGGGGCGCGTGCGCGTGGCAATGGTCCCGGCCCTTCGCGGGGCCTTTGCGGGAGCGCCGGCGCGGCGCATCGAATTTTCAGGACTGAGGATACGTGGCGGATCCCAAGCTCGGCACGAAGCGTCAATGCCCGTCTTGCGGCGCGCGCTTCTATGATCTGAACAAGAAGCCTAACGAATGCCCGAAGTGCGAGCACGTCTTCGAGCCTGAGGTTCTTCTGAAGCCGCGGAAACCCCGCGCTGTAGAGAAGGCCAAGGAGGTCGCGCGGGCGCCCGACGTCGAGGAAGACGAGGCCGAGGACGAGGAAGCCGAGGCCGAGGAAGACGAGGCCGAGGAGGACGAGGTCGAGGACGTCGCCGACGAGGCCGAGGAGATCGAGGCCGGCGAAGAGGTCGAGAGCGAACTGACCGGCGATACCACGGACGACGAGCTGGAAGACGGCGAGGAAGTCGCCAAGGGGCCCAAGAAGCGCCGCGGCACGACCGAAGAGGTCGATCCCGATCTTGAGGAGTTCGACGAGGAAGACCTCGACGCCGAGGACGAGGACGACGATACGCTGATCGCCGACGACGAGGACGCCGAGGATGACCTCAGCGACATCGTCGACGATCCGGCGGCCGGCAAGGACGACCTCTGACGAAAAGACCTGCTGCGGGGCGCGAAAGCATCTTGCAGTCTTGAGGGACGGAGACTAAACCTCCGCCCCTTCGCGCCGGGCCCCCAAACCCGGTTGCCAGAGTGGGGCCATAGCTCAGTTGGGAGAGCGCTTGAATGGCATTCAAGAGGTCGGCGGTTCGATTCCGCCTGGCTCCACCATCTTTCCCCCGGCGGCTTTTCTCCTGAGGCCCAACCCAAGCCCGGCGGACCCCCATGACCATCGAGATCCTCGCCCGCCACGCCCATTTCGGCGGAAATCTGCTCTATGTTCGCCATGCCGCGCCGGCGACCGGCACGATGATGCGCTTCAGCATCTTCGTGCCGCCGGGGCCGGGGCCGTTCCCGGTGCTGTTCTTCCTGGCAGGCCTCACCTGCACGGAGGAGAACTTCACGACCAAGGCCGGAGCCTATGGCGCAGCGGCCGAAGCGCGGCTGATGATCGTGGCGCCCGACACCAGCCCGCGCGGCCCGGCGCTGGGCGGCGAGGCGATCGCCGACGATCCCGCCTACGATCTGGGCCAGGGCGCGGGCTTCTACCTCGACGCCACCCGGAAGCCCTGGGCGCCGCATTTCGCGATGGAAACCTATGTCGTGCGCGATCTGCAGCAGGCGGTGCTGTCGCATTTTCCGGCCGACGCGGCGCGGCGCGGCGTCACCGGGCACTCGATGGGCGGGCACGGCGCGTTGACGCTGGCGATGCGCCATCCGGACATCTTCCGTTCGGTGTCGTCCTTTGCGCCCATCGTCGCGCCCATGCGCTGCCCCTGGGGCGAGAAGGCGCTCGCGGCCTATCTGGGCGAGGACCGCGCAGCCTGGGCCGCGCACGATGCGAGCGCCCTGGTGGCTGCAGGCAAGGCCGCGCCGTTCGACGATATCCTGATCGACCAGGGTCTCGGCGATCCCTTCTACGAGAGCCAGTTGAAGACCCGCCTGATCGAAGAGGCGGCCGCGGCGGCCGGCGCGCGGCTGACGGTGCGGCGACACGAGGCCTACGATCACTCCTATTTCTTCATCGCGACGTTCGTCGCCGACCACGTCGCCTTTCATGCGGCGCGGCTATAAGGCACGCCACTCTTTCCTGGGGACCGCGCCGGGCTCTATAAGCGGCCCATGACGACACCCGCCTTTCCCGCGATGACCGAGCCTCAGGCCGTCGAGGCAACGATAGGTTTGGCGCGGCTCGCAGGTGCGCGCGGCTGGGTGCCGGGAACGGCCGGCAATTTTTCGGTCCGCATCGATCTCGCTCGCGCCGCGATCACCGCGAGCGGCGGCCAGAAGGGCGAGGTTGACGAGAGCGGCGTTATCGTCGCCGACATCGCCGCCAATCTCGACGGGCAGGTACAGCCGCGCCTGTCGGCCGAAGGACCGCTGCATCTTCAGCTCTACCGTGACGATCCCGCCATCGGGGCGATTGCCCATGCCCATCCGCTTTCCGCCGTCGTGCTTTCGCGCCGCCATCTGGCGGCGGGGCGCATCGTCTTCGAGGGCTGGGAGATGCAGAAGGCGGTGACCGGGGTCACGACGCATGAGGGGTCGATCGAGCTGCCGGTCTTCGCCAACGACCAGGACACCAAGCGCCTCGGCTTAAGGGTCTCTGAAGCGATGAAGTCCTGGAAGCGGCCCTGCTTCGGGTATCTGATCGCCGGCCACGGCATCTATGCCTGGGGCCGCGACGCTTTCGAGGCCCGCAAGCATCTGGAAGCCTACGCACATCTGCTGGACCTGGTCCTGGAAGAGGAGCGCCGCGCATGAGCCATCTGACCGTCACCCCCGACGCCGCCCCGGGCGAGATCCTGCTGTCGACAGCCGATCACGCCCGCATCGCCGCCGAACTCGGAACGATCGGCGTCGCCTTCGAACGCTGGACGGCTTCGGCGCCGCTCGCCCCAGGGGCCGGCCAAGCCGAGGTGCTGGAGGCCTACAAGGCGGACGTCGAACGGCTGCGCGCCGCACACGGCTACCAGTCGGTCGATGTCGTGCGGATGCACCCGGACCACCCCGACCGTGCCGCCATGCGCGCCAAGTTCCTCGCCGAGCACATCCACGAGGACGACGAGGTGCGATTCTTCGTCGAGGGCCAGGGTGCGTTCTATCTGCGCGTCGGCGGCAGGGTCTATCGCGTGATCTGCGAGGCGGGCGACCTCATCTCGGTGCCGAAGAACACCACGCATTGGTTCGATGCCGGCGACAAGCCGCTGTTCTGCGCCATCCGGATGTTCACCACGCCCGACGGCTGGGTCGCGACCTTCACCGGCGACGCCATCGCCACGCGCTTTCCCGCCTTCGTCAATCCGCTGACCGAGGCGGCGTGACCCCGAAAGCCATCCTCCTCGACATCGAGGGCACGACCGCGCCGATCAGCTTCGTCGCCGAGACGCTGTTCCCCTTCGCCGCTGCCCGCCTCGCCGCCTTCGTGCAGGCGCACGCAGGCGATCCGGAGATCGCCGAAGCCCTCGCAGAGACGGCGGCGCTGGAAGGCCGCGCGCTGACGACGCAAGAGGCGATCGAGGTGCTGCTCGGCTGGATCGCCGCCGACCGCAAGGCGACGCCGCTGAAGATGCTGCAGGGCAAGATCTGGCGCGAGGGCTATGAATCGGGGGCGATCCGATCGCCGGTCTATTCCGATGCGGTAGCGGCGATGCGGGCCTGGAAGGCGCGCGGGGTGAGGCTCGACGTCTATTCGTCCGGTTCGGTCGAGGCGCAAGTCCTGCTCTACCGCTACACCGCAGACGGCGATCTGACGCCGTTGTTCGATGCCTATTTCGACACCCGTACCGGGCCGAAGCTGGAGGCCGCGTCCTACGCCAAGATCGCAAAGGCGATCGGCCTTCCGGCAGGCGAAGTCCTCTTCCTCAGCGACGCGCCGGGCGAGGTCGGCGCAGCGCAGGCGGCGGGAATGGCGGCGATCCGCATCGACCGCGCCCTGCCCCCCGGCACGCGCCGGCGCGACGCCGATGGCACCTGGGTCGCGGCGGATTTCGCGGGCCTGGACGAACTGCCCGTCGGGCCTTGAGCGCGCCCTAAGACTTCATCCGCTTGGTCAGGAAGGCGCGCAGCCGCTTGTCGAGCCGCGAGGTCGGGAAATAGATGAAGACGTCGGTCGTGTTGAACTGGTCGTCGATCACCGCCCCGTCGCCGATATAGGCCCCAGCCCGGATATAGCCCTTCACCAGCGGCGGAAGTTCGTGCAGCGCCTGAAGCGGGTCGATCGACTCCCTGGGCAGGAGGTTCATGTCGACATAGCGCTGGGGCAGCGCCCTGACCTGCGGCAGTTCCGGCGGCACGGCGTGGAAATGGTGCAGGTAGGCCAGCTCGACCTTCATCGATTGCGGATCGGTGCCGGGCAGCGAGGCGCACCCGAACATCAGCTCGATATCATTGCGGATGAGGTAGGCGAGCAGACCCCGCCACATGAACTGCATCACCTGGCTTGAGCGGTATTCGCGCGCGACGCAGCTGCGCCCCAGTTCCAGGAATTTTGCGTCCGGAGGCGAGTTGGCCAGCAGGGACGTGAGATCGTACTCGGCCGCGCTGTAGAAGCCCCCGTGACGAGCGGCGACGTCGCGCCGCAGCAACCGGTAGCAGCCGACCACCGCGCCGCCGGCATCGTGATCGAACACCAGAAGATGGTCGCAGAATTCGTCGTATCGGTCGAAGTCGCGCCCGCTCGCCGCCATCTCAGGCGTCGGCTGGGCCTTCATCTCGCGATAGAAGACCTCGAAGCGCAGACGCTGCGCGGCCTCGATCTCGCCGGCCGAACGGGCGAGCCGCGCCTCCAGCCCGCCGGAGCGGGCGAGCACATCCGCGCCGGCCTCCGGGGCCTCCATGATTTCGCCGCTCGCGCTGGTCGCGGTCATCCGCTTGTCGTGACGTTTCCCAAGGTGGCGATGCTAGTCGAAAGGCCGGGCCGGTTCAAACGCGCCCGGCGCGAGGTTCGGCCCTTGGTTCGGGCTCGCTGAGGCGCATCAGCAACCAGACGAGGACGACCGCAGGCACCCCCATGGCGGCGGTCAGGATGAAGAACCAGTAGAAGCCGCCCAAACCTTCCACCATGACGCCGGACAGCCCTCCCATGATCTTGCCCGGAAGGGCAAAAAACGAGGAGAAGAGGGCGTATTGCGTCGCAGTGAAGGCGGTCGAAGTGAGGCTCGACATATAAGCGATGAGAGCCGTGCCGCCGAAGCCGCCGGCCAGATTCTCGAGGCTCACCGTCACCGTCAGAGCCGCCACGTCCGGTCCGACGGTCGCAAGCCACGCATAGGCGAGGTTGGTGACACTGACCAGCAGCGCCCCGATCAGCAGCATCCGCATCATGCCGATCCGGACCGCCACCAGGCCGCCTATCAGCGCCCCGGCAATGGTCATCCAGATTCCGAACAGCTTGGAGACCGAGGCGATCTCGCTCTTGGAGAAGCCGAGGTCGAGATAGAAGGGGTTGGCCATCACGCCCATCACGAAGTCGGGCAGACGGTAGAAGCCGATCGCTGCGAGGATCAGCACCGCAAGCCAGCCTTTGCGCGCGAAGAAGTCGATGAAGGGCGCGATCGCCGCATCGTAAAGCCAACGCAGGAAGTCCTGCTTGGGTGCGAGCGCGGCCGCTGCGGTGTCCTGTGGCGCCGCCTCGGCCGGACGATAGGCCACGATCGTGCCGAGCATGCCGACGCCCATCAAGGCGGCCATGGTGGCATAGGATGCCGACCAGGAGGCATAGTCGGCAATGTAGAGCGCCCCGGCACCGGCCGCGATGAGGGCGATGCGGTAGCCGAGCTGGGTGGCGGCCGCCATGGTCGCCTGATCGTCCTTGCTGGCTGCCGCCTCGATCCTCCAGGCGTCGATCGCGGTATCCTGCGTTGCACTGGCGAAGGCGACGACGACCGCCGCCACCACCATGCCGGCCAGATCGCTCGCCGGATCGATCCTTGACATGGCGAAGATCGCCGCCGCGACCACGACCTGGGCAAGCAGCATCCACGCCCGCCGGCGGCCGAGCAGGCGGCCGACGAACGGGAGGGGCAGGCGGTCGACCAGCGGCGCCCAGACGAACTTGATCGTGTAGGCGAGCCCCACATAGGACGCGAAGCCGATGGTGGCGAGGCTTACACCCGCCTCGGTCAGCCAGGCCGACAGGGTCGAGAAGATGAGCAGAAACGGCAGGCCCGATGAAAAGCCCAGCACAAACATGGTGAGGACGCGCGGCTGCGCATAGGCGGCGGCGGCAGCGCTCCAGCTGCGCCGCGTCGCGGTTTCCTGGCCGGCTGCCGCAGTCATGTACACCCTCGCGATTCGCGCCGAGCGACGTAACCACGTCAGGGACGGGCGGTCACGCGGCGCGGGCCCGGGTCTTGGTCCAGCGGGCGATGGCGGCGGTCAACGCGTTGGGATCGAGCGGCTTGGTGAGGAAGTCGTCCATGCCCGCCGACAGGCATTTCTGGCGATCCTCGTCCATTACGCTGGCGGTCAGCGCGATGATCGGCACGCGCCCGCGGCCGCCCGGACCGCGCTTCGCCTCGCCCTCGCGGATCCGTCGCGTCGCCTCGATGCCGTCGACGCCCGGCATGTGGACATCCATCAGGATGAGGTCGTAGTCGGGGCGCGACTCCAGCGCGCCCAGCGCCTCGGCGCCGTCGCGTACCGAGTCGACGGCATGCCCCATGCGCTTGATCAGCGAGACGGTCAGCAGCGTGTTGATCTCGTTGTCCTCGGCGACGAGGATCTGCACCCCTGCCCGGCTCTCCTCGCGTCCCCCGGCGGCTGGCTGAGGTGTGATGCGCTGAGCGTCCGCGCGCGGCTTGCCCTCGTCGAGATCGATCCCCGCCAACGAGGCGGCGAGACGGCGTTCGAGTCCGAAATGGCGCACCGGCGTGACGTGGTAGCCGGTCGCACCGGCGGCCTTGAGCGCCGGAATCCGGCCGCGCTGAGCGGGCGGCAGCAGCGCGATTACGGCCGCATCCGGCGGCAGCCAGTTCCTGAGGCTGGGCAGGCAGGCCTCGGCGTCGCCCTCGGGCAGGGCGATGTCCGTGAGCACGATGTCGGTACGGGCGGCGACCAGAGAGACTGCCGCCTCGGCTGCGCTGGCAAAGCCCTGCGCCTGCGCGCCGCTCTGGCGCAGACGAGCGACCAGCGGTTCGCGCAGGATGGGCGAGGCGCTGACCACGGCGATCCGCCGGCCCGAAAGGTCCGGCGGCGGCGCCGCATCGACAAGGCGGTTGGGCACCAGCGCGACCGTGAACCAGAAGACGCTGCCGCCGCCGAAGGCACTGCTGACGCCGATCTGCCCGCCCATCGTCTCGACGATCTTCTTGGAAATGGCGAGGCCGAGTCCCGTACCGCCGAACTTGCGGCTGTGGGTGGAATCGGCCTGTTCGAAATGCCCGAAAATGCGTTGCCGCGCCTCGTCGGGGATACCGATGCCGGTATCCTCGATCTCGAACCGCAGCTTCAGACGGCCCTTCGCAGCAGGGTCCTGGCCGGGACTGCCGCGCGAGACGCGGAGCGTGACGCCTCCCGTCTCGGTGAACTTGATGGCATTGCCGGCCAGGTTGAGCAGGATCTGGCGCAGGCGCTGTTCGTCGCCCAGCATGTTCTCCGGGACATCGCCATCGACGCAGGCGGCGATCTCGATGCCTTTCTGGTGGGCGCGGGTCGCCAGCAACTCGGTCACCTGATCGACCACCGCCCGGATGCCAAAGGGCTCGCGGGCGAGTTCCAGTCCGCCGGCCTCGATCTTGGAGAAGTCGAGAATGTCGTTGATCAGCTCGACCAGCGCCTCGCCCGACTGCTTGACCGCCAGCGCGTAGGCGCGCTGATCGGGCGTGAGCGCGGTCTCGAGCAGGAGCCCGGCCATGCCGATGACGCCGTTCATGGGCGTGCGGATCTCGTGGCTCATGGTGGCGAGGAACAGCGACTTCGCCTTGCTCATCTGCTCGGCGCGGTCGAGCGCGGCGCGTACGGTGCGCTCGACCTCCTTGCGTTCTGTGATGTCGCGGCCGACCGACTGGATCTCGGTCAGCTGGCCGGCCTCGCCGCGGATCGGGTAGTCCTCCCACGCAAACCAGCGCCAGCCCGAGGCGGTTCGCACGCGCTGGTCGTAGCGGGCGCGCGGGCGGTCGCCGCCGTCGGCGTAGTCGTGCAGCAGCGGCGGCGGATCGTCGGGATGGAAGGCCGGCCTGAAGACGCGGCCGAGCACGTCCTCGCGCGCCACGCCGAACACCGTGCAGAAGGCGTCGTTGACGAAGGTCAGCCGGCCGTCGGGCCATTTGCGCAGGATGGCATCGCCCTGGGCATCGACCAGGCCCTTGTAGCGCTGCTCGTTCTCCTTGAGCTCGGCGTTGATGATCTGCAGCCGGTCGACGGTGCGCTTCTGGACCTCGGCGACGCGCTTGAGGCCGGCGTTCTGCTCGTCGAGCAGGCGGCCGCGCTGCCTTGCGTCGAAAATCGTCGCCAGCAGCGCGCCGACGGCGGCGGCGGCGAGGGCCCCGACCAGGACGGGGTCGGCGGTCGGCTCGCCGCCCGCGGCATAGCGGGCGGCCATCAGGACGACCGCCAGGACGGCGGCGCCGAAACCGAAGACCAGCGCCGCGATGCGAGGCAGATTCATGGGAGGCGGGACGGGACCGGATTGGCGGGACGCCGCAGTCTGCGTCCCGCCCGCCTAGGAATCCGTTAACGTTTGCCCCGGCGCGGCCCTATTCGGGCAGCGGATAGCCGATCGAGAACTGCGTCACGCGCGGCTTGGCGGCGCGGACGTCGGCGGCGTCGGATTTCAGCGACACGTCGCCCGACACGCTCTGCGGCGCATTGGCGGCGGACGAGGCGAAGCGGACCGACAGGATGCAGCCGCCGGGCTTGGGCTCCAGCGCGCCGCCCTCCCAGCTGTTGGCGTAGCCGCCATAGTCCCAGTCGAAACCCGAGAGGAGGAACGGCCTGCCGTTCGCCTTCTCCACGTCCTCGATCGGCGAGCCGATGCGGATGCCTTCGGCGCTCTGCCAGAGGATCTCGCGCTTCCAGGGATCGTAGGCTTCAGGGTCGGCGCTCCAGTCGGCCTGGACCTCGACCGAGCCGATGCCCTGGCGCTTTTCCTCGTCCATCCAGTAGACGGTCAGCATGCGCGCCGGATCGTCGCCGAAGACGACGGTGGCGTTCAGCTCGGTGCCTTCGGGACCGGGCACGACCTTGAAGGTGACGTTGGCGTCGCCGAAGGCCTCTTTCAGCCTGGCTTCGGAGGAGTCGGCCGCGAACGGGCCTTCGCAGGCGAGGGTCCCGATTTCGGCGGGCACGGCCGGGCCGTCGATGGGCGCGACCGTTTCGGCGGCGGCCGGCAGGACGGCGAGGAGAGCGGCCGGGGCGGTGAGGAGGGCAAGCATCGAACGGCGCATCGGAACTCCCTTGATTGCAGCAGGCCTTCTCGCCCACCGCCGCGCCGCCGTCAAAGCGGCCAAACGGCGCGGCGCGGGGCGCGAAACGTTCAGCATGGGTTCAGGCCCTGGGCTTGGGCGGCGGCGGCTTCTTCGCCGGGATGCGGACGAACCAGTGCTTGGTCTCCGACTGCCTCAGTTCGAAGGCCTCGGTCTTCTGCAGAAGGTCGAGCAGATTGCGGCAGCCATAATTGCGCGGGTCGTAGTCGGGCGCGAGATTGCGCAGCATCTGGCCAAGTCCGGAGAGCCCGACCCAGCCGTCGTCGCTGTCGAGCCGGTTGACCGCGTTCCTGAGCATCGGCACCGCGTTCTGGACCGGTTCGCGCGCCCGGGTCGCGGCCGCCGGATCGGCGGGCGGGACCGGCGGTCCGGCACTCGCCGCGGTCCCGGGGGCGATCGGTTCGACCGGCGCCGCCGCGGCGCCGCCGCCCATGAGGTTTTCGGTGTAGATGAAGCGCTTGCAGGCTTGGCGAAAGCTCTCCGGCGTCTTCTTCTCGCCGAAGCCGTAGACCTCCAGCCCTTCCTCGCGGATACGCGAGGCGAGGCGCGTGAAGTCGCTGTCGGAGGACACCAGACAGAAGCCGTCGACCCGGCCGCTGTGCAGCAGATCCATCGCGTCGATCACCAGCGCGATGTCGGAGGCGTTCTTGCCGGTGGTGTTGGCGAATTGCTGATGGGCGAGAATGGCGTGGCGGGCGAGAAGCGCCGACCAGCCGTTGAGCCGGGAGCTTGAAAAGTCGCCGTAGATTCGCCGGACCGTCGCCTCGCCCAACTCGGCGATTTCCTCAAAGAGGCCCGCCGCGATCTGCGGCGAGGCGTTGTCGGCGTCGATCAGCACGGCGAACCGCAGCGACTTGGTTTCTCCGGCCATGCGGCCTCCTCAGGTCAGGTTCAGGCGGCGGTAGCTGAGGGCTTCGGCGATGTGGGGGCGGGCGGTCGTGGGGCTGCCGGCGAGGTCGGCGATGGTGCGGGCGACGCGCAGGGCGCGGGTATAGCCGCGGGCCGAGAGGCGCATCTTCTCGGCCGCCTCGGCGAGCAGGGCCTGGGCGGCGGGTTCGAGGCGCGCGCCCTCGGCCAGCACCTCGCCCTCGGCCTCGGCATTGGTGCGGATGCCGGCCGCCGCATAGCGCTCGCCCTGGCGGGCCCGGGCGGCGGCGACGCGGGCGGCGATTTCGGCCGAGCCTTCGCGCGGCGCGGGGAGGCTGAGATCGGCGGCGCTGACGGCCGGGACATCGACGTGGAGGTCGATGCGGTCGTAGAGCGGGCCGGAGATGCGCGCCTGGTAGTCGGCGCCGCAGCGCGGGGCCTTGTTGCAGGCCATCGCCGGGTCGCCCAGATAGCCGCAGCGGCAGGGGTTCATGGCGGCGACGAGCTGGACGCGGCTGGGATAGCGGATATGGGCGTTGGCGCGGGCGACGAGCGTCGAGCCGGTCTCCAGCGGCTGGCGCAGCGAGTCGAGGACGCGGCGGTCGAATTCGGGGAGTTCGTCGAGGAAGAGGACGCCGAGATGGGCGAGGCTGACCTCGCCGGGGCGGACCTTGAGGCCGCCGCCGGTCAGCGCCGCCATCGAGGCCGAATGGTGGGGGGCGCGGAACGGACGGCGGCGGCCGATCGCCCCGTCCTTCAGCTCGCCCGCCAGGCTCTGGATCATCGAGATCTCCAGCGCCTCGCGGGCGTCGAGCGGCGGCAGCAGGCCCGGCAGGCGGGCCGCCAGCATCGACTTGCCGCTGCCGGGCGGGCCGATCATCAAGAGGTTGTGGCCGCCCGCCGCGGTGATCTCGAGCGCCCGCTTGGCGGTTTCCTGGCCGCGCACGTCGCGCAGGTCGGGCAGCTTGCCGTCGTCCTCGGCGAGCTTCGGCCCGGGCGGGGGCAGCACGGCGACGCCCTTGTAGTGGTTGACGAGGGCGATGAGGCTGGGCGCCGCGACGATCTCGACGCCGCCGATCCAGGCGGCCTCGGCGCCGCAGGCGGCGGGGCAGACCAGCGCCTTCTCGGCGGTGGCGGCGGCGAGGGTCGCGGGGAGGACGCCGGCGACCGCCGTCACCTGGCCGTCGAGCGCCAGTTCGCCGAGCGCCACGGTGCGGGCCATCTCGTCCAACGGCAGCACGCCCATCGCGGCGAGCAGGCCCATGGCGATGGGCAGGTCGTAGTGGCTGCCCTCCTTGGGCAGATCGGCCGGGGCCAGATTGACGACGATGCGCTTGGGCGGCAGCGCCAGGCCGATGGCGTGCAGCGCCGACTTCACCCGCTCCTGGCTTTCGGCGACCGCCTTGTCGGGCAGGCCGACGATCATCATGCGGTTGCCGCCGCCGGTGATCTGCACCTGCACGTCGACCTCGCGCGCTTCAATGCCCTCGAAGGCGACGGTGGAGACGCGCGTGACGGTCATGGGCGGCGATGATCGCCGGGCGGCGGCTGGCGGCGCAAGGGGCCGCGATGCCGCGCCGCCTCAGGCCGGCGGCGCGCCCCCCAGCGCGGCGAGCAAGGCACGGCCCACGAGGGCACGGCGGCGGAGCGCGGCGCAGAGACGGCGGCGCTCCAGCGCGCGGGCGCCGTAGCGGCCGTGCTTCAGCGCGTTGCGGTTGCCGGGCCCGCCGCCCCTGCCGCGTCCGGTCGGATAGCGCGGACATTTTGTTGCGCCCCCGCGACACGAAGCATCTTCGTTCCTCACTTCCTCCTCCGGGGGGAGGGGGTGGCGGCAAGCTCCGGCAGCGCGGCGGCGGCGTCAGGGGCGGGCGGGGCGCGGCGCTCGACCTCGATCTTCAGGGCGTGGCGCTTCACGTTGTCGTCGGCCCGCGGCAGGAGGATGCCGGTCAGGACCGCGATGGTGCCGGCCAGGCGATCGACGCGGTCATAGGCGTTCTCGCGCGCGCAGAGCACCGCATCGTAGATCTCCTCGGGCGGCGACAGGCATTCCTCGAATTCGAGGCTGATCATGGCGTGGCACTGGGCGATCTGGCGGGCCAGCGCCTCGCGCACGGTGTCGGCGGTGAACTGGGCCGGGACCTCACCGCCGAAGAATTCGGCGGTGAGCTCGGCGAGCGTCGGGGGCGGGGGCGTGCTGGGCATGGGACGGCGTCCTTTCCTTGCGCCGCCGGGATGGCGGCGAGAAGGAGTATAGGACTTTATACCGTTTTGTAAAGACTTTCGTCCTATTTCGGTGTGGGCGCGGCGGCGAGGAGGTCGCGGAAGAGCCGCACCGCGCCCTCGTGGCGCGGCGAGAGCGGCCCCATGGCGATGTCGCCGGCCGCCATGTTGCGCTCCACCGCCTCGCAGATCGCCTTGTCCTCGGCGGTCACGACATCGGACATCGCGAAGGTCGCGGCGTGATCGGCATCCGGATCGGCGAAGACGTAGAGATAGTCGAGCCGCGTGCGGTTCTCGCCGAGCGGCCAGATGCGCTCCATCATCATGCCGTCGCGATAGACGTTGATGCCGAGATTGGGCCAGGCCCAGGCCCACAGCCCGTCATAGACGGCATCGGCGGCGCGTTCGGGACGCAGCGGCGCGTGGTGGATGGCGACGCGGTCCTCCAGCGTCACGCGGTAGTCGTCGGCGACGATCTCGGCGTCGAGGGCGGGATGGATGGGCGGGACGTGATAGCCCTCCAGGTAGTTCTCGACATAGACGCTCCAGCGGCAGGCGACCTCGTGCGTGCGGCGCGCCGCGAAACGCCATGCTTCCATCGGCACGGCGGCGGCGCGGCGCGCGACCGGGGCGATCCAGGCGTCGAAATCGGGCGCGCCCTCGGCCGGCCCGACGAAGACCCAGCCGCGCCACAGCCGCACGCCGAGCGCCACGAGGCCGAGCGCGCCGGCGTCGAAGCCGTCCGCCGGGCCGAAGCGCGTCGCCGCCTTCAGCCGCCCGTCCAGCGCATAGCGCCAGCCGTGATAGGGGCAGGTCAGCTCGCGCCCGCAGGAGCCCGCGCCGTCATCGACGAAGGGGCTGAGGCGGTGGCGGCAGGCGTTGCGGAAGGCGCGGATGGTTCCGTCCTCGCCCCGCACGGCGATGAGCGGCCGCCCGGCGACCGTCTCGGCGACGTAGTCGCCGGGCTGCGCGAACTGCGAGACATGGGCGAGGCATTGCCAGCTCACCGCAAAGACCGCCGCCGTCGCTGCGCCGGGCTGCATCAGGCGGCCTTGCGCCGCGCCTCGATCGCGTCCCACACGAGCGCCGCGATGTCGGGGCCGCCGAAGCGGCGGATCTCCCAGATGCCGGTCGGCGAGGTGACGTTGATCTCGGTGAGGTAGTCGCCGATCACGTCGATGCCGACGAAGATGAGGCCGCGCGCCTTCAGCTCCGGCCCGATGGCGGCGCAGATCTCCTTCTCGCGGGCCGTCAGCTCGGTCGCTTCGGGACGGCCGCCGACATGCATGTTGGAGCGCGCCTCGCCCTCGGCCGGGACGCGGTTGATCGCCCCGGCGGGGACGCCGTCGACGAGGATGATGCGCTTGTCGCCCTTGCGCACCTCGGGCAGGTATTTCTGGACGATCAGCGGCTCGCGCGAGAGCTTCTCGAAGGTTTCCAGCAGCGAGCCCAGATTCTCGTCGCCGGCGCGGATGCGGAAGACCCCCGCCCCGGCATTGCCGTAGAGCGGCTTGACGATGACGTCGCCGTGTTCGGCCCGGAAGGCGCGGATCGCGGCGCGGTCGTTGGTGACGAGGGTCGGCGGGATCAGCTCGGGCCAGAGGATCGGGAAGAGCTTCTCGGGCGCGTCGCGCACATGCACCGGATCGTTGACGACGAGCGTCTTGGGGTGGATGCGCTGAAGCACATAGGTCGTCGTCAGATAGGCCATGTCGTAGGGCGGGTCCTGGCGCAGCAGCACCACGTCCATGTCGGAAAGCTCGACCACCGCCTCGGGCTTGAACGAGTAGTGGTTGCCCTTCTCGTGCCGCACCGAGAGATAATGGCCGCGCGCGAAGACCCGGCCGTCGCGGTAGGAGAGGTTCTTCGGCTCGTAGTAGAACAGCGTGTGGCCGCGGTTCTGCGCTTCGAGCGCCAGCGCGAAGGTGGAATCGCCGCCGATGTCGATCGCGTGGATCGGGTCCATCTGGATCGCGACGGAAAGCGTCATGGGACGTCCTTAGAGGTCGGGGCCGGTTCGGCGCGCACCATCGGTCGCGGCGGGAGGCAATTCAAGCGTCGCATCCCGGCGCGTCAGGGCCGGAAGGCGTCGATCACATGGCGCGGCCAGAAGCGCCCGGCCTCCAGCACCATGGCGTCGAAGCGCATCGCGGCGCCGGCATAGCGCGGGCGGCGCTTGAGGAAATGCTGCGCGGTGCGGGCGATGCGCTGCTGCTGCGCCGGGGCGATGGCGTCGATCGCGCCGTCCTCGGTGGCCCGCGCCTTGACCTCGATGAAGACGAGGGTGCGGCCCTTGCGCGCGATGATGTCGACCTCGCCGAGGCCGGAGGCGCGGGCCGGGCGGAAATTCACCGCCAGCACGCGGTAGAGCTTCAGCCGCAGCAGCCAGACGGCGCGGCGTTCGGCGATGCGGCCGCGATCCACGGCGGCGAGCTTGGCGTTGCTAGGCATCGGCTTTGAGCTCCAGGGCGCGGGCATAGACGGTGCGGCGCGGCAGCCCGAGGGCGCCGGCGACGGCGTCGGCCGCGTCCTTGACCCGCATCGTGGCGAGGGCGCGGCGGAGCGCCGCGTCGAGGCCCTCGCCGGCGGCCTGCGGATCGGCGGCGGCGGGCGGGGCGACGACGAGGACGATCTCGCCGCGCCGCAGGTCAGGCTCGGCGGCGGCGGCGGCGGCGAGCTCGGCCAGCGTGCCGCGCCGCGCCTCCTCGTGGCGCTTGGTCAGCTCGCGGCAGAGGACGGCCCGCCGCTCGCCCAGCACATGCGCCATGTCGGCAAGGGTCTCCTCGATGCGGTGCGGGGCCTCGAAGAAGACGAGCGCTGCGTCGATGGATTTCAGCTCGGCGAGCTCGGCGCGGCGGGCGCCCTCGGCCGGGGGCAGGAAGCCCGCGAAGAGCGTGCGCTTCGCGGCGAGCCCCGAGATCGAGAGCGCGGCGGTGAGGGCCGAGGCGCCGGGCACGGCGAAGACCTTGTGGCCGGCCGCGACGGCGGCGGCGACCAGCTCGGCGCCGGGATCGGAGACATGCGGCGTGCCGGCGTCGGTCACCAGCGCCACGGCCTCGCCGCGGCCGAGGCGGGCGAGGATCGCCGGGGTGGCGCGGGCCGCGTTCTCGGCGCGGTAGGAAACGAGCTTCGTGCCGATGCCGTGCAGCGCGAACAGCTTGGCGGTGACGCGGGTGTCCTCGGCGACGACGATCGCGGCGCGGGAGAGGATGTCGCGGGCCCGCAGGGTGAGGTCGCCGGCATTGCCGATGGGCGTCGCCGTCACATAAAGGCCGCTTTGCAGCGCTCCCATCGCGGCGGGCGCGACGCCATCGTCCGCCGCCGGTGGTTTACTCCCGGCCGGGCCGCCTTTAGCTTCCGCCGCCAATGCGCCCCGGCGCACCGGTTCACCCGACAAGGACATCGAATGGCTCTCGCACCGTCGCTTCCTTCTTCTCCCTGGAGTGGTAGCGGTCTTGCCCGCCGCCTGAAAGCGATCTGTTCGGCGCTGCTGATCGTCGCCGGCTCGGCGCTGCTGACGGCCTGCCAGATGCCGGGCGAAGGCCCCGGCGAAGGCACGGTGCTGACGCCCGGCGAGGCCGGCTCCGGCGGACGCGGGCCGCGCCCCGACGTCAATCCGATCGGCGCCTCGGGCCCGGCCGCCACCGGCGCGCCGCGGCGGCCGGGCGGCATCGGCATGGGGCCGGTGAAGATCGCCCTGCTGGTGCCCCAGACCGGGCGCGGCAAGGACCTGGGCAACCCGCTGTTCGACGCCGCCCAGATGGCGCTGTTCGACACCGGGCGCAGCGACATCACGCTGATCGTCAAGGACACCGGGCGGGGCGCCGCCAATGCCGCCCAGTCGGCGATCAACGAAGGGGCGGAGATCATCCTCGGCCCGGTCTTCGCCGACGAGGTGGCTTCGGTCCGCGCCGTCGCGGCGCCGCTGGGCGTGCCGGTCATCACCTTCTCGTCCGATACCTCGGTCGCCGGCGGCGGCGCCTATACGCTCTCCTTCCCGCCGGAGGAGGAGATCCGGGCGATCGTCAACTACGCCGCCGGGCGCGGCATGGGCCTCTTCGCCATCATGTCGCCGGGCGATTCCTATGGCCGGCGCGCCTCCAGCGCCTTCGCCCGCGACGTCGCGGCGATCGGCGGCACGGTGGTCGCCAATGCCGCCTATGCCGCCGGCGGACCGGGCTATTCCTCGGTCATGGCGCTCGACGGCAAGGATTTCGACGCGATCTTCGTTCCCGGCGGCGGCGGCGGCCTGCGCGGCATCGCCAAGCTGATCGCCTTCGGCCCGCCGCCCCCGCCCGCCCCGGCGCCGCTGACCGACGAGCAGATCGCGGCCGGCGTCGCCCCGCCCCCGCCGCCGGCGCCGCTGCCGCGCGCGGTGCTGCCCGATCACATCCTGCTCGGCACCGGGTTGTGGGACGAGCCGTCGAACGGAACCTCGGGCGGCCTCGCCCGCGGCGTCTTCGCCGCCCCCGAGCCCTCGACGCGGCAGAGCTTCGGGGCGCGCTTCGAAGGCGTCTACGGCTATCGGCCGCCGCGCGTCGCCAGCCTCGGCTACGACGCGGTGTCGCTGGCGGCGACGCTGTCGGACGGCCTGCCGGGCCAGCGCTTCACCCAGAGCGCGATCGCCGATCCCAACGGCTTCGCCGGCGTCGACGGCATCTTCCGCTTCCTGCCGAACGGCACGATCCAGCGCGGCCTGGCGATCATCGAGGTGACGGGCTCGGGCTTCTCGGTAATCCGCGGCGCGCCGCGCAGCTTCCAGGATTTCGGCTCGTAGGCGCCGGCCCGGCCGCGCCCTAGCGCGCCAGTTCGGCGGCGAGGGCGTTGAGGACGAGGCGGCCGCGCGGCGTCGCGGCGACGCGGCCGCCGGGGCGGGCGATGAGGCCTTCGGCCTCCAGCGCCGCCAGCCGCGCCGGGTCGAGGGCGCGCCCGCCAAGGCGTTCATAGCGGGCGGCGTCGAGGCCTTCGGCGAGGCGGAGCGCCATCACCAGATATTCCTCCGCCTGGTCGGCGGCCGCCACCGGATCGCGGGCGATGAGGCCCTCGCCGCGCTCGGCCACCGCCGCGCGCCAGCGTTCGGGGTTCCTTTCCGTCGCCGTCGCCAGCAGGCGTCCGCCGCTGCGGATGCGGCCATGGGCGCCGGGGCCGACCCCCAGGAACTCGCCGTAGCGCCAATAGACGAGGTTGTGCCGCGAGCCGGCTCCCGGCGCGGCGTGGTTGGAGATCTCGTAGGCCGGCAGGCCGTGCGCCTCGGCGATCTCCTGGGTGATCTCGTAGAGCGTCGCGGCCTCCTCGGCCCCCGGCACGATCAGTTGCCCGGCCGCGTGCTGGACGGCGAACTTGGTGCCGTCCTCGATGGTGAGCTGGTAGAGCGAGAGGTGGTCGGCGGCGAGCGCGAGCGCCTCGGTGAGTTCGGCTTCCCAGGCCGCCGCGCTCTGCCCGGGGCGAGCATAGATGAGATCGAACGAGGCGCGCGGGAAGATCGCGCGGGCGAGGGCGAAGGCGGCGCGGGCTTCCGCCGCGCTGTGCCAGCGCCCGAGCGCCTTAAGGTCGGAATCGTTCAGCGCCTGGAGGCCGACCGAGACGCGGTTGACGCCGGCGGCGCGATAATCGGCGAAGCGGCCGGCGTCGGCGCTGGTCGGATTGGCCTCCAGCGTGATCTCGATGCCGGGGGCGAAGGGGAAGAGCCGCGCCGCCGCGTCGATGACGCGGCCGACCGCCGCGCCCGGCATCAGCGAGGGCGTGCCGCCGCCGAAGAAGACGGACTCGAGCGGCGGCCGGGCATCGAGACGCGCCGCCTCGCTCTCCAGCTCGCGCACCAGCGCGCCGGCATAGTCCATCGCATCGACGCCGCCGGGCCGGACATGGGAGTTGAAGTCGCAATAGGGGCATTTGGCGGCGCAGAACGGCCAGTGGACATAGAGCGCGAAGCCGCCCTCGGGCGCGCTCTCAGCCACCGAACGAGGCCGCGAGGAGCTGCGCGAATGCCCTGGCCCGGTGGCTGATGCGGTGTTTCTCCTCAGGGTCCATCTCGCCAAACGTCTGAGCGCCGCCGAGCGGCAGCAGGATCGGATCGTAGCCGAAGCCCCGCGTGCCGCGCGGCGGGAAGACGACATGACCGTCGAAGCGGCCCTCGAAGGTCTCGCAATGCCCGTCCGGGAAGGCGAGGCTGAGGGCGCAAACGAAATGCGCGGGCGAGGTTTCAAGACCCTTGTCCGCCAGTTCGCGCCGGATGCGTTCCATCGCCACGCCGAAATCCTTGCCCTCGCCCGCCCAGCGCGCCGAAAAGATGCCGGGCGCGCCGTCCAGCGCATCGACGCAGAGGCCGGAATCGTCGGCCAGGGCGCAGACCCCGCTCGCCAGCGCCGCCGCCCGCGCCTTCAGTTCGGCGTTGGCGGCGAAGGTGAGGCCGGTCTCTTCCGGCTCGGGCAGGCCGAGATCGCCGGCCGAGACCAGATCGTCCGTATAGGGATGAAACAGCGCCTTCAGTTCGCGCAGCTTGCCGGGATTGTGGGTGGCGACGACGAGCCGCCCGCCCGGAAAGCGGCGATGGCCGCTCATGCGAGACCGAGCGCCGCCTTCTGCGCGGCGACGAGTTCGGCGACGCCCTTGCGGGCGAGGCCCATCAGCGACAGGAACATTTCCTCGCTGAAGGGTTCCTTTTCGGCCGTGCCCTGGATCTCGACGATGCCGCCCGAGCCGGTCAGCACGAAATTGGCGTCGGTCTCGGCCCGGGAATCCTCCTCGTAGTCGAGGTCGAGCACCGCGACGCCGTTGTGGATGCCGCAGGAGATGGCGGCGAGATGGTCGCTGAGGGGGATCTGCTTGATCGCGCCGATCTTCTGCATCCGGGAGAAGCACTGGTAGAGCGCCACATAGGCCCCGGTGATCGCCGCCGTGCGGGTGCCGCCATCGGCCTGGATGACGTCGCAATCGACCTGGATCTGGCGCTCGCCGAAGCCGGTGAGGTTGGTGACGGCGCGCAGGGAGCGGCCGATAAGTCTTTGAATTTCCTGAGTTCTGCCGCTCTGCTTGCCCTGCGAGGCCTCGCGCCGCATGCGCTCATGGGTCGAGCGCGGGAGCATGCCGTACTCGGCCGTCACCCAGCCCTTGCCGGTGTTGCGCAGGAAGGGCGGCACGCCCTCGTCGAGGCTGGCGGTGACCAGGACATGGGTGTCGCCGAAGCGGGCGAAGCACGAGCCTTCGGCATGCTTGGCGTAGCCCGGTTCGAGGCTGATGGTCCGCAACTGATCGGGAGCGCGCCCGGATGGCCGCATGGGAAAGCCTCGCTCTTTGCTATTGTCCCCTTGAACGGGGGTTTTGGGGGGGCTACCTACCCCTCTCCCCCGGCTCCGCGCAATCGCCGATGTCCGTACCCACGCACCGCACAGACCCGATCCTCGGCCTCAGCCCCTCTCCCGCCGCCGGCACGCTGGCGGAGCGGTCGCGCGAGATTTTCCGGCGGATCGTGGAATCCTACCTCGATACGGGCGAGCCGGTCGGATCGCGGACGCTGTCGCAGCGGCTTCCCATGGCGCTCTCGCCGGCCTCCATCCGCAACGTCATGGCCGATCTGGAGCAGGCCGGACTGATCGCCGCGCCGCATACCAGCGCCGGCCGGGTGCCCACCCAGATGGGCCTGCGCTTCTTCGTCGACGGCCTGCTGGAGGTCGGCGCGCTGTCCGACGGCGAGCGGCGGACCATCGAGGCCCAGGTCGCCGGATCGGGCCGCGACGTCGGCGCGCTGCTGGGCGATGCGACCGCGCTCCTGTCGGGCCTCTCGCACTGCGCCGGCCTGGTGGTGACGCCGACCCGCGAGCGGACGCTGCGCCATGTCGAGTTCGTCGCGGCGGGTCCCGGACGGGTGCTGGTCGTCCTGGTCTCGGAGGACGGTTCGGTGGAGAACCGGCTGATCGAGGCGCCGCTGGGCCTGCCCGCCTCGGCCCTCGTGGAGGCGACCAATTTCCTGTCGCACCGCCTGCGCGGCCGGACGCTGGACGACGTGCGCGTGGCGATCCGGGCCGAACTGGAGGCGCGGCGCGCCGAACTCGACACGCTGACGGCCCGGGTCGTGGAAGCCGGGCTCGCCGAATGGGGCGGCGGCGATGCGGCCTTCGGCCGCTCGCTGATCGTGCGCGGCCAGGCGCGGCTGCTGGACGACGTCACCGCCGCCGAGGACCTGGAGCGCATCCGCCTGCTGTTCGACGACCTGGAGCGCAAGCAGGACGTGATCCAGCTGCTCGACCTGGCGCGGACCGGCGACGGCGTCTCCATCTTCATCGGCGCGGAGAGCAAGCTCTTCTCGCTGTCGGGCTCGTCGGTGATCGTGTCGCCCTATCGCGACGCCCATGACCGCATCGTCGGGGCGATCGGGGTGATCGGACCGACCCGGCTGAATTATGCCCGCATCATCCCGATGGTGGACTATACAGCCCGCGTACTCAGCCGCCTGATCGGCGCGCCGGCGGGATGAGAGCGACAATGGAACAGGACATGACGGACCAGGACGACCAGACCCCGATCGACGAACAGACCATCGCCGCCGGCGTGCTGGCCGACATGCAGGCCGAGATCGACCGGCTGAACGAGGACCGCCTGCGGGCGCTCGCCGAGGCGGAGAACGCCCGCAAGCGCGCCGAGAAGGCGGTCCAGGACGAGCGCGCCTACGGCAGCGCCAAGTTCGCCCGCGACATGCTGACGGTCGCCGACAATCTGCGCCGCGCCATCGAAGCGGCGGCGGGCGCGAAGGACGATCCCGCCGCGGCGGCGATCCTGACCGGCGTCGAGCTGACCGAAAAGGAATTGCTGGCGGCGCTGGAGCGCAACGGCGTGAAGCGGCTGGAGCCCCGGGGCCAGAAGTTCGACCCCAATTTCCACCAGGCGATCGCCGAGGTGCCGGGCACCGGGCAGCCGCACGGCACGGTCGTCGACGTGATGCAGGCGGGCTACGTCATCGCCGACCGCCTGCTGCGGGCCGCGATGGTGGTGGTCGCCAAGGGCGAACCCGTCCGTCCCGCCGACCCCGGCGCCGCGGTCGATACCAGGGCCTGAGCGACCCACGCCGGTAAAGACGGGCTTAACGACGCCGTTCAATGTCGAACGGCGCGCCTAACCGCATGGCAAAGCGCGGGGCGTAGGGTGCGTCGGGGCCTGGGGGGCAGAACGCACCGTGACGCCAAGACAATTCGCCGTCGATCCGCATGCGCTTGAACAGGCGCGGCTGGATCTCATCGCCGACAACCTGCCCTATGGCCGCGTCCAGGCCCCGGGCTGGGCGATCCTCATCGCCGTCTGCTTCTCGGGCGTGCTGCCGGTGCTCGCCGACGGCCTGAGCCCGGGGATCGTGCTGTGGACCGGCGCGCAGCTCCTGTCGGGGCTGGTCTATCATCTCGCCCTCACCTTCTGGCCGCGCGGACAGGCCGTCGGCCCGTTCGGCATCGGGCGGCGCGCCGCCTACGCCGCCGCCTACGGCTATGCCGGCCTCGTCTGGGGCCTGCTGCCGGCGGCAGTCCTGGAACCCGATCATTTCGCCGCCGTGGCGACCATCTCGGTCGTTCTGGTGGCGGTGCTGGCGGTCTACAGCGCCCGGCTCGCACCCCATCCGGCGACCTACCTGACCGGTGCGATCGCGATCCTGGGGGCCGCGGTCCCCGGCTTCAGCCTGGCCGGCGGGGTGCCCGGCCTCTACATCGCGATCCTCGGACCGCTCTGGGTCGTGATGCTGGTCACCTCGGCGCTGCAGCTCTCGCGCCGCATCGGCGAGATGATCGAGACCCGCTTCCAGAACGAGGCGCTGCTGGCCGATTTCGCGCGCTCGCGCGACGCGGCGGAGGCGGCGAACCGCGCCAAGTCGAACTTCCTCGCCAATATCAGCCACGAGCTGCGCACCCCGCTGAACGCCATTATCGGCTTTTCCGACGTGATGCGGGCGGGCCTCTTCGGCCAGCTCGACACCCGCTATCGCGGCTATGCGCAGGACATCCACGGCTCGGGCGAGCACCTGCTCGACCTCATCAACGACCTGCTCGACATCGCCAAGATCGAGGCCGGCCGGATGGATGTCGCGCCCGAACTCTTCGCGCCGGGCGACGAACTGCGCCAGATCGCCCGCCTGCTGGGTCCCAGGGCGCGCGAAAACCGCCAGAGCCTGACCCTCGCGCTGGACCGGGCGCCCGGCGAGATGCTGGCCGACGCCCGCGCCTTCAAGCAGATCGTGCTGAACCTGGCGGGCAACGCGGTCAAGTTCACGCAGTCGGGCGGGGCCATCGAGATCGGCGTGCGCGACGAGGGCGGCGACGCCGTGCTGTGGGTGCGCGACAACGGCCCCGGCATTCCGGCCGACCGCATCGAGGGGCTGTTCAACCCCTTCGAGCGGGTCGACAACGCCTATTCCGGCGCCAATGGCGGCACCGGCCTCGGCCTGTCGCTGGTCAAGGCGCTGGCCGGGCTGCATGGCGGCACGGTCGCGCTGGAGAGCGAGCTGGGCGAAGGCACGCTGGTCAGCGTGCGCTTCCCGGGCGCCTCACGCGCCGCTCCCGCGGCGCTCGCCGCCTGAACTCAGAGCGCGCCGGCGGCAAAGGTGTCGCAGGCATTGATCGCGCCGGACTGGAAGCCGGTGCGGAACCAGCGCTGGCGCTGCTCGGCCGAGCCGTGGGTGAAGGATTCCTGCACCGCGTAGCCGCGCGTGCGCTTCTGGATCGTGTCGTCGCCGACCGCCGCGGCGGCCCGCAGCGCCTCGTCGATGTCGCCGGGCTCGAGGACCTTCAGTTCCGTCTGCGCATAGCTCGCCCATACCCCGGCCAGGCAGTCGGCCTGGAGCTCCTGGCGGACCGATAGATCGTTGCCCTCGGCCTCGCCGACGCTCTGGCGCCGCCGCTGGACCTCGGCGGAGATGCCGAGCAGGGTCTGGATGTGATGGCCGACCTCGTGCGCGATGACATAGGCCTGGGCGAAATCGCCCGCCGCCTGGAAGCGGGTGGCCAGTTCGGCGAAGAAATCGAGGTCGATGTAAACCTTCTGGTCGCCGGGGCAGTAGAACGGCCCCATCGCCGCCTGGCCGACGCCGCAGGCGGTCTGGGTCTGGCCGGTGAAGAGGACGAGGGTCGGCTCCTGATAGCGCCGGCCGGATTGGCGGAAGACTTCCGTCCAGACGTCCTCGGTCATCGCGAAGACCGTCTTGGCGAAGGCCGCCTGGGTTTCCTGCTCGGCGCTGACCGGGCCGCTGCGTTCGATCGCGCCGCCGCCCGGGGCGCCCATCCCGGTGCCGCCGCCCATCATGCTGCCCAGCAGGTTCAGCGGATTGACGCCGAAGATGAACCAGGCGATGGCGCCGATGATGACGATGGTCCACAGGCTCATGCCGCCGCCGCGGCCGCCGCCGCCCATCGGGATGCCGGAGCCGCCCGGACTGCGCCGGCCGAAGAGGTCCCCGAGCCCGCCGCCGCCGCCGCCTGACCCGCGCCGGTCCTCGACATTGGCGCTCTGACGCCGCCCTTGCCACTTCATCGCACTGCTCCCGCCGGACCCGAATGCCGGCCGGCGCAGCCTAGCCGAAAGCGCGGGCGGCTTGCAAAATCAGGCGCTTGGGCGGCGCCCTTTCGCTTGCGGGGCATTTGAGGCCTACCTATATACCCGGCGGACGCGGGGTTATTGCCCGGCGGGCGCGGCCGGAACCGGCCGTTCCGCCGCGGGACGGACAGCGCGCACTAAACGCAACGCCACCATCAGGGGATGGGCGCGGCGGCGCTTCACTTCGAAGGCCGCGGATCCATCCGCCGCAAGAGAGCAGGGACAGAGCATGGCGAAAGTGATCGGTATCGACCTCGGCACCACGAATTCGTGCGTCGCGGTCATGGAAGGCGGCAAGCCCAAGGTCATCGAGAACGCGGAAGGGGCGCGCACGACGCCCTCGATCGTCGCGTTCACCGACGACGGCGAGCGCCTGGTCGGCCAGTCGGCCAAGCGCCAGGCGGTGACCAACCCGACCTATACCTATCACGCGATCAAGCGCCTGGTCGGCCGCCGCTTCGACGACAAGATGGTCCAGAAGGACATCGCGCTGATGCCCTACAGAATCGTCAAGTCGGAGACGGGCGATGCCTGGGTGGAAGGCCGCGACGCCAAGAAGTACAGCCCCTCGGAAGTCTCCGCCTTCATCCTGCAGAAGATGAAGGACACCGCCGAATCCTATCTCGGCGAGAAGGTGACGCAGGCCGTCATCACGGTGCCCGCCTATTTCAACGACGCCCAGCGCCAGGCGACCAAGGACGCCGGCAAGATCGCCGGCCTCGAAGTGCTGCGCATCATCAACGAGCCGACCGCCGCGGCGCTCGCCTACGGCCTCGACAAGTCGAAGACCGGCACGGTCGCGGTCTACGACCTCGGCGGCGGCACCTTCGACATCTCGGTCCTCGAGATCGGCGACGGCGTCTTCGAGGTGAAGTCGACCAACGGCGACACGTTCCTGGGCGGCGAAGACTTCGACATGCGCCTCGTCGACTACCTCGCCGACGAGTTCAAGAAGGAGCAGACCGTCGATCTGCGCAAGGACAAGCTGGCGCTGCAGCGGCTGAAGGAAGCCGCCGAGAAGGCGAAGATCGAGCTGTCCTCCTCGACGCAGACCGAGATCAACCTGCCCTACATCACGGCCGACGCCTCGGGCCCCAAGCACCTCAACCTCAAGCTCACCCGCGCCAAGCTGGAGAGCCTGGTCGACGATCTCGTCCAGCGCACCCTGCCCGCCTGCAAGCAGGCGCTGAAGGACGCGGGCGTCTCGGCCTCGGACATCGACGAAGTGGTCTTGGTCGGCGGCATGACTCGCATGCCCAAGATCCAGGAGATCGTGAAGCAGTTCTTCGGCAAGGAGCCGCACAAGGGCGTCAACCCGGACGAAGTCGTCGCCATCGGCGCGGCGATCCAGGCCGGCGTCCTGAAGGGCGAGGTGAAGGACGTCCTGCTGCTCGACGTGACCCCGCTGTCGCTGGGCATCGAGACGCTGGGCGGCGTCTTCACGCGCCTGATCGAGCGCAACACGACGATCCCGACCAAGAAGAGCCAGGTCTTCTCCACCGCCGAGGACAATCAGGGCGCGGTGACGATCCGCGTCTTCCAGGGCGAGCGCGAGATGGCGGCCGACAACAAGCTGCTCGGCCAGTTCGACCTGATGGGCATCCCGCCCGCCCCGCGCGGCATGCCGCAGATCGAGGTGACCTTCGACATCGACGCCAACGGCATCGTGCACGTGACGGCGAAGGACAAGGCGACCGGCAAGGAACAGCAGATCAAGATCCAGGCCTCGGGCGGCCTCAGCGACGCCGACATCGAGAAGATGGTGAAGGACGCCGAGGCGCACGCCGCCGAGGACAAGCAGCGCAAGGAGCTGGCCGAGGCCCGCAACCACGGCGATGCGATGGTCCACCAGACCGAGAAGAACCTCGCCGAGTTCGGCGAGAAGGTCGCGGCCGCTGACAAGCAGGCCGTCGAGCAGGCGCTCGAAGCCCTGAAGGAGTCGCTGAAGGGCGAGGACGCGTCCGACATCCAGCAGAAGACCCAGGCCCTCATGCAGGCGTCGATGAAGCTGGGCGAGGCGATGTACAAGGCGCAGGCCGATGCGGGCGAGGGCGCCGCGCCCGGCGGCGAGGCGCCGGCCGGCGACGATGTGGTCGACGCCGAGTTCGAGGACGTCGACGACAAGAAGAACCAGGGCTGACGAAACGGGGGAGCCGTCCATGGACGGCTCCCCTCTTCGCTGGGGGATTTAGGCCTTGGGCGCCAAACGCTGCTATTATGAAGTGCTGGGCGTCGCGAAGACCGCGAGCGCCGACCAGCTCAAATCGGCCTATCGCAAGCTCGCGATGCAGTTCCATCCGGACCGCAACGAGGGCGACGGCGAGGCCGAGACGAAGTTCAAGGAAGTCGGCGAAGCCTACGAGATCCTCAAGGACGACCAGCGCCGCGCCGCCTATGACCGTTTCGGCCACGCCGCCTTCGAGAACGGCGGCGGCGGACGCGGCCAGCGCGGCGGCTTCGATTTCTCGTCCGCCTTCACGGACGTCTTCGACGATCTCTTCGGCGAGTTCATGGGCCGCGGCCGCGGGGCCGGCGGCCAGCAGCGCGCGGCGCGCGGCCAGGACCTGCGCTTCGATCTGGAACTGACGCTGGAAGAGGCCTTCGGCGGCAAGGACGCGACGATCAAGGTGCCGACGGCGGAGACCTGCGAGGTCTGCGCGGGATCGGGCGCCGAGGCGGGCGCCCAGCCGGTCACCTGCACGACCTGCCAGGGCCACGGCAAGGTGCGCGCCGCGCAGGGCTTCTTCACGATCGAACGCGCCTGCCCGACCTGCAACGGCGCCGGCAAGATCATCAAGAACCCGTGCAAGGCGTGCGGCGGCATGGGCCGGGTGCGCAAGGAGCGCACGCTGTCGGTGCGCATTCCCAAGGGCGTCGAGGACGGCACCAGGATGCGCCTCGCCGGCGAGGGCGAGGCGGGCTTGCGCGGCGGGCCCAACGGCGATCTCTACATCTTCCTCTCCATCGCGCCGCACGCGATCTTCAAGCGCGAGGGCTCCGATCTCTTCTGCCGCGTGCCCGTGCCGTTCACGACGGCGGCGCTGGGCGGGGCGATCGAGGTGCCGACCATCGAGGGCGGCAGCGCCAAGGTGACGCTGCCCGAAGGCACGCAGACCGGGCGGCAGTTCCGCGTCCGCCACAAGGGGATGCCCGGCCTGCGCGGCGACGGCACCGGCGATCTCTACGTCGAATGCGCGGTCGAGACGCCGGTGAACCTGACCAAGAAGCAGAAGGAATTGCTGCGCCAGTTCCAGGCGGCGGCGACCGACAGCAACCAGCCCGAGACCAACGGCTTCTTCGCCCGGGTCAAGGAATTCTGGAACGGCGCGGCCAAGGAGTAGCGCCGCCATCCTGAAGGACCGGCACCTTTCCAAGCGGGCGCGGCGGGTCTAACCGTTGCCGATCAGCATTCCTTGGAGGGTCACGCCGATGAACGTCGCAGACGCGGTCAGGAACCGCATCTCCACCCGCGCCTATCTCGACACGCCGGTCGGCGAGGCCGACCTGCGCGCCATCCTGGAGGTCGCCCGCTGGTCGCCGTCGGGCGGCAATTGCCAGCCCTGGCACGTCTATGGCCTGTCGGGCGCCTCGATGGCCCGCTTCCGCGCCGAACTGGCGGCGGCGATGGCGGCGAACCCGATGGGCGAGGAGCCCGAGTTCCACATCTATCCCCCCGCCATCAAGGAGCCCTATCGCACGCGGCGCTTCCGCTGCGGCGAGGCGCTCTACGCGGCGATCGGCATTCCACGCGAGGACAAGGCCGGGCGGCTGATGCAGCTCGCCAAGAACTACGATTTCTTCGGCGCCCCGGCGGCCTTCTTCTTCGCCATCGACCGCCAGATGGGGCCCGGCCAGTGGGCGCATCTGGGGATGCTGATGCAGACCATCGCCCTGGTCGCCGAGGAAAAGGGCCTCGCCACCTGCATGCAGGAGGCCTGGGCGCGCCAGCACGGCTTCGTGCGCCGCTTCTTCGCCGTGCCGGACGAGTTGCAGATCTATTGCGGCCTCGCGGTCGGCCATGCCGACCCGGCCGCGCCGATCAATCGCTGGCGCACCGAGCGGGCGGGCGTCGACGAGATCGCGAGCTTCTTCGGCTGACCGCCGTCGCCGGCTGAAACGGGAAAGGGCCGGGATCGCTCCCGGCCCTTTCCTTTTCCGTGCGCCCTGCCGGCTAGAGGTCGTGCGGCTCGGCCGCCGCGATGCCGTGCAGCTTGGGACGGCCGCGGCGCGGGATCACCGTGTCGAGCGTCACCGCCATGGCGGGCAGGATGGTGACCGCGTTCAGCATGTTGATGACGAACATGAAGGTCAGCAGCATGCCCATGTCGGCCTGGAACTTGAGGTCCGAGAACGCCCAGGTCGAGACGCCGATGGCCAGCGTGATCGCGGTGAAGACGACCGCCATGCCGGTCTTCTCCATGCTCTTCTTGTAGGCCGTCGTGATGTCGTCGCCCTCGGCGAGGAAGTGCTGCAGGCGGTCGTAGATGTAGAAGGCGTAGTCGACGCCGATGCCGACGGCGAGCACCATCACCGGCAGCGTCGAGACCTTGAGGCCG
This sequence comes from Alphaproteobacteria bacterium, assembly GCA_016792565.1. Lineage (GTDB taxonomy): Bacteria > Pseudomonadota > Alphaproteobacteria > Micropepsales > Micropepsaceae > JADZAI01. The sequence goes on from JAEUMK010000098.1 coordinate 76,511, forward strand.
ATCCCCATGGCATACATGAACCAGTAGCCGAAGAAGGTCGCAAAGGTCAGCGGCACGGTGCAGCACAGCGTCGCGCGCCAGTCGAAGAAGGTGAAGATGACGAGCAGGACGATGACGCCGTAGACGATGATCGTCATCGGCATTTCCTGCTCGTGGATCTCCTCGTTCACGGCCGCCGCGATGCCGGAGTTGCCGGCCGCGAGGCGGATGTAGAACGAGGGCTCGACGCCGGCGATCTCGACCTCTGTGGCCTTCGAGACATCCTGGCCTTCCAGCGCCTTCTTGATGTCGGCCGAGAGCGGCGCGGCGACGCCCGGCGCGCCGAGCTGCAGCGGCACCGATGCGGTGAACAGCGTGTTGCGATGGGCGATCTCGCCGCCCGCCGGGGGCGCGATCTCGAAGGCGGTCGCCGCCGAGACGTCCTTGCCGGCGAAGGCCGACATGATCTCGAGCGGCAGCCTTGCGCCGGGCTGGCGCGATTCGACCCGCAGCTCGCTCTCGGCGACGATCTCGCGCGACGCGCCTGAGCCCTTGACCGCCTTGAGCGCCAGGATCTGCTGGCGGCCGGGCACGGTGCCCGCCTTCGGCGTCAGCACGAGACCCGCCAGCCTGTCGGCCGGCACCGTCCAGATCTCGTCCGACTTGGCGAGAGGCTCGGTGCGGAAGGCGGTCACGGTGAGCGGCCGCTCGAGCGGGTCGCCTTCCTCGCGCAGCTGGGCCGAGTAGGTGAGGCCGTCGAGTTCGGCCGGGGTCAGCGTCCAGGTGCCGTTCTTGTTGTCGACGCCCTTGTTGAGGGCCGGCGGGATGGACTTCACGTCGCGCCAGTCCTTCACCGCCGCCACGACGTCGGCGATGGTGCCTGCCTTGCCGTTGGCGAGGAAGGCGTGGATCGGGAGCAGCGTGCACTCGGCGTTCAGAACGCCGGCCGTGGAGGGAATCGGGCCGGTCGCCTGGACGAGCGAATACTGGTTGTGCGGCAGGCCGCGCCATTTGAGGTTGCCCTCGTACCAGCCGGCGTTGAGCTGCTTGGCGAGCTCGGAGACCGAGACGACGGCGACGACGCCGGGCACGTTGCGCAGGTGCCAGGTGAGGCGGTTCATGTACTCCATGTAGGGGTACTTGATGCAGGCCTGCGGCGGCGCCTCGACCACCACCGTGAAGACGTCGAGCGCCTGGTTGAAGGTCGAGGAGATGGTGCGGGCGTCGATGTTGTAGCGGTGCTCGGCCTTGAGTTCCGGCATGCCGGCATGGACGTCGCCGATCTGGCGCTGCAGGCCGAAATAGACGGCGATCGCGAAGACGAACCACGAGCCGATGAAGAGCGGGATGGCGACCCGCTTCTCGGCGACGACGCCGAGCACGCCGACCAGCTTCTTGGCGCGGGTGCGCTGCGCCACCACGATGGCGCGGTAGTCGCCCTTGAAGGTCATCAGCGAGGCGAGCAGCGGCAGCATGATGAGATTGGTCATGATCTTCATGCCGACGCCGACCGAGGAGGTGATCGCCAGCTCCTGGATCATCGGGATGGGGACCAGATAGAGCGTGGCGAAGCCCGCGCCGTCGGTGACCAGGGCCATCATGCCGGGAATGAAGAGACCGGCGAAGGCGTAGCGCGCGGCCTTTTCCGGCGTCATGCCCTGGGCGAGGCCGTCGGTCAGCAGGTTCATCTGCTGGATGCCGTGGCTGACGCCGATGGCGAAGACCAGGAACGGCACCAGGATCGCCAGCGGGTCGAGGCCGAAGCCGAACAGCGTCAGGAAGCCGAACTGCCAGATCACCGAGACGAGCGAGCAGCCGACGGTGAGGAAGGTCAGCGACCAGGAGCGGCAGTACCACCACACCGAGGCGATCGTCAGCACGAAGGCGAGGGCGAAGAACTTGTAGACTTCCTGCGCCCCGTTGCCGATGTCGGCGAAGGCCTTGGCGAGGCCGATGACGTGGACGGTGAAGGCCGGCTCCTGGTCGGCGACGGCGGTCTGCCAGGCGTCGAGCTCGGCCTCGATCGCCGCATACTGCTCGGCGGGCTTGAGGTTCTTCGCGCCGATCTCGTCGAGCTTGGCCTTGAAGGTGGGGTAGTAGCTGCCGACGACCGGGCCGTAGTTCAGCTCCATGGTGGGCAGCTGGGCCTTGAGGCCCTCGACATAGGCGCCGCATTCGGCCGGGATGTAGAGATCCTCGCCGAACGCCGATCCGACCTTGGCGATGGCGTCGCCGACCATGCCTTCCGACGGCTTGGGGCATTCGGCGGCCGCCTTGCGGCGCTGGTCTTCCAGGCGCTCGCGCACATACCAGAAGGCGGGGCCGCCGGCCCCTTCGTAGCGCTGGCGGATCGTCGTCTCGATGCGGTCGTTGAAGTCGAAGAAGTCGAGCTTGGCGCCGGTCGTCGGGTCGAACTCGAGCAATTCGGCCTGGACCATCGCGCCGGTGAAATCGTTGGAGACCAGACGGCCGACGAAGCCGCCGCGGATGACGTTGGACTGGACCTTGGCGAGGCTTTCGGGGCGGCCGACATTGCTGGGCGTCGTGGTGCCGCCGATCACGTCGTCGGCGCTGATGCCCTCCTCGGTGATCTCGAAGAAGCGCGTGTTGGGGGTCCACAGGCTGGTGACGGTCTTGCGGTCGACGCCGGGGATGAAGAACAGGTCCTGGGTGACGCCGTTCAGCGTGGCGAGGAAGTTCTCGTTCCACATGCTGCCGGGCGTCGTGTCGCGCGAGCGCAGGACGACGATGATGCGCTTCGCGCCGGGCAGGCTCTCGCGGTACTGGCTGAACGTGTCGACATATTCGTGCCCGGCCGGCCACTGCTTCTCGATGCCGGGATCGATCCTCAGATCGAGCGCGTTCCAGAACATGAAGGCGGTGAACCCGGCGAGCGCCAGCAGGATCCACGTGCGGAAGGCGAAAACGAAATTCTCGAGCGACTTGATCATCCGGCAGTTCCCTGGGCCCCGAGGCGGGCTGGCGTGCACACGTCTCCGGCCGTATGGCGACCGGGCGGACCGCAAAGAACCGGCATCGGCGCCTGCAGCCCCCAAGGGGAGCCGGGCGCGCGGCGATATTCCTGGCGATTCCTATCGTTCCATACGGCCAGGACCTCAGGCGGCGACGCCGCCCTCACCCCCGCTCGCCGCAGTCCCCCAAGACCGCGACGCACCCTATGTCCGCCTCTCGTGCGGGCCCAGCCCGCCCGGAAGCGGGGCGCACTCTGGAGCGGCGGAAAACCGAGGTCAATCAAGATTTCCGTGCCTGACGCGGCGATACGTGCCCGGCAGATCGTGGAAAACGACACATAAATGACGCAGTCGTCACTTTAATGAATCTGACGCATGCGTCATTTTCATTGACTTTCCGGGGCGCCGCGGGCACCCTCGCCGGCGATCCGGAAACAATACCGGCCGAGGAAGGACCTTACGATGAGCGCTCCCCTGCAGATCACCAAGGACAACGCCTACGACGCGGTGGATCCCAAGGATTTCCCGTCGATGATGGACGTGGACCGCTACAACGCCCGCTCCACCGCCTTCGACAAGATCATCTCCGCGACCCATGACCATTTCTGGGATCCGCTGGACAAGAAGTACATCGACTTCACCGCGCCGTTCGACATGGAGAACGAGGCGCTGCTGCCCGACGACATGTTCCCGATCTTCGCCACCCGCGTCGGCGAGAAGCTGACGGGCAAGGACAAGGTCGCCTTCATCAACGAGAACGTGCGCTGGATGCTGTCGGCCATCCTGCACGGCGAGCAGGGCGCGCTGTCGCTCTCGGCCTCGCTCTGCCACATCCTGCGCGACCCCGGCGCCCAGGAATACGCCGCCAACCAGGCGCGCGAGGAAGCCCGCCACGTCGCGGCCTTCACCAAGTATGTCCATGCCCGCTGGGGCACGCCGCTTCCGGTCGGCCCGACGCTCGGCAACCTGCTGACCGAAATGGTCAACGCGCCCGAGGTCTACAAGAAGATCGTCGGCATGCAGATGCTGGTCGAGGGCCTCGCCATGGGCGCCTTCGCCACCATGTACAACAAGGCGCGCGATCCGCTTCTGGTGAAGCTGATGCAGCTCGTCATGACCGACGAGGCGTTCCACCACAAGTTCGGCAAGATCTGGGCCGACCGCACGATTCCCAAGCTGTCCGCGGACGAGCAGAACATCATCGAGGACTGGGCCGCGCACTGCTTCCAGACCCTCTTGTTCAACCTGATCAACCCCGAGCAGATGAAGGACGTCTACGCCAAGTTCGGCATCGACTGGCAGGACGCCCAGGCCGCGCTGGTCGAGGCGATCACCGACGACGAGCGCCGCGAGCGGATGCGCGAATCGAGCGACATCTTCCGCGTCCTCATCAAGACGCTGCTGAAGGCCGGCATCATCACCGAGCGGACCAAGGCCTTCTACCAGACCTATGTCGACATGGACGAGCTGAAGGCCGAGGGCGACCACATGGTCGGCGACGACATCGCCGAGGAGGGCATCAAGTACCTCCAGGCCATCAATTTCGGCGCCAACGCCAAGACCGGCTCGATCCTGATGGCCGCCGAGTAAGGCGCCGCGACCCTTCGGGTTTGGAAAGGGCGGAGCTTGGGCTCCGCCCTTTTTCATTGGGCCGTCTTCACGGATTCGGCATCACTGGGCCGGCGCATCCGGCGGCGGCAGCGCGATCCGCACGACGACCGTCTCGGCGAAGGGGGCCTCGCCCAGCACCGCGCCGTCGGGGCCGAAACGGTCCCACTGGCTGTTGGCCACGTACCAGAAGGCGCCGTCCCAGATCGCGCCGAGCGTGATCTCGTGGTGGAAGGGCGCATTGGCGCTAAGCACCTCGGCCGATTGCACATAGTCCCATTCGGGCCCGAGCCGGAGCCGCAGCACGCGCTGCGGCGCGACGCCGTTCTGGGTGGCGATGAGCGGCCCGGCGCCGGCGAGGCCGTCGAGACCGAGCAGGGCGACACTGGACGGCGCGCTCAGGCGGGTCACGGCCTGCGTGGCGACATCGATCGAGAAGAGCCCCATCGCATAGTCGGCGACGACCAGCACCGCCCCGTCCGCGACGACCGCAAGACCCTGCGGCGAGACATAGCGCTGGTCCGGCGCGAAGGGCTCCAGCGCCTCGGCATCCGGCGCGAGGCGATAGAGCGCGCCGTTGGCGTCGCTGGCATAGACGGTGCCGTCGGGCGCCACGGCGAGATCGCCGAGCGCCGCCTTGGCCTCGGGCCCCAGCACCGCCTTGCGCCGCAGCGCCCCGGTCTCAAGATCGAAGGCGAAGACCCCGGCCGCGCCGTGTTCGGCCGCCGCGACGCCCTCGCTCTGCGGGCCGGCAGCGCTGGCCGCCCAGAGGAGGCCGCGCGGCGCGTCGACGGCGAGGCCGAAGACGCTCCACAGCCCGCCTTCGCCCGGCGGCACGAAGTCGCGGACGACGCCGTTCTCGACCACCACGATGCGGCGCTGGCGCACGCTGGAGGCGAAGAGCCGGCCGCTGGCCGCATCGATCGCCACGCCCTCGAAGAGGGCGCTGCCCTCGCCCAGATGCGCGGCGATCTCCGGCTCGCCGACCGGGTTGGTGTTGCGGGCGATGCCGGCGAGGACGCCGATGAACTGCGGATTGTAGCGCAGCGCCGCGAAGGCGTCGGTTTCGCCCAGATTGGCGGCAAGGCCCATGGTGACGAATTGCTGGAGATGGGTCAGCGCCTCGGCGGCCTTGCCCTGGCGGGCCTCGACGCCGGCCAGCGACAGGATGAGGCCGGGGTGCCCGGGGCGCAGTTCGAGCGCCTTTTCCAGCGCGCCCTCGGCGGCGGCATAGTCGCCGCGCGCTTCGGCGGCGGCCGCCTCCTCACGCAACGCCTGCGCCTTGAGGAAGGACGGCGAGGCGGCGGCGGCGGCCCCGATCAGGCCGCCAGCGAAGCCAAGAGCGAGCGCAAGGCGGGCAGCATCAATGCCGCGCACGGGCAGGCCCAGCCGCGGCGATCTCGAAGGACGGCATCATCACGTTTTCACTCCCTGCCGCAGCGTGCCCCGTTCCTGGCCGCCGGGGCAAGCAGCCGTTCAGGAGACAGCGCCGCCGAAGGCGCCGCAGTTCTGGGTGATCGTCCAGATCGAGTACTGGAAGTAGTCGACGTCCTTCAGCATGCACTCGGCGCCCGTCGCGTCGACCAGCTTCATGTCGTAGAGGCCGTTGGCGAGGTCGCGGAAGGTGAAGCTCGCCCCCGGTGCGATCTGAGCGCCCTGCAGGAGGTCGGGGCCGAAACGGTCGACGTCGATCGGCGAGACATAGACATGGGTGATCGCCACCGGCGATTCGTTGCGCAGGCTCAGCTTGCCGGCCTGCGCCAGGACGGGCGCCATGGCCGCAGCCGCGGCGAGCGCCAGGGTCATCACAAGCCGTTTCATCGCCGCCTCTCCTTCGCCTTCAATCCGGACCCGCCTTCCGGCATGATCGGCCCCGACCTGGGGCGGAGTTATGGCCGATGGATGGTGAATGGTCCTTGAACGCCCCGGCGGTGGCGCGCGGCGTCCAGCGGTGCCTCTATGCCCTCGGCTATGCGCCGCTGACCGAGTTCGTCCTGCCGGACGGCGCGCGGCTCGACGTCGCGGCGCTCGGACCTTCAGGTGATATCGTGGCGGTCGAAATCAAGGTCAGTGCCGCGGATTTGCGCGCCGATCGCAAGTGGCCGGGATATCTCGACTTCTGCGAGCGCTTCTATTTCGCCATCCCGCTGGGTTTCGACGCGGCGCTGGTGCCGGAGGCGCCGGGCCTGATCGTCGCCGATCGCTACGGCGCCGAGATCGTGCGGGAAAGCCCCGTCCGGCCGCTCAACGCGGCGCGCCGCAAGGCGCTGACCCTGTCGTTCGCGCGCGTCGCCGCGGCGCGCATGCTGCGCGGCCTCGACCCGGACGCCGCGCTGCTGCCGCCCTGACGGACGGCGCCCGAGACGCAGACAGGGCGCCCGGTCAGGAGCGCCCTGTCTTGTCTCAGCGCGGACGGGCCGCGCGCCTCACTCCGGATCCTGCGAATCGGGAATGCCGTCGCCGTCACTGTCGGGCTCGGCTTCCGGTTCCGGTTCCGGCTCGGGTTCCGGCTCGGGTTCCGGTTCCGGCTCCGGCTCCGGCTCCGGTTCCGGCTCGGGCTCGGGTTCCATCTCCGGTTCGGGTTCGGGCTCTGGTTCCATCTCCGGCTCCGGCTCGGGCTCGGGCTCGGGCTCCATCTCCGGCTCCGGCTCGGGTTCGGGCTCCATCTCCGGTTCCGGTTCGGGTTCGGGCTCCATCTCCGGCTCGGGCTCGGGTTCCGGTTCGGGCTCGGCTTCCGGCTCAGGTTCCGGCTCAGGCTCCGCTTCCGGCTCAGGATCCGGCTCAGGCTCGGCTTCCGGCTCTGTCTCGGTGCCGGGCTCGGCCGCCGGCTCCGGCTCATCCTCGGTGCCCGCTTCCGGTTCGGGTTCCGGCTCAGGCTCCGGCTCGGCTTCCGGCTCGGTCTCGGTGCCAGGCTCGGCCTCCGGCTCCGGCTCGCCCTCGGTGCCCGCTTCGGGCTCCGCCAGCTCTTCCTCGACCGCATCGACCGAGGGGGCCTCGTCGGCCAGCGCCTCGACCTCGGCGGCATCGACCGGGGTATCGAGCGCCGCGTCGATTTCCGGATCGGGCGTTTCGGCGGGATCCTCGATCTCGGGCGGCGGCGCCGCTTCCAGCGCCGCGTCGGCCGCGGCCAGTTCGGCGCCGCCGTCGGTGTCCTGCGCGACCGTCTCGGCCGAAGCCTCGATCTGCTCGACCTGATCGTCGGCCTCGACGATGATCTCGTTGGTCACATAGGTGTTGTTGATCTCGATATTGGTGACCTCGTTGATGACGACGGTCTCCTCATACGAGGTGTAGTTGTAGCTCTCGTAGTAGGTGTCGTAGCTGGCCTGCCACTCGTTGCTGATGCCGCCGTAGTAGCGGTAATCGTCGTAGTAATACTGCGCGTAGTCCGGCTCGTAGACGGCCATGTAGTCGTAGTAGCCGCCGTACCAGCCGTAGAAATCGTCCATGGCGACCAGCGCCATCCAGGCATGCTCGTCGGACCGGTTGAGCATCAGCGCCCGGTCCAGCACGGCGAGCATGTAGGCGAGTTCGTCGTATTCCTGCTGCCGGTCGCGGCGGCTGTCCTGACGGGTCGCGAGGTTGCGCCGCATCGCGCCGATGCGCCGCGCGTTGGCGGTGCGCTGGTCCCTGGTCGGCTTGGCGCCGCCGAGGCGCTTCTGCGTCAGCTTCCACGACTCGTTGAAGGCGCGCATGCCTTCCTTGACGCCGCGGTTCTTCAGCTTCGCCCGCTTATAGGTCGAGTTCAGCGTGCCGACGGCCCGGGAGGCGGCGCTGACCGCCTTGCCCAGCGCCTTGTTGTCCTTGCGCGCCACGGCGTCCCTGACCGCCTTCAGCGCCCGGTCGGCGGCGCGGACCGCCTTGACGAAGGGCGCCGAGCGGCCGCGTTCGGCGCGCGTCATCTTCTTCAGCGAGACGGCAACGACGGATAGCGCGCGCTGCGACTTGCCCAGAAGCTGGGGGCCGCTGAGGCTGGCGCTCGACGCGGCAAGCCCGGCGAGCACCGCCGAGCCGCCGGCGAGCGGCGCGGTGGCGGCGGGGCGCGCGAGCGCCGCCGCCGGAACGGCGCCGATCAGCGCCAGCAGCGAGACCGACAGCATCAGCTGCCGGAGTTTTTCGGATCGTGTGGTCATGCCTTCCCCTCGTATTGTTGCGACAGGCGATCGCGGGCGACGAGCCGTGTCGCCTCCGTTGCGCCGCGATATGCGATTGATGCAGTTGGACTGCTGCAGCACGGCCGGCGGCCGCGCGTTCCCCGATCGATTTGCCGCCCATCCCCCGATGGCGACGAGACCTTCTCCTGTATCAGGTGAACAGCGCCTGAACGTCTATTTCGGCGACCTCTTGGCAAGGATGCGCTGAAGCGTGCGGCGATGCATGTTCAGCCGCCGCGCCGTCTCCGACACGTTCTGGCCGCACAGCTCGTAGACGCGCTGGATGTGCTCCCACCGCACGCGATCGGCGGACATCGGATTGTCGGGCGGCGTCGGCTTGGAGCCGGGACGCGCCAGAAGGGCGCGGATCACGTCGTCGGCGTCGGCGGGCTTGGAGAGATAGTCGACCGCGCCGAACTTCACCGCCGCGACGGCGGTCGCGATGTTGCCGTAGCCGGTCAGGATGATGGCGCGGGCGTCGGGGCGCTCGCGGTGCAGCGCATCGACCACGTCGATGCCGTTGCCCTCGCCCAGCCTCAAATCGATCACCGCGAAGGCCGGGGGCGCCTTCTTCACGTGGGCAAGCGCCAGCGGCACGCTTTCGGCCGTCGCGACGGCGAATCCCCGGCCCTCCATGGCGCGCGCCAGGCGGTTGCGGAACGGCATGTCGTCGTCGGCGATCAGGATCGAACGGTCCTGCAAGCCGTCCAGTACGCGATCTTCAGCCATGAATCCCCTTGCGGAAGCCGCGGACGCTATCATGGGCCTACATACTTGCAAGCCGGGGCGCCCCAACGGCGTTAACCGCCGTCGGCCTCCAGCCGTCCGCGCGGCCAGGCCATGGTCACCGAGGCGCCGCCGTCGAAGGCGTTGCCGAAGGTGAGTTCGGCGCCGGTCCGCTCCAGAAGGGTCTTGGCGATGAAGAAGCCGAGGCCCATGCCGACATGCTGCTGGCGCGGCTGGGCCGGACCCAGCTGCTCGTCGGTCAGCGCGGTCCGGCCGGGCCGGGTGGTGACATAGGGCTCGCCGAGCTTGGCCAGCACCTCCTGGGCGAAGCCGGGGCCGTCGTCGCGGACGCGCACGACGATGCGGGAAGCGTCCCACATCGCGCTGACCCGGACCTGCCGTTCGGCGAAATCGGCGGCGTTGGCGATGAGATTGCCGATCGCGTAGCGCAGTTCGGGCAGGACCTTGATGACGGGCGAGTCCTCGGCGCCTTCGACGGCGACCTGGGTCTTCAGCGTGCGGTGCGGCTGCGCCAGGTCGTCGAGGAAGGCGAGCAGCGGCAGCCGCGCATCCGGTCCGAGCCCGTCGCTTTCGCGGTGCTGGGCGAGGCGGCCGAGGATCTCGCGGCAGCGTTCGACCTGGGCCCGCAGCAGCTGGGCGTCCTCGGCGAGCGGGCCGTCCTTGGGCAGTTCGCGCTGCAGTTCCTTGGCGACGACGGCGATGGTGCCGAGCGGCGTTCCCAGTTCGTGCGCGGCGGCGGCCGCAAGGCTGCCGATCGCCGCCATCTTCTGCTCGGCGGCGAGGGCCAGCTCCATCGCCGCATAGCCCGCCTGCATGCGCGAGGATTCCGAGGAGATGCGGAAGGTCGCGATCGTCGTGAAGCCGAGGCTGAGCATCAGGGCGATCCAGACCCCCGTCACATAGATGGGCGGCAGGGAGAAGGCCTCCCCCGCCGACCAGGGCAGCGGCAGGTGGTAGGCCGCAAGCAGCGTGATGAGCGCGAGCGTGTAGCCGCCGAGGGCCAGCGCGTAGCGCAGGTTGAGCGAGGACGAGGCGACGACGACGGCGGCGAGCAGGGTCAGCGTGAAGGGATTCTGCAGCCCGCCGGTCAGGTAGAGCAGGATCGAGACCTGCGCCTGGTCGATCATCAGATAGCTGAAGGCGGCGAGGTCGGAGGGGCGGTGCTGCGCCGGATAGGCGATATTGAGCGCCCCGGTGAAGACCGCGCCGGCGAAGATCACCAGCAGGCAGGCGAGAAGGGGCAGCTCGAACCCCAGAACGAAGTGCACGAAGAGGACGGTGATCGCCTGGCCGGCGAGCGACATGCCGCGCAGCATGTTGAGCGTGCCGAGTCTGAGGCGGCCTTCCTCGCCGCGGGTGAGCGCCGCGATCCTGGCGGCCAGCCGGCTACGGCCGGAGGGTACGAAATCGAGAGACGTCATCGGCCCGCACTGCCTACTGCCCACTGGCGCATGTTCGCCTTCCTGCGATAGGACACCAGCGCGGCGCGCACGGCAAATCGCCGCCGGGACACCAGAGCGATGACCAACCGGATGCGCACTCTCTTTCTCGGCCTCATCGCGCTGGCGGCGGCGGTCGCGACGGCCGCCGTGATGCTGCTGGCGATGGGAACGCCGGCGCCGCGCCCGGCCGCCGCCGGAGATGTCGGCGGGGCGTTCACGCTGACCGACCAGGACGGCAGGCGGGTGACGGAGGCGGATTTCCGCGGCCGCTATCTGCTGCTGTTCTTCGGCTTCACCAATTGTCCCGACGTCTGCCCGATGACGCTGGGGCGCATCGCCGACGCGCTCGACATCGCCCCGGCGCTCAAGGAGAAGCTGACGCCGGTGCTGGTCAGCGTCGACCCCGAGCGCGATACGCCGGCCAATCTGAAGGCGTATCTCGCCTTTTTCGGGCCGGAATTCCGCGGCCTGACCGGCTCGCCGGAGGAGATCGCGGCGGTGCTCAAGGCCTACAAGGTCTACGCCAAGCGCACCGAACTGCCGGATTCGGCGCTCGAATATACGATGGATCACTCCAGCCTGATCTTCCTCTACGGGCCGGACGGCGCCTTCATCACCGCGTTCGATCCCTCGCTCGATGCGGCAGGGCTGGCGGCGGAGCTGACGAAGACCGTCAGGTAGGCTGACGTGAAATGAGGGCTTGACGGCCTCATTGTGCGCCGCACAATGAAAGCTTGCGCTTTGGGGAGCGCGTCACCGCGACGACCGGCCAGCCGAACACGGCGTCCGGTGGGGGACAGCGACAGGTGTACCGCAAGTTTCTCTACGCGGCGGTCGATACCGCCAAACGTTCCGCCCAGCCCTTCCGTGCGATGGCCGATCTCAGCGCCAAGGCGCTGCGCAATCCGCTCAACCCGATGGCCTACACCTATGCCGGGCGCACCATGGCGGCGGCCTGCGACGTCTTCGAGTCGATGACGCGGGTCTATGCCAAGCCGGCCTTCAACCTGCCGCCGCTCAAGGTCTACGGCCAGCCGGTCGCGGTGACCGAGACCTTCGTGTGGGAGCGGCCCTTCTGCAAATTGCTGCACTTCCGCAAGGACGCCGAGACCTACGGCAGGCTGCGCGCCAAATACCCGCACCCCAAGGTGCTGATCGTGGCGCCCCTGTCGGGCCACTACGCGACGCTGCTGCGCGGCACCGTCGAGGCGATGCTGCCCGAGCACGACGTCTTCATCACCGACTGGGTGGACGCCCGCGAGGTGCCGCTGAGCGAAGGCCGCTTCGGGCTCGACGACTATGTCGAGTACGTCATGGAGATGCTGCGCTTCCTCGGCCCCGGCACGCATCTGATGGCCGTCTGCCAGCCCGGTCCGGCGTGCCTTGCCGCCGCGGCGCTGATGCACGAGGACAAGGACAAGGCGCGGCCGCGCTCGCTCACCATCATGGGCTCGCCGATCGACGCCCGCCGGTCGCCGACCGAACCCAACCGGCTGAGCGAGCAGCGGGCGTTCTCGTGGTTCGAGGAGAACATGATCCATGTCGTGCCGCTGCCCTATGCGGGCTTCGGCCGGAAGGTCTATCCCGGATTCCTGCAGCTGACCGCGTTCATCAACATGAACCGCGACCGCCACACCAACGCGCAGCACGACTATTTCAACAACCTGGTGAAGGGCGACGGCGACAGCGTCCAGAAGCACCGCGACTTCTACGACGAGTACCTGGCGGTGCTGGACCTCTCGGCCGATTTCTACCTGGAGACGATCGAGCGGGTGTTCCAGAAGTTCGAGCTGGCCAAGGGCGAGTTCCGCTTCCGCGGCCGCCTGGTGAAGCCAAGCGCGATCAGGGACATGGGCCTGATGACGGTCGAGGGCGAGAAGGACGACATCTCGGGCATCGGCCAGACCCAGGCCGCGCACGATCTGTGTCCCAACATCCCGGCGTCCCGCCAGCTGGACTACATCCAGCCGGGCGTCGGCCATTACGGCGTCTTCAACGGCACGCGCTGGCGCACCGAGATCCAGCCCCGGGTGCGCGAATTCATCCGCGCCAATCTCTGATGGTCAGGCGTGCGCCGCCGCCGCTTCGCGGATGCGCCGGACCATGTTGGCCAGGCCGTTGGCGCGGCCCGGCGTCAGATGCGCGGCGAGGCCGATGTCGCTGGCCAGCGTGAAGGGCGTATCGAGGATCTCGCGCGGCGTGCGGCCGGAATAGATCTGCAGCAATAGGGCGATGAGGCCCGAGGTGATGATCGCGTCGGAGGCGGCGCGCAGGCTCAGGCGGGCGCCGTCGAAGTCCGATTTCAGCCAGACCTGGCTCTGGCAGCCCGGCACCTTGAGATCGTCGCGGCGCTCGCGCTCGGGCAGGGCGTCGAGCGCCTTCCCCATGTCGATCAGCATCTGGTAGCGGTCCATCCAGTCGTCGAAGAGCTGGAACTCCTCGGCAAGACGGGCCTGGACGGCGGCGGCGCTTTCGCCGGATCGCGGATCGGTCATCCCCGGGATGTAGGGCCGGCCGGGCGGGCGGTCCAGCGCCTGGGCAGCGATTCGCGCCTTGTGGCTGTCGCCGGGGGTACCCCCAAGGGCTAGCGCCTCGCCTCGCGGGCCGCGCGAGGCCGTCCAGCGGCCGCCGGTCGAATCGCCGAGCACCGGACGACCGGACAAACGAAACCCGGTCCGCCGTTCTCACATACTTACAGTAAAATATATTGTATTGCTGTCAGTTTTGTCATAATTATCCCATTCAGGTCACGCCGAAATGCCTCACGTCGATTGTGGACCCCGCGCTGCGTTTGGTCTTTGCCCGCCCGCCGGGGCGTGATCTGATGATGTCAGCTCGACGTTCGAGAGGCTTGGCGACGGGACAAACATGGCGCGCGCGACCTACAAGAGCCTGATGCGGATTGCCGGTCAGCCGGTGCCGCTGAACGTGCGGGTCAACCCCAGGGCGCGGCGCATCATCGTCAAGGTCCACCCCTCGACCGGCGAGGTCGCGGTCATCGCGCCGTCGGCCCGCGCCATCAACCCGGCGATCGACTTCGCCCGCGCCGAGCGCGACTGGATCGCCGAGCGGCTGTCGCGCATTCCGCCCGCCGTGCCGTTCGCGCCCGGCGCGATGGTGCCCTATCGCGGCGTCGACCATGTGATCCGCTGGGCCGGGGCGCGGCGCGGTCTCGTCTATATCGACCAGGAAGCCTGGCGCCCGACCATCCGCGTCGCGGGCGGCGAGGAATTCGTCAGCCGCCGCCTGGAGGACTGGTTCAAGCGTCAGGCGCGCTTCCACCTGAACCGCAAGGTCGAGGCCTATGCCGAAGCGCTGGGCGTCAAGGTGCGCCGCATCACGGTGCGCGACGGCGCCAGCCGCTGGGGATCGTGCTCGTCGAACGGCTCGCTGTCCTTCTCGTGGCGGCTGGTGATGGCGCCGCCCAAGGTGCTCGACTATGTCGCCGCCCACGAGGTCGCCCACCTGCTGCAGATGAATCACAGCCCGCGCTTCTGGCGGCTGGTCGAGCGGCTGGTCGGCGAATCGAGCGCCGCGCAGGACTGGCTGCGCGAAAACGGCTCGCAGCTGCATCGCTACGGCGACCTCGGCAGCGGCCATGCGATGGACATCGTCCTCTAGGCCGCCCCTTGCGCCTTCGGTCCTTTCGCCATACGGCCGTTCAGCCGCAATTCATGGCCGTGCCCTAGGACTGCGCGTCCATCCATCCGGAGTGTCGCCGATGAAGTTCCTGTTTGCCGCCGCCCTCGCCCTCGGCCTTTCCGGCGCCGCCGCAGCGGCCGAGGCGGCCGCCGACCCCAAGCTCGACTTTCTCGGCTACTGCATCACCCAAGGCTCGTCGAGCAGCTATTGCGCCTGCGTCGCCGACAAGCTGGGCGCCGCGCTGACGCCGGCCGAGCTCGCCGTCTACAACGACTATCTCAGGCAGATCGGCGCGGGCCAGCAGGACGCCGCGAAGCTGATCGACGAGCTGACGGCGCGCCACGCCATTTCCAAGAAGGATCTGGGTCGCATCCTGAAGGCGGCGACCGACATCACCGCCAACCCCGAGACCTGCGCCGGACTCTAGGCCACGCGCAGCGCATCCGCTCTCCGGACCTGTCGCCGAAGTGCTGCGCCGATGGCCTGGAACGTCTTGGGTTCATAGCGGACGCAAGTTCCTTCCTCATTGCCGGGTCAGGCCCGGCATGAGGGCGCGATCATGCGAGGGCGTCCCTTCGCATGATGCTCTGGAGCATCGTCCGAAGACGTGGATGCCCGTTCTTCGACAAGATGATGTTCAATCGAAAACCTGGAGCCCCGTTCCGATTCCATCGGAACGGAAGAGGCTCTAGGTCGCGGGTTCGGCGGCGCGGGGGGCGCGCTCCTCGCGCCCGGCCGCGTCATCCTCGCGCATGATCTCGTCCAGCAGGGCGTCGAGTTCTTCCTGGTCCTCGGTGAGGGGGACCTCCATCGGAGGACCGTCCTCGGGGGTTGCGGCGCCTGCGATGACGACATCGACGTCGGCCTCGTGCGCTTCGGCTTCGTCCGTTTCGATCCCGGCTTCGGAGGCGTCTTCAGGACCGCTTTCGGCGGCGGCGACGTCTTCCGTCCAGCCGGCGCCCGAGGCGACGCCCGTGGGCGGCGCGTTTTCCAGCGCGATCAGCGGTCCCGGCGCGCTGCGATCGGCCACGGCGGTCATGAAGGCCTGCCAGATTTCGGCCGGCACGGAGCCGCCGGTGACGTCCTTCATCGCCGCGTTGTCGTCGTTGCCGACCCAGACACCGGCGACGAGATCGCGGGTGAAGCCGACGAACCAGGCGTCGCGGAAGGCCTGGCCGGTGCCGGTCTTGCCGGCCGCGTCGCGGCCTTCCAGGCGCGCGCGCTTGGCGGTGCCGGCCAGCACCGTCTCGCGCATCATGTAGGTCATCTCGGCGGCGAAGACCGGCGCGATCACCTCCATCGGACCGGAGCCCTGGCGCTCGTAGAGCGTGCGGCCCTGGCGGGTGCGGATGCGGACGATGCCGTGCGGAATGGCGCTGAGGCCGCCATTGGCGAAGGGCGCGTAGGCGGAGGTCAGTTCCAGCAGGTTCACCTCCGACGCGCCGAGCGCCAGCGCGGGCTGGGCGAGGAGCGGCGACAGCACGCCGAGGCGCTTGGCGACCGCCGCGGCGGTCTTGGGGCCGACATCGACGATAAGGCGGATCGCCACCGAGTTCAGCGAGCGCGAGAGCGCGTGGGTGAGCGTCACCTCGCCTTCGTATTTGTGCTTGTAGTTGCCGGGGTTCCAGTTCTTCAGCTTGATCGGGGCGTCGAGCACCAGGCTGTCGGGGGTGTAGCCGGCCTCGAGCGCCGCGAGAAAGACGAACGGCTTGAACGAGGACCCGGGCGGACGCTGCGCCTGGACGGCTCGGTTGAACTGGCTTTCCGCATAGGAGCGGCCGCCGACCATGGCGCGCACGGCGCCCTCGGTGGAGAGCGCGACGAAAGCGGCCTGGCCGATCCTCAGCTTTTCGCCCCTGGCCTCCAGCGCCTGCGCGACGGCGATCTCGGCGGCGCGCTGCAGGCCGAGATCGAGCGTCGTCTCGACCACGATGTCGCCCTCCGGCGCGCCGCCGATGAAGCCGGGCACCTGTTCGAGCACCCAGTCGGCGAAATACTCCGCCCCCGGCGAGGAGCGCGTCGCCATCACGGCGGGGCGCGCCTCGTTGGCGCGCGCGCGTTCGGCGCGGGTGATGAAGCCGGCCTCCTCCATGGCGGCGAGCACGATCTCGGCGCGCTCCTCGGCGGCTTCGGCGTCCTTGGTCGGAGCGAGGCGCGAGGGCGCCTTGAGGAGGCCGGCGAGGATCGCCGATTCCTTCAGCGTCAGATCCCGCGCGCCCTTGTCGAAATAGCGCCGCGAGGCGGCCTCCACGCCATAGGTGCCGGCGCCGAAATAGACGCGGTTCAGATAGAGCGTCAGGATCTCGTCCTTGGAGTATTTCATCTCCAGCCAGATCGCGAGCAGGGCCTCTTCCATCTTGCGCTCGAAGGTGCGTTCGGGCGTCAGGAAGAGGTTCTTGGCGAGCTGCTGCGTGATGGTCGAACCGCCCTGCACCACGCGGCCGGCCTCGACATTGGCGAAGAGCGCGCGGGTGAGGCCCCAGACGTCGAGGCCGAAATGCTCGTAGAAGCGGCGGTCCTCGATCGCCAGCACCGCCCGGGGCAGGTAGGGCGACATCCGGCTCACCGGCACCAGCTCGCCAACGCCCGCGCCGCGCGTCGCGATCACCGCGCCGTTCGCGTCGAGCACGGTGATCGAGGGCGTGCCCTTCACCCCGAAGAGCTGGTCGGTCGGCGGCAGGCCGGCGGCGTAGTAGCCGACCAGCATGGCGAGGGCGAGGACGCCGAGCGCACTGGAGGCGACGAGAAACTTGAAGATGCCCCAGCCGCCGCGGCGCCGGCGGCGTTTCGGCGCGGGCCGGCCCCCGCCCTTGCGGGGCGGCGGGCGGCGGCCTGACGGCCTGGCGCCCTGTCGCCAGGGCGCGTCGCCGCGCGGCGTGCCGTGATGGGACGGACTCATGTGCCGTTTCGCATCCTCAACGGGACGTTCACCCTGCCGTCGTAGCGGGAACGCCGTTAATGCCGCCTGAATCCCCGGATTCCGCGGCGGATTTGCGGCGATACGCCCCCGACCGAGGGATTGGCACGGCCCTTGAAGTCCACCGGGCAAGCCCCGGCGCATCGCAGGCGCCGCCCGGAAGACAAGGACACGAGCCAGATGAAGACGATCCTCGCCGCCGCCGCCCTCAGCCTCGCGCTCGCCGGCAGCGCCGCCGCCGCCGACGCCGAAGGCCGCTACGAGGTACTCGGCCTCGGCGCCCTCACCTGCGCCGACTACATCGCGGCGCCGCCGGAAGCCGCCGACGTCGTCGGCATCTGGGTGCAGGGCTACGCCACCGCGATGAACCAGCTGCTCAGCGACGTCCGCGACGTCACCGGCGGCCGCAGCGACGCCCAGATCGCGCAGGAGATCTGGCACGTCTGCAAGGCCGATCCCAAGCTGCTGATGGCCGATGCGGCGCGCACCATGATCGTGAAGATGGCCGGGCTCGACACCGGTCCGGCCGCCAAGAAGACGGCCAAGGCCGACGAAGGCCCGGCGCTGCGCCGCTAGAGATTACCTCCAGAGTACCCCACCACCACCACCACCAGTACCAGTACCAGCACCACACCAGCACCGGCTCCGCGAGGGCGGCTTGGGACATCCCAGGCCGCCCTCGCGCCGTTCGGCGCGAGGCCGCGCGCGGCGGACTGCGATGATGCGCCATGCTTCCGCCGGAGACGCTTGATGTCTAGGCTGACCGCTTCCGGGGGTGCTGCTTCGTGTCGGACGTTCTCATCAGCTTCGCGCGCGAGGATCGCGCCTGGGTGGAATCGCTGGCCGCGGCGCTGACCAAGGCCGGGTTGTCGGTCACCTGGGATCTGCGCGGCCGCGCCGGGCAGAGCTTCGACGTCCAGAAGGAAGAGGCGCTGGCCGCCGCCCGGGCGGTCGTCGTCGTCTGGTCGGCGGCGGCGCTCGCCTCGCACTGGGTGCGGGCGGAAGCCGGCGACGCGCTGGAGCGCGGCATCCTGGTGCCCGTGCTGAAGGAGCCGGTGGTGCCGCCGCTGCTCTTCCGCCATCTCGCCAGCGCCGACATGACGCGCTGGAACGGCGGCGCGGACGCCGCCTTCGAGGCGCTGGCCGGCGATCTGATGGCGATGACCGGAAGGGCCGATGCGCCGCGGCCCGCCGCCCCCGCGCCGCCCGAGCCCGCCGACGAGCGCACCGTCTTTCGCGCCCGGGCGCTGTCGCCCGGCGAGGTGATCGGCCATTTCCGCATCGTCGCGCTGCTCGGCGAAGGCGGCAGCGGGGCGATCTACGAGGCGCGCAACATCCATAACGAGGACGAGCGGGTCGCGCTGAAGATCGTGCTGCCCGACATTGCCGACCGCGAGCAGTTCTTCGGCTTTCTCAGGGCCGAGGCGAACGCCGTGCAGCGGGTCAAGCACGACGCGGTGGTCCAGTACCGCACGTTCGGGCGGATCGAGAACAGCGACGAGTTTTTCCTGGTGATCGAGTTCGTCGAGGGGCCGACGCTGGGCAAGGTGCTGCGCGACGGCGCGCTGGAGCCCGAGCGGCTGCGGCGGCTGGCGGTGCGGCTGGCCAACGGGCTCGCCGCCGCGCACGAGCAGGGGGTGATCCACCGCGACCTCTCGCCCGACAACATCATCCTGCCGGGCGGCGATCCGGACCGCGCGACGATCATCGACTTCGGCATCGCGCGCAACGGCGCTTTCGATCCGCTGGGGACGTCGTTCGCCGGCAAGCTGTCCTATGCCGCGCCCGAACAGTTCGCGGGCGACGCGGCGCTGATCGGGCCATGGACCGATCTCTACAGCTTCGGCCTCGTCCTCGTCGCCGCCGCGCGCGGCCGCCGCCTCGACATGGGCAAGGACATGGAAGGCGCCCTCGCGGCGCGGCGGAGCGTGCCGTCGCTGGACGGCGTGCCGGCCGAGCTGCACGCCCCCCTCGCCGCGCTACTGCAGCCCGACCCGGCCTTGCGGGTGCGCACCGCCGAAGAGGCGGCGCGGCTCTTCGCCCGAGCGGCGCCGGCCGCGGAAAGCCCCGAGCCGCCGCAGGTCACCATCCGCGATCCCTATCCCCAGCAGGTCCAGAGCGACGCCGCCGCTTTGGCCGTCGCACCGGCGCAACGCCGCATCTGGCCGTGGCTCGCCCTTGCCGGCGGGGCGCTGGCGGCCGCGGCGCTCACCACGTTCCTGCTGATGCCGAAGGGCGAGCCTGGCCGTGTCGCCGCGGCCGAGCCGATGGCCGCCGCGCCGGCGGCCGTGACGCCCGCCGCGACGCCGACGCCTCCCGAGGCGGTGCCGGCGCCCGCGCCCGATCCCGAACCTTCGCCTTCGATCGCGTCGACGCCAGAGGGCGGCGTCGACGCGCGGCTCGTCCCGATCATCGACGCCGCGGTCGAGGCCGAGGATGCCGCGAGCGCCGCCGCGGCGCGTGCCGACATCGCAGCCGCCAAGGCGGACGAGGCGGTGGCGGCGGCCAGGGCCCGCGCCGCCGAGGCGCGCGAGGCCGCCGACCTGGGCGTCAAGGCGTATGAAGCCGCCTGCACGCCGGCGCAGCCGCCCGCGGGCCACAGCTGCGGCGCGAGCGAGGACGGGACGCGCTATGGCGGCGAGGAGGTCTGCGCCGACGGCGTCTGCAAGGGCCACGGCTACAACAGCTACACCTACCAGGACGGCGCGCGCGTCGACGGCCGGATGAAGGACAACGAGTTCGTCGCCGGCTGCCGCACCGAGCCGGGTAACATGGTCTATTGCGGCGACATGGCCGGCGCGGCGCTCACCGGCTACGGCGTCATGACGTTCGACGACAGGCATGTCTATTCCGGGCTGTTCCGCGACGGCGCGCTCGACCCGCGCGGCCTGTGGGACGCCGCGAAGGAACCGAACGTCCTGATCGATTCCTATCGCGGCGAGGTGGTCGGCGGGACCCTGAACGGGGCCGGCGAGATGATCCTCACCGACACGACCACGATCAGCGGCGATTGGGCGGACGGCCGAGCCTCCGGGTTCGGCGTCGTCGTCCTGAAGGACGGCACGCGCCTCCTCGTCGCGTTCGCCGACGGCGCCGCGCGCATCGGCGCGGTGAAGATCGGCATCGCCGACTATCCCGGCGGCCAGGCCTATGCCGGCGAGTTCGCCTCGGACGATGCGATGGGCGCGGTCCGGCGCAGCGGCCTCGGCGCGCTGTTCGCGCCGGACGGGACGATCCTGCAGCAGGGGCGCTGGAAGGACGACCGGCTGGTCGAGGACTTCGCCGCGCCCTGAGGGTACGCCGGGCGCCCGAAGCGCTTCCCTCGCACCGCCGCGCTCACTAGGCTGGCGCCAAGGGAGCAAGCGTCCGCCGTGTCCGACGACGAGACCAGGGTAGAGGCAGGCGGCGCGCAGGAGCGGCCCTCCGGCGAGAGACAGCCGCCGCGCGCGCTGCGTCCCGGCGACATCGTCGCGCATTACCGGATTGTCGGACCGCTGGGCGAAGGCGGCAGCGGCGCGATCTACGAGGCGCGCAACATCCACCACGAGGGCGAGCGCGTCGCGCTGAAGATCGTGCAACCCGACATCGCCGACCGGGCGCTGTTCTTCGATCTGCTGCGTGCCGAGGCGAGCGCGCTGCAGCGGGTGAAGCACGAGGCGGTGGTGCAGTACCGCACCTTCGGACGCCTGCCCGACAGCGACGAGTGCTTCCTGGTCATCGAGCATGTCTCGGGGCCGACGCTGGCGGCGGCGATGCGCAGCGCCAAGCTGCCCGAGGAGGCGGTGCGGCGGCTGGCGATCCGGCTCAGCGATGGCCTCGATGCGGCGCACGAGCAGGGCATCGTCCACCGCGACCTGTCGCCCGACAACGTGATCATGCCGGACGGCGACCCGGACCGTGCGACGCTGATCGACTTCGGCATCGCGCGCAGCGCCGCGGCCGACCCGCTGGGATCGAAGTTCGCCGGCAAGCTGTCCTTCGCGGCGCCCGAGCAGTTCGCCGACGATCCCGCACAGGTCGGGCCGTGGAGCGATCTCTACAGCCTCGGCCTGCTGCTGGCGGCGGCGGCGCGGGGCAGGAAGCTCGACATGGGCAGCGATCTCGCCACGGCGATCGCGCGGCGCCGGCGCATCCCGAACCTCGACGGCGTGCCGCCGCGCCTGCACGGCGCTCTGGCAGCGCTGCTGCAGCCCGATCCCGCCCTGCGCGTCCGCAGCGCCTCGCAGGCCGCGGCGCTGTTCGCGCCGCAGCCGCAGCAGTCGCCGGTCACCGTGCGCGATCCGGAACGCAATTCCAGCCCGGACGCGGTTGCGCCGCAGGCGACGGTGCGGCGGCGGCGGCTTCTCCTGATCGCGGCGGCCATTGCGGCGGCGCTCGGCCTCGGCGCCGCCGCCCTGCGGCTGTCCGGCCCGGGCGCACCGCCGCAGGAGGCCACGCCTGCGCCGGCCGCCGACGTCGCCGTGCCCGGTCCTGCAGCCGCGGCGTCCGAGCCTTCGCCCGCACCGGCTATGCCAACCGGCGAGATCGCCGGCGCGCCGCCGGCCGAGGCGATGCCGTCCATGGATCCTAGGCTGGACCCGCGTCTTGCGGATGCGGTTGCGCGGGCCGTGCGCGCCGACGCGGCGGCGACGGCGTTCGCCGAGGCGGCTTCCGGCGATATCGCCCGCGCCCGCGCCGCCGCCGTCGAGGCCGAGGCGGCGGCCCGCGAGGCCGAGAGCGCAGCGGCCAAGGCCCGCGCCGCCGCCAGGCGCGCCTGTTCGGGCCGCGCCCCGCCACCGGGCCACGGCTGCTACGACACCGATGGCGGCGGGCGCTATGCCGGGCAGGCGGTCTGCGACGCCGGGCAGTGCACCGCCGAGGGCTTCGGCGTGCTCACCTGGGGCGACGGCACGTCGCGGGAAGGACGGGCGACGGCGGGCGGACACCTGACGCTCGCCTGCGAGTACGTCGCCGGCACCAGGGTCTATTGCGGCACGCTGGACGACGCGGTGCGGATCGCCGGACTGACCTATCTCGACGCCGCACGTACGCAGGCCGCGGTCTGGACGGACACCGAAACGGCGGTCGGGCAGGTGGCCGTGGCGGCCGGCGCCGGGGAGCTGGGCGGGCGCACCTACACCGGCATCTGGCGGAGAGGCTATCTGACCGGGGCCGCCGAAGTGACGACAGCGGACGGCCGCACGCAGATCGCCGCCTGGACGGACGGCGCGCTGTCCGGCGCGGCGCTGACCCTGGCGTCCGGCGGCGAGCGCCAGACCGCAGACTTCGCCGCCGCGCC
>JAEUMK010000109.1 GCA_016792565.1 Alphaproteobacteria bacterium
TCGCCTTCTGCGCCGGGTTCAGCAGGAACAGCCGCACGCCGTTGCCGATCAGGTCGGTCGTCGTCAGATTGCCGCCGATCAGCAGCGCCAGCAGGTTGATGCGCATCTCGATGTCGCTGAGCGGCGCGCCTTCGGCCTGGAGCTGGACCATGTCGGAGACCAGGTCGTCGCGCGGCTTCGCCCGGCGCGCTGCCATCAGCTCGGTGAAATAGGCGTCGAGCGCCTGGTTCGAGGCCTCCATATGGGCCGTCTCGGCCGGCGTGCGCACCGGATTGAGGCCGAGGATCGCGCCTTCGGACCAGTCGCGGAACTCGGCGAGCCTTGTGTCGTCGACGCCCAGGATGCGCGCGATGGTGATGATCGGAATGGGAATGGCGACATCGGAGATCAGGTCGAAGCTGGCGCGGCCGGCGACCGCGTCCAGGGTTTCGGCGACGATCGCGTCGATCTTCGGCCGCGCCTTGGCGACCCGCGCGTACAGCGCCTTGGCGAGCGGCGTGCGGATGCGCGCGTGGTCGGGATCGTCCATGGTCAGGATCGACTGGCGCTCGCCGGCCGGCAGGTCCTTCTTCTCCTCGTTCAGCAGCATCCGCGCGAACGAGCCTTCCTCGGCATGGACGCCGTTGCGCCACAGCGTCCGGTCGCTGACCACGGCGCGCACGTCGGCATAGCGGCTGAGCACCCAGGTCTTGGTGGACTCGTCGCGCCAGACCGGGCAGGTCTCGCGCAGCGGCTTCAGCCGCGCATGGGGATCGGCCCGTGCGACGGGATCGAAGGCGCTGAGCTGAAGCACGCTCTGGATGGGGGCATCCTGTGTCACGTCGATCTCCCGGTCGGTCGTATGATTTTTTGTCAGCCTGCCGCATCCGGGCGGCGACCACAACCCGGCAGGAGGCGCGGGCGTGACGGACGAGGAACGCGTCATCCGCCTCGCGCTCGCCAATCCGGTGAATGCGCTGGTTCTGGACCGGATTGCAGCGCTGGCGCTGCCCGACGCATGGCTGGTCTCGGGCTCCATCTTCCAGGCGGTCTGGAACGGCCTCGCCGGATGCGATCCCAGCCACGGCATCGCCGACTACGACGTCTTCTACTTCGACCCCGACACCAGCTACGAGGCCGAGGACGCGGTGATCGCGCGCTGCGCGCAGGCCTTCGTGGACGTTGCGGCCGAGGTCCAGGTCCGGAACCAGGCGCGGGTGCATCTGTGGTATCCGCAGAAATTCGGCCGTCCCTATCCCCGGTTGTCCTGTACGACCGAGGCACTGAGCCGTTTCCTCGCGCCGTGCTGCGCCGTTGGGCTGAGCAAGGCGGGCGAGGGCTACCGGATCGCCGCGCCGTTCGGCCTTGGCGATCTGCTCGCCATGGTCGTCCGCCCGAATCCGGCGGTCGAAGGCACGAGCGCCCAATACGACGCCAAGACCGCCCGCTGGCTGCAGCACTGGCCGGGCCTGACGGTCCTGCCTTGGCATGGTTGAATGCGCTGGCCGGGAGCGCGACACTGGCGCGGACACGGGGGGACCGGATGCTGGCGTTGAAACCCAATTGCGAGTGCTGCGACGCCGACCTGCCGCCGGACGCGTCGGCCGTCATCTGCTCGTTCGAGTGCACCTTCTGCCCCGACTGCGCGTCGGGGCGCTTCGGCGGCGTCTGCCCCAATTGCGGCGGCGGCCTTGTGACGCGTCCGGTGCGCCCGGCGGCGCTGCTTGCCAAGTACCCGCCCGCAACGGAACGCACGCGCGGCACCCTGCCGCCCTGCGTCGCCGCCCGCGCAGCCTGAGGACCGGTCATGTGGAAACTCGCCGCTCTCCTCGCCGCCCTGATGTTCGCGCTGGCCCCGCCGGCCGCCGCCAAGCCGCGGACCCTCGTGCCCGTCGATGAGGCGGCGCGGGACCCGGACCTCGCGGCGCTGATCGCCACGCTGCTCAAGGCCTGCGACGAGAAGGACTTCAAGCCGTTCGAGGCGGCGATGTCGCCCGACGCCATCGCCAGCTTCGGCGGCGACAGCGGCCCGGCCGGCTTCCGCACTGTCTACCGGATCGACGATCCCGATTCGCCGTTCTGGGACGATTTCAGGACCGCGCTGCTGATGGGCGGCGCCTTCGTCGAGGACGGCCTCTTCGCGGCGCCCTATGTCTATGCCAATTGGCCCGAAGACATCGACGCCTTCGAATACGTCGTGGCGATCGGCGAGCGGACGACGCTCTACGCCAGGCCCGACGCGGCCTCGAAGGCGCTGGCCGAGGTCACGCACCAGTTCCTCGAACTCCGGGGCGACGGTGCGGATGGCGACTTGCCGGACGGCTGGACCAGAGTCTCGGCGGGCGGAACCGTCGGCTTCGTGAAGACCGCCGAGACGGCCTCGCCCATCGGCTATCGCGCGATCTTCCAGAAGACCGTCAATCGCTGGTGGCTCGGCGCGTTCGTCGGCGGCGACTGATGACCGAATACCTTCTGCCCGAAGAAGCGGCCCCCTTCATCCTGCGCCTCGCCTTCGCGCTCGCCATCGGCTTCCTGATCGGACTGGAGCGCGGCTGGCGTCAGCGCGAAGAACGATCCGGCGACCGTCTCGCCGGCATCCGCACATACGCCTTGTACGGACTGTTGGGGGGCGCAGGCGGCGTTCTGCCGAACGTCTGGGCTTTGCCGGCCGCCATTCTCGGCGGCGCGCTGCTGATCGTCGTCGGGTATCTCGGCTCGCTCAAGCGGCCCGAGCCTGATCGCGGCACTACATCCGAGACGGCCGCCATCATCACGATCGTCCTGGGCGGACTCGCGGGCACCGGCCAGCTCGTCTTGGCTGCGGCCGGTGCGGTGCTGACCGTGCTGGTGCTGGATTCCAAGCGGCCGCTGCACGCCTTTCTCAACGCCGTGCGCGGCGAGGAGGTGAACGCGGCGATCAAGCTGCTCGTCATCTCCGTCCTGATTCTGCCCTTCCTTCCCGACCAGGGCTACGGCCCCGGCGGCGTCCTCAACCCGTACGAGATCTGGTGGGCGGTCGTGGTGGTCGCCGGCCTCAGCTTCGCCGGCTATGTGGCGATCCGCGCCCTCGGCTCGATCGACGGACCGTTGGTCTTCGGGCTGATCGGCGGCCTCGCCTCGTCGACGGCCGTGACCGTCGCTTCGGCGCGCATGGCGCGGTCCGACCGCACGCTCGCCAGCGCCTTCGCCGGCGGGATCGGCGCCGCCTCGGCGGTGATGATGAGCCGCGTCGCGGTGCTGCTTGCCATCTTCGCGCCGGCGCTCATGGCCGCCGCCTGGCCGCCGCTCGCCGCCGGCGCTTTGGCTTCGCTCGCCGTCGGCCTCGGCTTCACCCTGTCGGGCCGCCGCCGGGCGGGCGGGGCAGCCGATGCACTCACGCTGCCGCCGCCGGACGATGTCTGGTTTGCAGTGATCTTCGGCTTCATGCTGGCGCTGATCGGCCTCGGCATCTTCTATGCCGAGCGCTATCTCGGCGATGCGGGCCTATTCGTGCTGGCAGTGCTTTCCGGCGTCTTCGACGTCGATGCCTTCACGCTCTCGGCCGCCCGCTCGGCGGTGAGCGCCACCGCGCCGGACGCGATCCGCGACGCGCTGCTGGTCGCCGTGGCGGTGAACACGGTCGGCAAGGCGGTGATTGCATGGAGCATCGGCGGGAGCGCGATCGGATGGCGCGTGGCGGCAATGTCGGCGGCGTCGGTCGTAGCCGGCGCCGCCGTCTGGGCTCTCAGTTGAGCTTGCCGCGCAGGTCCCGGATCGCCGCATCCGCGATCGTCGAGGCCTTCGCCCCGTCGATGCGGTCGGTCAGCAGCGTGCCGGCGGCGGCGATCGCTGCGTTGGCGGCAGCTGCCTTCACTTCGGTGAGGGCAGTCGCTTCGGCCTGGCGGATCTTGTCCTCGGCCATCTTGGTCCGGCGGACGATCAGAGCCTCCAGCTGCTGGCGGCTCTCGCTCTGCAGTTGGTCGGCTTCGGCCTTGGCGGTCGCGAGGATCGCGGCGGCTTCCTGCTCGGCGTCCTTGGCCTTCGCCTGATAGGTCGCGAGCAGCGCCTGCGCTTCTTCGCGCAGCCGCTTGGCTTCGTCCAGTTCGGCAGCGATCGCCGCCGAACGGGCGTCGAGCTGCTTGGCGAGGACGCCCGGCACCTTCTTCCAGATGACGATCGCCACGAAGAGGGCAAGACCGACGCCGACCCAGAAGGTCGGATCGAGATAGATGGGTCCGTCGTGCATCAGCCCCTCCCTCTACCGCGCCAGTGCGGCATCGACAGCCGGCAGCGCATCGGGCGCGGCCATCGTCTCGCCGGTCAGGCGGGTATAGATTTCGGCCGCCGTTTCCGAAGCTACGGCACGGATGTTCGTCATCGCGGCGGCAGTGGCCGCGGCCAATTGCTCTTCCGACGCCGCGATCTTGGCGTTGAGTGCGGCTTCGGCCTCGCTGCGGCTCGCGTCGCTTTCGGCCTTGGTCTTGCGGCGGGTTTCCTCCGCCAGAGCGCGGCCGCGCGCACGGGCCTCGGCGACCGCCTTGTCATAGGCCTTGAGCGCGCCGTCCGCTTCGGCTTTCGCCGCGGCGGCTGCCGCCAGATCGCCCGCGATGCGGTCGCGCCGCATCTCCAGAACGCCGCGAATCCGGGGGATCACGACCCAGGACAGCAGGACGAACAGGACAACGAAGCTGATCGCCAGCCAGAACACCTGGCCGGCGAACGTCTCGATCGCAAGCTGGGGCAGGCCGGTCTTGTGTTCCGCGCCTTCGGCGTGGGCTGCGCCTTCGGCGGCGGCGAAGATCGCCGCCGACGTCAGCGCGGTCAGGATGGCCATGCGGCCGCCCTCCCGTCAGAGATCAGGTGAACAGGATGACGAACGCCAGCACGAGGCCGAACAGGCCCGTCGCTTCGCAGAGCGCGAAGCCGAGCAGCAGGTTGCCGTTCTGGCTCGCCGCCGCGCCGGGATTGCGCAGCGCGCCCGACAGGAAGTTGCCGAAAATGTTGCCGATGCCGATGCCGGCGCCCAGCAGGGCGAGCGAGGCGAGACCGGCGCCGATGAACTTGGCTGCTTCAGCTTCCATGGTAGTCACTCCTTCAGAAACGCTTGGGTTGTCGTGGGACGGCCGGTTGCGCAGGCCGCATTCTGTGATTTCAGTGGTGCTCGTGCAGGTTGATCGCGTCGTTCAGGTAGATGCTGGTCAGTACCGCGAAGACATAGGCCTGCAGCGCGGCGACCAGGAATTCCAGCGCGGTCACGGCGACGATGCCGAGCAGCGGCAGGATCGCGCCCGCCGACATGATGCCGCCTGCGGCGCCGAGGCTGACGACGAAGGTCGCGAAGACCTTGAGCATCGTATGACCGGCGAGCATGTTCGCGAAGAGGCGCACCGACAGGCTGATCGGGCGCGACAGGAACGAGATGATCTCGATCGGCACGATGATCGGCAGCAGCCACCCCGGCACGCCGCCGGGCACGAACAGCGAAAAGAAGTGCAGGCCGTGGCGCAGGAGGCCGACCACGATGACCGTGATGAACACCAGCATCGCCAGTGCAAAGGTCACGATGATGTGGCTGGTCGGCGTGAATGAGTAAGGCAGCAGGCCGAACAGGTTGCAGAACAGTACGAACATGAAGAGCGTGAAGATCAGCGGGAAGAACTTCATCCCCGCCTCCCCGGCATTTTGACGCACCGTGTTGGCGATGAACTCGTATGTCATCTCCGCCATCGACTGCCAGCGCCCGGGCACCAGAGCGGCGCGCGCCATGCCCATGGTCAGGAAAATCGTGACGCCGGCGACCGCGAGCGCCATCCAGAGCGAGGTGTTCGAGAACGACAGGTCGAGACCGCCGACGTGCAGCGGCACGATCGGCTTGATAACGAACTGCTCCATCGGACCGGCGATTTGGTGCAGCATGTCGTCCTTCAGTCCTCGTCCTCGTCCGGCTTAAGGGCCGGTGCGTCCTTCGCCTTTGCGGCGTCTTCAGCCTGCATGCGCCGCGCGATGCGGAACACGCCGAAAAATCCTGCCGCCACGCCGAACGCCATCAGGACGAGGAAGAGCGTAGGCTTCGTCCCCAGCCAGTCGTCCAGCACCCAGCCCATCCCGCCGCCGACCGCGACCGCCGCGACGAACTCCGTCGACAGCTTGAACGCGGATCCCAGCGCCGAATTGGGTTCGGCACGCGTCTTCTTCGGGAGCGTGCCTGTCGCCTGCGCGCGGCGCTCGAAGGAATCGAGCCGCCGGCCCAGGTCATCGAGCTTGCGTGAATCCGCGGACGGTTCTTCAGGTGCGCTCATCGCCCCTCTCCCCATCCGACGCGTCGCCACTTCGCTGACAGTCAGTCCCGCAAACCCTGGAAATCAGGCGTCTCGGGCGGCCCCCGGTTAAAAGCCGCGCGGAACCTATGGGTGCCTCCCGGCGAAGTCAAGCGCGCCAGCGCCCTGACTAACTCACTGGAATGAAAGGCGTTTTTGGACTTTCTGCGACGCGCCGCCGCAGTGGTTGCTGCGAATGCGAAAATGAAGGGATTCGGGCGCTATCCGAAGTGGCGTCGCATGGAGCCGTCGGCGGCGACCAAGGCCGTTATTCCGCGGCCAATACCCGCTCGGCGCCTGCGAGATCGACCGACACGAGTTGGCTGACGCCGCGCTCTTGCATGGTGACGCCCATCAGACGGTCCATTCGCGCCATCGTGAAGGCGTGGTGGGTGATGATGAGGAAGCGGGTCTCGGTCAGCTTCGTCATTTCGTCCATCAGGTTGCAGAAGCGCTCGATGTTCGCGTCGTCCAGCGGCGCGTCGACCTCGTCCAGCACGCAGATCGGCGACGGGTTCGACAGGAAGATCGCGAAGATCAGAGACAGCGCCGTCAGCGTCTGCTCGCCGCCCGACAAGAGTGAAAGCGTTGCAGGCTTCTTGCCCGGCGGTCTGGCGAGAATTTCGAGGCCTGCCTCCAACGGGTCGTCGGACTCAGTAAGCGTCAGCTCCGCTTCGCCGCCCCCGAACAGCGATGTAAAGAGACGCTTGAAGTGAGTGTTGACTGTGTCGAATGCTGCCAGCAGACGCTCACGGCCTTCGCGGTTGAGGCTTCCGATCGCGCCGCGCAGCTTGGCAATGGCGGACTCGAGGTCTGCCTTCTCCGCCTGCATCGAAGTCAGTCGGGCCTCGTATTCCTGGGCCTCCTCGTCAGCACGCAGATTGACGCCGCCCAGACTCTCGCGCTCGCGTTTCAGCCTGTCGACCTTTGCGTCGATCTGTTCGAGCGCAGGCAACGGCTCGCCCTCTTCATGGCCGGCCTTGTCCAGCAATTCTCCTGGTTCGCACTCCAGAGTCTCCCGAATGCGAGCCGCCGTTTCGGACAGTCGCGCACGTGCGTTCTCCAGTGCCGCCGCGCGATGGGCGCGGGCTTCTCTCGCATCCGCAAGAGCCGCGCTCGTAGCGCGCGCCGCCCTGTCTGCCTCGCTTGCAGAGGCTTCGGCGGCGGCGAGCATTTCGGCAGCCTGGGAGCGCGCCGCTTCCGCTTCGCCTATGGCATCGAGAAGCGCCCCGCGCTTCAGCTCGATTTCGCCGGGGATCGAGCCAACGGTATCCAGGTCGGCGATGTTGGCGGTGCGTCTGGCTTCGAGTGCTGCGATCTGGGCAGAGGCGGAATCGGCGCGGCGGGTCCAGTCGGCAAGCTCGCGCTTGGCGGTTGCAAGCCGCGCGTCGGAGATCGCTATCTCGCGTTTGGCGCCTTCCACCGCGGCGCGTGTCTCTGCGGCCCTGCCGCGGGCGGCGAGGACATCTTCCTGAAGAGCGCCGATGCGCGGGCTGAGAGCGCCAGGGCCCGGCGTGGTCTCCAGCTCGGCCTGCGCTTCGCTAAGGGTACGCTCGGCCTCGCTATGCTCACTCTTGAGACGCTCTGCCGTCTCTTGCAGCGTACTGGCCCGGCTCGAGTGCCGAATGGCCTCGCGTTCGGCCTCGGCCAGTCCACGCTCGGCCTGGCTCACGGCTTGTTCGAGGGTACGGAGTGCGGCGCGCGCGAGGCGCTCTGATTCTGCCGCCGCTTCCGCTGTCTCGCGGGCGGCGTGAAAGGCGCCACGTGCTTCGCTGGCCCTTCCGTCAGCTTCCACGATCTCCAGCGCGAGAGCCTCTAGCCTGTTGCGCTGTGCCAGACGAATGGCAGCAGGCGTTTCTGCTTCTGCTGCACTACGGAAGCCATCCCACCGCCAAAGCGCCCCCTCGCGACTGACGAGGCGTTGGCCAGGTCTCAGGTCGCGCTGCAGCGCATCGCCCTGCGCGGCATCAACCACGCCTATGGCTGCGAACCGGCGCGTGAGGGCTTCGGGTGCGCCCACATGCCGGGCCAAAGTTTCGACGCCTTCCGGGAACCCTGCCGGCTCCGGAATAGGCGGCAGAGATCTCCAGTGGATCGGCGCGGCCTCATCCAGCGGCGCGTCCAGATCGTCGCCCAATGCGGCTGCAACCGCTGCCTCGAAGCCGCGTGCGACGCGCAGAGAGTCGATCAGCCTCGGCCAGAGGCCGCCACCCGCGCCAAGCAGAGCCGTGATGGCCTTCTCTTCTGCTCGCAACCGTCCAGCATCGCGGTCTGCAGAAGCGAGAGGTTCGCGCGTTGCTTCGATGGCGGCGGCGGCCTCCAAACGTGCGGACTCGGCAACTTGCACTGCGACTCGAGCAGCCTCCAGGTCTGCCCTTGCAGCGGCGACGGCTTCGGCCGCCCGCACCGCGTCGGGTGCATACGATGCTTCTTCTTCGGCGCGGGCCCGTTCGGAGGAGTTGGCCGCCAAGGCATCTGCGAGGCGCTGAAGCCTGCGCTGCGCGTCTTCGCGCGCGCGCTCCAGACTTTGCCGACGCGCGCTCAGCCGAGCCGACTCAGCGCGAGCCTGGTCGAGATTGCCTTCCAGAACGGAGAGCGCGGTCTGCGCTTCCGATGCCTCAATGTCAGCGCGCGCGAGCGCCTCTGCTCGCTCGGCATTCGAAGCTTCGATGGCGTTGATCTCGCCGGTCAGCGTTTCGATCACCCGCATGGCATCGGTACCGCGATCGGACTCTCGGGCGATGTCTGCAGCGATCTCGTCGATTTGGCGCTCGAGCCGCGCAGCAGCCTCGCGCGCCCGGCGTTCCTCGGCGTCCAGCTGGTCGCGTTCGATACGCAGCCGCTGGAATGCCGCGGCGCGCTCGGCTTCGATCTCACGCAGCCCCGGCAGGATCTCGTGTGCTTCGCTCTGCCGGGTCGAAGCCACCGCTGCCGCTTCTGTCGCTTCCGCTGTCAGGTGTTCTGCCTCGGCAGCCTGTGCCTCGGTCTGTGCGAGCGAAGCGGCAGCGCCAGTCCAGCGCTGGTGGAAGGCCATCGCTTCGGCTTGCCGGATAAGTCCCGAGAGATTGCGATACCGGGTCGCCTGACGTGCCTGGCGCTTCAAGGTCTGAAGTTGGGACTCCAGTTCACCGATGACATCGTTGAGGCGGTTTAAGTTGGTCTCGGCCGCCTTCAGCCGCAACTCGGCTTCATGCCGCCGCGTATGGAGACCGCTGATGCCCGCCGCTTCCTCAAGGATGGCACGTCGCTGCAGCGGCTTTGCGGCAATGATCTGCCCGATCTGTCCTTGTCTGACGAGGGCGGGCGAGTGCGCACCGGTCGACGCATCAGCGAAGAAGAGCTGGACGTCGCGCTGGCGGACCTCGCGCCCGTTGATGCGATAGACCGATCCAGCCTCGCGCTCGATACGGCGCGAAATTTCAATCGTATCCACGTCATTGTAGGACGACGGCGCTGCCCGCTCCTTGTTGTCCACAAAGATCGTCACTTCGGCCATCGAGCGTGCCGAGCGGGCCGAGGTGCCAGAAAAGATGACGTCGTCCATCCCGGACCCACGCATCGATTTGGCGCTGTTCTCCCCCATGGCCCAGCGGAGGGCTTCTAACAGATTGGACTTGCCGCAGCCGTTGGGTCCCACAATGCCCGTCAGGCCGGGTTCGACGTGGACCTCGATCGGGTCGACGAAGGACTTGAAGCCGGACATCCGGATACGCGTAATCTTCACGTTGGATACTCATCCCGTATGGTTGGCGTCTGCGGTCTTGTCCGTGGCGCACTCCTCGACCTTGCGCGACACCCAAGGGCTAGGGCTGTGCGGGCATCAGCGCCTTGAACTTCGCCTCGAACTCGCTGTAGGCGGCGGCACCTTCGATGATTTCGCCATTGACGAAGCTTGTCGGCGTCGAACTCACCTTCAGGATCTCGACCGCCAAATCCCGTTCTTTTTGCATTCGGTCAAGCGCCGCTTGATCCTTCAAGCACGATTCGACGGCCTCAGGCGATAGTCCGGCCTGGCCAGCCAGATCGGTTAGCGCCTTTCGAAAGTCTGGAACATCCGGGCCGTGCCAGACGCGCTGATTGCGGAAGAGCAGGTCCATGAAGGGGTAAAAGCGCTCCTTGGGCAGGCATCGGGCGAGCAGGGAGCCGGCCGCCGCGACGCCGTCCAAGGGAAAGTCGCGGAGCACATAGTACACAAGCCCCTTGTCGACCCAGTCCTGCTTGATCCGCGGCACGGTCTCGATGTGAAACGCGGCGCAATGGCCACATCCGCTGGAAGCGTACTCGATCAGTTTGATGGGCGCGTTGGGATCACCCATGCCGATGTCGTCCGGCCGCAACGCCAGCACGGCCTGCGCGTCGGCAGGTCCGGCATTCTCCTCGGTTTTTGCCGGCTGCGGCACAAGCAGCCACATGGCGGCTGCGACCAGAGCGACCAATACGGCGCCGATGCCGCCTGCGGCGAAATAGCGATTGTGCAAACGGTGTACTCCAGACCTGGCACTTGCGCCGGCGGCGCAGGAATCCGCGCAGAATATAGTTTATCCTGCCCTCTATCCTCAACGACGCTTGATGTCCCCCAGCGCGCGACGCATCAGCCGGGCGAGCCGTTCGCGCAGTTCGGGGTCTGATACGCCGGCGATCGATGCCTGGACCTTGCTTTCGTCATCCGGCGTCAGGCGGGGGACGACTGGCTTGGGGGCAACCCGCCGGCCGCGCTCGACAATCCCCTGCACGAACTTCAGGGAAACGACAGCGCCTTCGCCGAGGACCGAATTGATGCGGGCCACGATTTCGCGCTGCTGGTGCTGGACCAGCAGCGCGGCGCCGCCGTCCGCCTTCATTGTGAGGATGCCGCCGGCTCTGGACTGGCCGATGGAGAGGGGCTGGGTGTGATTGGCGAGGCCTTCGCCGACGATGTCGCGCCAGCGGCTCGCGACCGAAAGCAGATGGAACCCGCGCCCGGCGGCGACGGCGCGCGCAGTGGCATCGACGGAGACGGCAAGCTTGACTGGGCGCCGCCGGCCGCTGCGGGCGGGCGTATCGTCGCTCTTGCCCGGGGCATCACGTTTGCGCATGAGTGCCTTTCCAATGCCATCCAGTAGTCCGCACAAGGCACCGCCGACGGCCGCAAGGTCCCTGCTCGCATGGTACGATGTCCATGCCCGCGTTCTGCCATGGCGGTACGCCAAGGGCGAGAGGGCGGATCCCTATCGAGTCTGGCTGAGCGAGATCATGCTGCAGCAGACGACCGTTGGGACGGTAAAGCCGTTTTTCCAGCGCTTCACGGCGCTGTGGCCGGCGATCGAAGACCTGGCCGACGCGCCGGTCGATGAGGTCATGCGGGCCTGGGCGGGGCTTGGCTACTACAGCCGGGCGCGCAATCTCCACGCGGCGGCGCGCAGGGTGGCGGAGGACTTCGGTGGCGTCTTTCCTGCCGCCGAGGAGCAACTGCGGACCCTGCCGGGCGTCGGCCCCTATACGGCCGCGGCGATCGCGGCGATCGCCTTCGGCCGGAAGGCGACGCCGGTCGACGGCAACATCGAGCGGGTGATGGCCCGCCTCCATGCCGTCGAGACGCCGCTTCCCAAAGCCAAGCCTGAGCTCAAGGCGCTGGCCGAGGGGCTGACGCCTCAGAAGAGGGCAGGCGACTTCGCGCAAGCCCTTATGGATCTGGGTGCGACGGTCTGCACGCCGAAGAACCCGGCCTGCCTCTCCTGCCCGTTGATGGCCATCTGCGAGGGACGGCGGCTGGGGATCGCTGGCACGTTGCCGCGGCGCGCCGGCAAGGCCGCCCGGCCGGATCGGCAAGGTGCGGCGTTTGTATTGACGGCTGACGGCCGCGTCCTGCTCCGTCGCCGCCCGCCGAGGGGCCTGCTCGGCGGCATGCTGGAGGTCCCGACCGGGCCGTGGGCGGCCGGGCCGCCGCAAGACCCGGAAGGCCATGCCCCGGTAGCGGCCGCCTGGCAGCGTCTGCCGGTGCGGGTGGAGCATGTATTCACCCATTTCCGGCTGACGCTCGATGTCTATGCGGCCGAGGCTGAGGCGTGCGATCCGGGGCTCGGTCTTTGGGTGCCCTGGTCCGAAGCCGCAGCGGCAGGCCTACCGTCGGTTATGCGCAAGGTCCTTGCCGCGGCCGCGGACGGGCAGGGGGATGGGCGCGGCCGCCGGGCGGGCCGGGGCGGGGGCCGCCGCGGCCGGTGACTCGGGCGCTTCCATTTCGGCCCTGATCTGCTGGCGCAGGATGTCGATCGGCTTCAGCTTTCCGTCCGCCACGAAGTGCCAATAGGTCCAGCCGTTGCAGGCGGGCAGGCCCTGAACCAGCGCCCCGATCTGGTGGATCGAGCCGGTCGCGCCATCGACGCTCAGCGAGCCGTCGGCCCGCACCCGGGCGGCGTGGCGGCGGGCCGGATCGTAGAGCTTGGTGCCGGGGTCGAGCAGGCCGCGCTCGACCACTTGGCCGAACGGGATGCGCGGCTCCTCGCGCTTGGTGCGGGCGATGGCGACGTCCTCGGCCGCCGCCGGGACGACTTGGCGCAGCCGCTCGCGCGCCGCCTTGATATAGCCGTGGTCGCGCTCGATGCCGATGTAGTGACGCCCCAGCCGCTTGGCGACGGCCCCGGTCGTGCCGGTGCCGAAGAAGGGGTCGAGCACCACGTCGCCGGGCTTGGAGGCGGCAAGGATGACCCGGTGCAGCAGCGCCTCGGGCTTCTGGGTCGGGTGGGCCTTGCCGCCGTCGTCGCCCTTCAGCCGCTCGCCGCCGGTGCAGAGCGGGATCAGCCAGTCGGAACGCATCTGCAACCCTTCGTTGAGGGTCTTCAGAGCCTCGTAGTTGAAGGTGTAGCTGGTGGCATTGGCCTCGGGCGAGGCCCAGATGAGGGTCTCGTGAGCGTTGGTGAAGCGCCGGCCGCGGAAGTTCGGCATCGGGTTCGACTTGCGCCAGACGATGTCGTTGAGGATCCAGAAGCCGAGGTCCTGGAGGGTCGCCCCGACCCGGAAGATGTTGTGGTAGGAGCCGATCACCCACAGCGTGCCGGTGGGCTTGAGCACCCGGCGGCACTCCGCCAGCCAGGCCTTGGAGAAGGCGTCGTAGGCGGCGAAGGAGGCGAACTTGTCCCAGTCGTCGTCGACGGCGGCGACCCGGCTCTGGTCGGGGCGGTGCAGCTCGCCCTGGAGCTGGAGATTGTAGGGCGGGTCGGCGAAGACGAGGTCCACCGACTTGTCGGGCAGGGTCTTCAGGGCGGCGATGCAGTCGCCCGCAATAATCGTGTCGAGCGGCAAACGCCTGCCCGCAGCCGCTTTCGCAGCCAGCACCGCCTGAGACATGGAAACACCCCGCCGATTGATCTCGCGCGAGGCTGAGTCTCCGCCGACTCCGCGTCAAGAGTCTCAATGGAATCAAAGTGTTAACCGGACTTCCTGTGGAGTCCTGCAAAGCCCGGACCCACTAGATGTGGGGGGTCTGAATTAACCATATTCGCAGATTGGCGGGTCAACCGACTCAAAAGACTCAGCGATCCCCGTTTTGCGGGCCTCGGGCGAACGCGGTTCACCGGGGCGGCGCGGCCGACAGGCGATCCTCGGCGCCGGGACGAGCGGCGCGGTCCAAGCGATTCAAGGGATTCACGAATCCCGCTCCCGCTGTGCCGCCGAGACCGGCGCGAAGGTGAAGCGATGGATCGGGCAGGGGCCCAGCCGCAGCAGGGCCTGGGCGTGAAAGGCGGTGCCGTAGCCTTTGTGCCGGGCGAAGCCGTATCCCGGATGCTCGGCGTCGAGCGCCGCCATCAGCCGGTCGCGCGTCACCTTGGCGAGGATCGAGGCGGCGGCGATCGAGCAGGAGCGCCCGTCGCCGCGCACCAGGGCGCGGGTCGGGATGTCGAGCAGCGGCGGGTCGTCGCCGTCGACCAGGGCGGCGGTCGGCCGAACGCCGCCGAGCGCCAGCGCCTCGGTCGCCCGCACCATCGCAAGATGAGTGGCGCGGCGGATATTGATCTGGTCGATCTCGGCCGGGGTGGCGACGCCGACGCCATAGGCGATCGCCTCGGCGACGATGATGTCGAACAGCCGCTCGCGCTGCGGCTCGGTCAGCTTCTTGGAGTCGTTGAGGCCTTCGGGGATCGCCCGGCCGGGATCGAGGATGGCGGCGGCGGCGACGACCGGCCCGGCCCACGGCCCGCGCCCGGCCTCATCGATGCCGGCGACCGGACGGCCATAGAGCGCCGCGACCTGGGCCTCGGCGGCAAAGTCGGGGCCGCCCTGACCTTCTTCAAGGTCAAGCCGAGCCTGCGACCGCTGGAGCGCGCGCACCATACCCCAGCCCCATACCCGATTCGGCCTGTGGATCGCGACCCAATGCGCCGGGATGGAGGCGGCCGTCACAGGAGGCTCAACTGGCCCGCGCGGGCGGCGCGCGAGGGCTTGAGGAACTGCGTGGCGTCCAGCGGAAAGGATTGCGCGTTGAGGCCGAGGCGGCGGGCGGCGACCCGGAAGCGCTGACCGATCAGCCGGGCGAACGGCCCGGTCCCGGTCTGGCGGACGCCCCAGTTCGGATCGTAGTCCCGCCCGCCCCGCATCCCCCGCACCAGCGACATGACGTGGGCCGCCTTGTCCGGAACATGGGTTTCCAGCCACTCGCGGAAGAGATCCTTGATCTCCAGCGGCAGGCGCAGGACCACGTAGCCGGCCGCCTTCGCCCCCGCCCCGGCGGCGGCGGCGAGGATCGCCTCCATCTCGCTGTCGTTGAGGGCCGGGATCAGCGGCGCGGTCATCACGGCGGCCGGGATGCCGGCGCGGGCGAGGGCCCGGATCGCATCGAGCCGTTTCGCGGGCGACGAGGCCCGCGGCTCCATGGTGCGCGCCAAAGCTGGATCGAGCGTGGTGATCGAGACGGCGACCTTGGCGAGCCCCTTGGCAGCCATGGGGGCGAGGATGTCGAGGTCGCGGGTCACCAGGTGCGACTTGGTGACGATGGCGACCGGGTGGTTGGCGCGGGCCAGCACCTCCAGCACTTGGCGGGTGATCCGGTGGCGGCGCTCCAGCGGCTGGTAGGGGTCGGTATTGGTGCCCAGCGCCAGCGTGCGCGGCGCATAGCCGGGCGCGGAGAGTTCGGCCTCCAGCAGCTCGGCGGCGCGCGGCTTCACCAGGATGCGGGTCTCGAAATCGAGGCCGGGCGAGAAGCCGAGCCAGGCATGGGTCGGCCGCGCGAAGCAATAGACGCAGCCGTGCTCGCAGCCCCGGTAGGGGTTGACCGAGCGGTCGAAGGAAAGATCGGGCGACTGGTTGCGGGCGATGATGCTGCGCGAGGCGTCGTAGAGCACGGTGGTGCGCAGCTTCGGCTCCGCCTCCTCCGTCGCGCCGTCGCGGCCGAGCCATCCCCAGCTGTCGTCCTCGCGGACATGGGAGAAGCGCTCGTAACGCCCGTCCGCGTTCGACAGGGCGCCGCGGCCCGCGTGCGGGGTGGGGATGGGCGGGGACGCCGCGCGGAGGGCGTTACGAACGTTCATGGAAAGAGAATAATCCCAAACAAGAACAAATCAAGAACTCAATGGACTCGCTACCGGGTTATCCACAGGATGTGGACGATTTCGTATTCGAACCTCGATTCGGAGCGTTTTCTGCCGCCGTGCCGGTTCAATCGGCTCAGCGAGCCGGGCCGGCGCGGGAAACCGCACTCTGCCGGCGGGATTGAACCCCGCCTTCCATTCGAACGTCGCGCCACGGCGATTGTTCATCTTGGCCGACGCCCGACCATCGCGCCCCCGGGCGGGACGGGCGAGCCGCCGACATAGGAACAAGATCCGGCTTGTTCAAGGGCAGGCCCGGTCCGCCTTGGCGCCCGCCCGCCCCGTCCGCCGCCGCGCGACGCCTTCTCCCGGGGCCGCGACTCCGGGTCGCGTTCTCCGCGGACGGGATACCCGCTCTGCTTGCGGCGATGGGGATTCAGGAGATTAAAATGACGAGTACGACGAAACGCGTGGCGATGGTGTCCGTCCTGGTGGGGGCGCTCGCCGCCTCGTTCGCGGCCGGGGTCTCGACGGCGCGCCAACCGGCGATGCGCAACGCGCTTGAAAATCTGCGGGACGCCAAGGCCAATCTGCAGAACGGGATATCCAACAAGGGCGGCCACCGGGTCGAGGCGATCCGCCTGACCGATCTGGCGATCGCCCAGGTGCTGGCCGGGATCGAGGCCGGCGCCGACTGAAGGTTGATCGGCGGCGAAGGTGCGGGCCATAAGGTCTGCATGATCTCCGTCGTCGTGCCGACCCTGAACGCCGAACACGGCCTGGTGCGTGCGCTCTCGAGCCTACTCGAGGCGGCGATGCGGGGCCTCGTGCGCGACGTCGTGGTCGCCGATGGCGGCTCGAACGACCTGACGCTCGCCATCGCCGAGGACGCCGGCTGCACCATCGTTCGGGCTGAGAGCAGCGCGCGCGGCGGGCTGATGGACGCCGGGGCGCGCGCCGCCAAGGGACCGTGGCTTCTGTTCCTCCATGCCGATACCGCTCTGGAGCCGGGCTGGGACGGCGAGGCCTTCCATTTCGTGCGCCAGGGCGATCTCGGCCGCGCCGCGACCTTCCGCTTCGCGCTCGACGACAAGCGCTGGTCGGCGCGCCGGGCGGAGCTGATCTGCCGCCTGCGCGACCGGGTGCTGGCGCTGCCCTATGGCGACCAGGGCCTGCTGATCTCGAAGGCGCAGTATGAACGCCTCGGCGGCTTCAAGGATCTGCCGCTGCTCGACGATGTGGATTTCGTGACCCGCTTCAAGCGCACCGCCGGACGCGCCGCGCTGACGAAGCTGGCGGCTCGCGCGGTGACTAGCGCCGCCGGCTATCGCCGCGACTCCTCGGCCCTGAAGCCGCTGCGCAATCTGTCGATGCTGGCCCTCTACCGCCTCGGCGTCAGCCCGGAGCGGCTGGCGCGGCTCTACGGCTGATCAGCGCTCCATCAGGCGCGGCATGATGTCGACGAAGTTGCAGGGCCGGTGGCGGCTGTCGAGCTGGTATTTCAGGATGTGGTCCCAGCCGTCCTTCACGCCGCCCGACGAGCCGGGCAGGCAGAAGAGATAGGTGCCGTTCGCGACCCCCGCGCAGGCCCGCGACTGCACCGTCGAGGTGCCGATCGACATGTAGCTGACGAGATGGAAGATCGCCGAAAAGCCGTCGATCTCCTTCTCGAAGAGGGCGCGGAAGGCCTCCACCGTCACGTCGCGGCCGGTGAGCCCGGTGCCGCCGGTCGAGATGACGACGTCGATCAGCGGGTCGCCGACCCAGCCCCGCACCTGGCCGTGGATCAGTTCGACGTCGTCGCGGACGATGGCGCGGGCGGCGAGGATGTGACCGGCCCCGGTCAGCCGTTCGACCAGCGTGTCGCCGGACTTGTCGTCGGCGGGGCCGCGCGTGTCGCTGACGGTAAGGACCGCGA
>JAEUMK010000040.1 GCA_016792565.1 Alphaproteobacteria bacterium
TCGATGGGGCGGCCCTGGCCGCGGACGGAAGCGAGGATGACGCGGCGATGTCTCCTGCAGATTGCAGGCCCGGCGCGCCGTGTAACGATTTGTATCGCGAAACCCGGCCGGCCGTCATGCGCCGGAGACTTAGATGGTGCCCAGAAGAGGACTCGAACCTCCACGCCTCGCGGCGCTGCTACCTGAAAGCAGTGCGTCTACCAATTCCGCCATCTGGGCACGGTCTCGGAGGGCGGGTCACTAAGGCTCCGCCGCGCCCTTGTCAATTGCGTTGCGGGGCCCCGCGCGTTTTCGCCTTCCGCCGTCGCCCCGGACGCGGTATTCCGGCCGGCGTTCGAGGGGGCATCATGTCGGGTCGCATCGTCACCATCTTCGGCGCTTCCGGGTTCCTGGGGCGTCACATCGTGCGCGCGCTGGCGAAGGAAGGCTGGCGCATCCGCGCCGCCGAGCGCCACCCCAATCTCGCCGAATTCCTGCGCCCGATGGGGATGGTCGGCCAGGTCCAGCCCTTCAAGGCCGACATCACCCGCCCGGACGAGGTCGCCGCCGCGGTGCGCGGCGCCGATGCGGTGGTGAACCTCGTCGGCGTGATGCACGGCGGGCTGGGCGGCAAGCGCTTCTTCGCGGTCCACGAGGAGGGCGCGCGCCTGGTCGCGTCGGCCGCGTCGGCCGCCGGCGCCGGACGCCTCGTCCATATGTCGGCGCTCGGCGCCTCGGAGGCCTCGGCCTCGGCCTATGCCCGCTCCAAGGCGGCGGGCGAGGCGGCGGTCCGCGCCGCCTTTGCGGGCGCGACGATCCTGCGCCCCTCCATCGTCTTCGGCCAGGAGGACCAGTTCTTCAACCGCTTCGCCAACATGGCGCGCTACACGCCCGTCCTGCCGCTGATCGGCGGCGGCCGCACGAAGTTCCAGCCGGTCTTCGTCGGCGACGTGGCGCTGGCCGTCGCGGCGGCGCTGGCCAATCCCAAGAGCGCCGGCGAGACCTACGAACTGGGCGGCCCCGAGGTGCTGAGCTTCCGCGAGCTGCTGGAACTCGTCGTCCGGATCACCGGCCGCCGCCGCCTCTTCGCCCCGGTGCCATTCGCGCTCGCCAAGCTCGGCGCCTGGCCGGCCGCCCTGCTGCTGCCCAACCCGCCCCTCACGCCCGATCAGGTCGAGCTGCTGAAGAGCGACAATGTGGTCGCGGCCGGCGCCATGGGCCTTGCCGAGCTGGGCATCGCGGCCGAGGCGGCGGAGGCGATCCTGCCGTCCTATCTGTGGCGCTTCCGCAAGACCGGCCAGTTCGAGGCGGCGGCCAGCTGACCCCGCCCGACTGGCTCTGGATCCCGCTCACCGTCGGCGCCGCCTCGTTCCAGGCGGCCCGAACGGCGGCCCAGAAATGGCTGAGCGGACGGCTCTCCACCGCCGCCGCCACCTATGTGCGCTACCTCTTCGCGCTCCCCGTGGCGGCCGCCTATGCGGCGGTGCTGGCGTTCGGCTTCGGCGCCGAACTCCCCGCCCCCGGACCCGCCGCGCTCGCCTGGGCCTGCACCGGCGCGATCGGACAGATCGGCGGCACGTTCTTCCTGCTGAAGGCGCTGGAGGCGCGCAATTTCGCGGTCGGCGTCGCCTATTCCAAGACCGACGTGGTGCAGGCGGCGCTGTTCGAGGCGCTGGTCATGGGCGCCGCCGTCACCTGGGGCGCGGCGGCCGGCATCGCCATCGCCACCTTTGCGG
Source organism: Alphaproteobacteria bacterium (assembly GCA_016792565.1). Taxonomy (GTDB): domain Bacteria; phylum Pseudomonadota; class Alphaproteobacteria; order Micropepsales; family Micropepsaceae; genus JADZAI01. Next base: position 1,716 of record JAEUMK010000040.1, read on the forward strand.
TGATGCTGATGTCGGCGCGCGGCGAACGCCCGCTGCGATCGCTGCTGGAGGGGCTGGGCGAACGTTCGGCGCTGTTCGGCCTGCTCTCGGGCGCCAGCCTCGCCCTCTCCGGCGTCGCGGTGCGCGGCACGGTGCTGGCGATGGAGGGCGCCGACATCGCCGCCGCCTCGGCGGTCGCCCTGCTCGTCGTGCTGTCGCTGCAGACCGTCGCGATGGGGGCGTGGCTACTCGCGCGCGAGCCGGGCGCCTTCGGCGCCATCGCCGGGGCATGGCGGGCCTCGGCCTTCGCCGGGATCGTCGGCGGGCTCGGATCGCTCTGCTGGTTCTTCGCGCTCGGGCTGCAGCAGGTCGCCTATGTGCGCACCCTCGGCCTCGTCGAGATCCTGGCGACGGTGGCGCTGTCGCGCTTCCTCTTCCGCGAGGAGCCCAAGCGCCGCGAGCTGATCGGCATCGCCATCCTGCTCGCCGGCATCGCACTGGTGCTGAACGCCGGCTAGAGCATCGTCCGAAGATGGGGAGGCCGGTTCTTCGACAGGACGATGCGCAATCCGATGTCCCTAGATCGCGCCCTTCAGCCGCCCGGCGGCGTTGAGGCCGATCATCATGAGCCCGACATGCATCGCCTGGATCATGCCGCCGCCCATCGCGAGGCGAACCGCTTCGGGAACTGTCAGGCGCTCGATCTCGATCGCCTCCGAGCCGTCGAGGTGGCGGCGGCCGGTGGGCCTCACGCCGACGGCCAGCGAGACATGCAGCCGGTTGGCGTGGGTCGCCGGATTGGGCGAGAGCGCCGCGACGTGGCGGATCGAGGGGGCGAGGTAGCCGGTCTCCTCTTCCAGCTCGCGTGCCGCCGCCGCGGCGGCGTCGGCGTCGCCGGGATCCATCATGCCGCCCGGCAGCTCCAGCGAGAGGCCGCCATAGCCGTGACGGTATTGCCGCACCAGCACGATCCGGTCCTCGGCGTCGAGCGCCACGACATGGGTCCAGTCGCGGTACTCCAGGACGTGGTAGGCGCCCAGCACATGGCCGGGCGTCGTCTCGCACTCGTCGCCGCGCATCCTCACCCACGGGTCTTCGTAGAGCGTACGGCTGGCGCGCACCTGCCAGGGCCTGATCGTCGTCATCGTGTCGGCTCCGGCGGCGGGACGTTGATGCGGTCGCGGCGGCAGGCGCCGCGGCGCGACTGCCGGCCGCAATCCCGGAAGCGGCGGTCCTTCGACAGGCAGATGCGGACCTCGTCGAGCAGATCGCCGTCGCAGGTGACGACAACGGCGCCGGGGGGCATCTCGGGGTTGGCGCGGGCGAACTCGGCCGCGACCTCGCCCGGTGCGAGGTTCATCGGCCGGTCCGGCGCCGCGAACGGGGGCGGCAGGGCGACCGCCTCGAAGGCGGCCCGCACCTCGGCGAAATAGGCCTCCTGGGTGAGGCCCGTGCAGGCCCCGTGGGTGCGCCATTGATGGCCGACGAGGCCGCGCGAGGGCATGATGTCGAGCATCTCGTCGGCGAGCGCGTCGGGCACGCGCGGGTTGTCGGTCGGGCAGTCTTCGGGATAGCCGCGTTCGTTCTGCGGCCACAGGCCGTGGACGATGAAGGCGTGGGGCTTCGCCTCGCACTGCAGCGCGTCGCGCGCGCTCGCCTCGGTCGCGCAATAGGACGGCGACCACGAGAGCGCCAGGACGTAATAGTCGAAGCTGCCGGTCGGAACGCCGGCCGGCGGGGCCTCGCCCTCGCGCTCCGGGCGTGTCTCCCGCGAGGGCGCCGGCGGCCCGGCAATGTCGGGGCGCGGCTGGCCGGCGCCGCTGCTCAGCCGGTCGAGATCGAAGCCGAGCCAGGCGGCCAGCGCAACGATCAGCGCCGCGAGGGCGGTGGCGAGCGGCCCGGCGTTCTTCATGGCGGGAAGCTCGCGGCGCTGCAGCGGTACAGGGTCAGGGAAGGGGCGCTGTAGTTCCCCGCGGCGTCCGCCGGAACCCAGGCGACCGTCGATCCATTCAGCACATCGGCCGCGACATCGCTTTTGGGGCCGTGCAGGAAGATATCCAGCGATGCCGGCGCGCCGGGCGGCGGCGGCACGACCTTGTACTGCGTCAGAGTCTCGCCGGTGACCCGGCCCCTGGCGAGCGGCTGGACCGACATCGAGATGCCGTCATATCCGGCGAGGATGACGACCCAGTAGCCGTCGGCCTCGAGCAGCCCGCCCGCGGCGCAGGCGGCCGGCCGCCCGCCGGTCGAACCGAACCACTCGCCGTGCAGCGCGGCGGGAGGAAGCACCTGGCGCGACTCCGCCGCCGCCGCCTGTAGAGTCGCACCCGCCGGCACTGTGAAGGCGAGCAAGTGGCGCAGTGTGATCATTCCGGCTCCCCGGCCCGTCAGGAGCAGCGGCGCAGATAGAGCGACGTCGCCCGGTAGGCATTGTCGGTGCCGGCCGGCACCAGTTCCAGCGTCGAGCCGCCGGTATGGTCGATGCCCATGCGGATCTTCTCGCCGCCCTTGTCGGCCTCGATGAAGATCTCCAGATGCACCGGCGCGCCTTCCGGCGGCTCGATCGCGAAATAGACGGTCTCGATCGGGTTGAGCGGCGCGATGCCGTTCTCGCGCTTCTGCACGCCCATCAGGAACTTCTTTCCGTCATTGGTGCCGAAGCCGATGATGTAGCCGTCGACGTCGCAGGCCGTGGGCAGCGCGCCGGGCGTCCCCAGCCAGCGGCCCTGGATGGCGAGCGGGTTCACCTTGCGGCGTTCTTCGGCCGCCGCAGTGAGGGCGCCGGCGGCGACGGCAATGGCGAGAGCGGCGAGGATGAGGCGTTTCATGACGCGTCCTTGCGTTGGGGCGGCGTCCCTCAGCCGATGGCGAGCACGGCGAGGATCGCGCCGCCGAGGGCGATCCGGTACCAGGCGAACGGCGTGAAGCCGCGGCGCTGGATGAAGTCCAGCGACCATCTGACCACGAAAAGCGCCGAAAGGAAGGCCGCCAGCGATCCTGCGCCGATCAGCACCGCGCTGTCGGGGGTGAAGACCGACCAGTTCTTGTAGAGATCGTAGGCGAAGGCCCCGGCCATCGTCGGGATGGCGAGGAAGAACGAGAACTCGGCCGCCGCCCGCCGCTCCACCCCCAAGAGCAGCGCGCCGATGATGGTCGCGCCCGAGCGGCTGACCCCCGGCACCATGGCGAGGCACTGGATCGCCCCGATCCTGAGGCAGACCGACAGCGGCAGGGCGTCGGCGGCGGCGTACTTGACGCGCGGCAGGTTGCGCTCGACCGCGATGATGACCAGCCCGCCGGCGATCAGCGCGATGGCGATCGGCAGCGGCGCGAAGAGCAGCGTCTTGATCGGCTTGTGGAAGGCGACGCCCAGCGCCACCGCCGGCAGCACCGCCACGACGATGCCGGCTGCGAAGAGCCGCGAGGCCGGGTCGCTCGGCAGCGTCACCAGGACGCGCCAGAGCTTGGCGGCATACAGCACGCAGACCGCAAGGATGGCGCCGAGCTGGATCATCACCACGAAGGCGTCCCAGCCCGCCACTTTGAAGCCAAGCAGATCGGCGGCGAGGATCTGGTGGGCGGTGGACGAGATCGGCAGGAACTCGGTCAGGCCCTCGACGATGCCGAGCAGGATGGCGAGCAGAAGGTCTGACATGGGCGCCGTGAAGGGGAGGGACTTGAGTCGCACCTGATCATGCGCCGGGCAAAACGCCAAGAGCCGCAGTCCGGACGGACGAAGAGATTTGGAATCAGTCGGTTAACGGTAATAACAACCGAAACGGACATAAATGACGCAGGACTTACGACGTCTAAGAGGCATCCATCTCCACGGTGCCAATTATAGGTCATATATTCTGACATACATTGCCACTCCGGGCTTTCCTTGGCGGAAAACGGCCCGTATAAGGCGGCCTCTCCTCTCGCCGGATGAGGTCTGCGATGGCCAGGGCCCGAATGCTGCGTTTCGTCTCCGTCGGCCAGGCGGCGCCCGAGAAGCGCACCGCGCCCGAGCGCCGGGCCGACTTCGACGAGATCTATGCCGGCTACGCCGCCGCCAAGGCGGCCGAGCAGGCGAGCCGCTGCAGCCAGTGCGGCGTGCCGTTCTGCCAGGTCCATTGCCCGCTTGGAAACAACATCCCCGACTGGCTGAAGCTGACCGCCGAGGGCCGGCTGGAGGAGGCCTACGAGATCTCCGCGGCGACCAATTCCATGCCCGAGATCTGCGGCCGCATCTGCCCGCAGGACCGGCTCTGCGAGGGCAGCTGCGTCATCGAACAGTCCGGCCACGGCACGGTGACGATCGGGGCGATCGAGAAGTACATCACCGACACTGCCTGGGCGCGCGGCTGGGTGAAGCCGGTGCGCCCGGCGCGCGAGCGCGGCCAGTCGGTCGGCATCGTCGGCGCGGGACCGGCCGGTCTCGCGGCGGCCGAGGAGCTGCGCGGGCTCGGCTTTGCGGTCACCGTCTATGACCGCTACGACCGGGCCGGCGGGCTGCTGATCTACGGCATTCCGAACTTCAAGCTGGAGAAGGACGTGGTCGTCCGGCGCACCCAGCGCCTGGCCGCTTCCGGCATCGTCTTCCAGACCGGCGTCGCGGTCGGCGAGACCGTCGCGCTCGAGGCCCTCAGGGCGCGGCACGACGCGGTGCTGATCGCCACCGGCGTCTACAAGGCCCGCCCGCTGGACGTGCCGGGCGCGCAGCGCGACGGCGTCGTGCCGGCGATGCGCTATCTCACCGCGTCCAACCGCAAGGGCCTCGGCGACCAGGTGCCCGAGTTCGACGCCGGCGCGCTGGATGCGCGCGGCAAGCGGGTCGTCGTGGTCGGCGGCGGCGACACCGCGATGGACTGCGTCCGCACCGCGATCCGCCAGGGCGCGGCGAGCGTCGTCTGCCTCTATCGCCGCGACCGCGCCAACATGCCGGGCTCGATGCGCGAGGTGGCGAACGCCGAGGAAGAAGGCGTGCGCTTCGAGTATCTCGCCGCGCCCAAGGTCATCCTCGGCGATGCGGCGGTGACGGCGCTGCGCGCGCAGCGCATGCGCCTCGGCCTCCCCGACCCCTCGGGCCGCCGTGCCCCGGAAGCCGTGCCGGACGGCGATTTCGAGATCGCCGCCGACATGGTGATCGCCGCGCTCGGCTTCGATCCGGAGGACCTGCCGGCCCTGTTCGGCGCGCCAGGCCTCAGGCTCACGCGCTGGGGGACGCTCAAGTGCGATCCCCGCTCCATGATGACCGGCCTCGACGGCGTCTTCGCGGCCGGCGACATCGTGCGCGGCGCCTCGCTGGTCGTCTGGGCGATCAAGGACGGCCGCGACGCGGCGGCGCGGATCGCCGCCTTTGTCGAGGCGCGGGCCGCGGCCCGCCAGGCGGCGGAGTGAGCGCCATGACCGACGCATGCAAGGCCGCCGAAGCCGAAATCGCGCGCTACGCCGCCAACCGCGACCTGCTGGAGGCCAACCACGCCTACGACCCGGCGCACGAGCACGACGCCTGCGGCGTCGGCCTCGTCGCCGCGATCGACGGCGTCGCCCGCCGCGAGGTGGTGGAGGCGGCGATCGGTGCGCTGAAGGCCGTCTGGCATCGCGGCGCCGTCGACGCCGATGGCAAGACCGGCGACGGCGCGGGCATCCATGTCCAGGTGCCGCGCGACTTCTTCGCCGACCACGTGGCGCGCACCGGGCACCCCCTGCGCGAGGGCCATCTCGGCATCGGCATGATCTTCCTGCCGCGTACCGACTACGCCGCGCAGGAGACCTGCCGCACCATCGTCGAGAGCGAGCTGCTGAACTTCGGCTACTACATCTACGGCTGGCGGCAGGTGCCGGTCGACATCTCGGTGATCGGCGAGAAGGCGAACGCGACGCGGCCCGAGATCGAGCAGATCATGTTCGACAACCCGGCCGCCGCCGACATCGAGGCGATCGAGCGCGAACTGTTCATCGTGCGCCGCCGCATCGAGAAGCGGGTGCGCGAGGCCTCGATCCTCGATTTCTACATCTGCTCGTTCTCGACGCGTTCGCTCATCTACAAGGGCATGTTCCTGGCGCAGTCGCTGCCGGCCTTCTATCCCGACCTCCAGGACAAGCGCTTCGTCTCGCCGATGGCGATCTTCCACCAGCGCTACTCGACCAACACCTTCCCCACCTGGCGGCTCGCCCATCCGTTCCGGATGCTCGCCCACAACGGCGAGATCAACACGGTGAAGGGCAACGTCAACTGGATGAAGAGCCACGAGATCCGCATGGCGTCCGACGCCTTCGCGGGACACGAGGACGACATCAAGCCGATCGTCCAGCCGGGCTCGTCGGACTCGGCCGCGCTCGACGCGGTGTTCGAGACGCTGGTGCGCGCCGGGCGCAGCGCGCCGCTCGCCAAGGCGATGCTGGTGCCCGAGGCCTGGGCGAAGAAGGGTTCGTCCATCCCGGAGGCGCACCGCGCGATGTATGCCTACGCCAACTCGGTGATGGAGCCGTGGGACGGCCCGGCGGCGATCTGCGCGACCGACGGGCGCTGGGTGATCGCCGGCCTCGACCGCAACGGCCTGAGGCCCCTGCGCTACACGATCACCGAGGACGGCCTGCTGTGCGTCGGCTCGGAGACCGGCATGGTCGTCGTCGACGAGGCGAAAGTGACGCGCAAGGGCCGCGTCGGGCCCGGACAGATGATCGCCGTCGATCTCGCCGCGGGCCGCTTCTACGAGGACCGCGCGATCAAGGACAAGCTCGCCGCCGAGCACCCTTACGAGCAATGGGTGAAGAACGTCGTCGAGCTGGAGCCGATCGTCGGACCCGGCCCCGAGCCGCGCCTGTTCGATCCGGCCGAGCTGCGCCGCCGTCAGGTCGCGGCCGGCACCACGCTGGAGGAGCTGGAGCTGATCCTCTCGCCCATGGTGGACGATGCCAAGGAGGCGGTCGGCTCGATGGGCGACGACACGCCGCTCGCCGTGCTCAGCGACCAGTACCGGCCGCTCTCGCACTTCTTCCGGCAGAATTTCAGCCAGGTCACCAACCCGCCGATCGACTCCCTGCGCGAGGAGCGGGTGATGAGCCTGAAGACGCGCTTCCGCAATCTTGGCAACGTGCTGGCGACCGAGGAAAGCCAGACCGAGGTCTTCGTGCTCGAAGGCCCCTGCATCTCGACCGGCATGGTCCAGCGGATGAAGGAGCACCTCGAAGGGCGCTTCTACGAGATCGACTGCGTGTTCGAGACGAACGGCGACGGCACGGCGCGTCCCGGGGCGCTGAAGGCGGCGCTGGAGCGCATCCGCGCCGAGGCCGAGGACGCGGTCCGACAGGGCTACGGCCATCTCATCCTCACCGACGAGAGGATCGGACGCTCGTTTGCCTCCGTGCCGATGATCCTGGCGGCCGGCGGCGTCCATGCCCACCTCGTCGCCAGGGGGCTGCGCACCTTCACCTCGATCATCGTGCGCTCGGCCGAGTGCCTCGACACGCACTATCACGCCTGCCTGATCGGCGTCGGCGCGACGGTGGTGAACGCCTATCTGGCTCAGGAATCGATCGCCGACCGCCATGCGAAAGGCCTGTTCGGCGAGCGGCCGCTGGGGGCCTGCGTCAAGGCCTACATGGATGCCGTCCATGCCGGGTTGCTGAAGATCATCTCCAAGATGGGCATCTCGGTGATCTCGTCCTATCGCGGCGGCTACAATTTCGAGGCGATCGGCCTCTCCCGCGCGCTGGTCGCCGAGTTCTTCCCCGGCATGCCGAGCCGCATCTCCGGTCTCGGCCTCGCCGGCATCCAGGACAAATGCGTGCGCCAGCATGCCCGCGCCTTTGCGACGGACGCAGCCGTGCTGCCGATCGGCGGCTTCTACCGCGCGCGCCGCGGCGCCGAGACGCATGCCCATTCGGCCGCCAGCATCCACATGCTGCAGGAAGCGGTCGGCCGCGATTCCTATCCGCTCTACAAGCGCTATGCCGCGCTGGTGCACGAGGAAAAGCCCGTCGCGCCGCGCCACCTGATGGATTTCCGTCCCGCCGCTGCGCCGGTGCCGCTGGAGGAGGTGGAGTCCATCACCGAGATCCGCAAGCGCTTCGTGACGCCCGGCATGAGCCTTGGGGCGCTCTCCCCCGAAGCGCATGGCGCGCTCAATGTCGCGATGAATCGCATCGGCGCGAAATCGGTGTCGGGCGAGGGCGGCGAGGACCCGGCCCGCTTCAAGCCGCTGGCGAACGGCGACAACATGAACTCGGCCGTCAAGCAGATCGCCTCGGGCCGCTTCGGCGTCACGGCCGAGTATCTCAACCAGTGCCGAGAGATCGAGATCAAGGTCGCCCAGGGCGCCAAGCCGGGCGAAGGCGGGCAGCTGCCCGGCTTCAAGGTGACGGAGCTGATCGCCCGCCTGCGCCACGCGACGCCCGGCGTCACGCTGATCTCGCCGCCGCCGCACCACGACATCTATTCGATCGAGGATCTGGCGCAGCTCATCTACGACCTCAAGCAGATCAACCCGGCGGCGCGGGTCTGCGTGAAGCTGGTCGCCTCCACCGGCATCGGCACGATCGCCGCCGGCGTCGCCAAGGCGCATGCCGACATCATCCTGATCGCCGGCCATGTCGGCGGCACCGGGGCGAGCCCGCAGACTTCGGTGAAGTTCGCGGGTGCGCCCTGGGAGATGGGCCTCACCGAAGCCAACCAGGTGCTCACTCTCAACAATCTGCGCCACCGCGTGACGCTGCGCACCGACGGCGGCCTGCGCACCGGGCGCGACATCGTGATGGCGGCGATGATGGGCGCGGAGGAGTTCGGCATCGGCACCGCCTCGCTGATCGCCATGGGCTGCATCATGGTGCGCCAGTGCCATTCCAACACCTGCCCCGTCGGCATCTGCACCCAGGACGAGGCGCTGCGGGCCAAGTTCGCCGGGACGCCCGAAAAGGTCGTCAATCTCTTCAGCTTCATCGCCGAGGAAGTGCGCGAGATCCTAGCCTCGCTCGGCTTCCGCAGGCTCGACGATGTGATCGGCCGCACCGATCTGCTTGTCCAGGTGAGCCGCGGCGGCGAGTCGCTGGACGATCTCGATCTCAATCCGCTGCTGGTCCAGCCGGACCCCGGCAGCAACCGGCGCTATTCCGACCGCGCCCGGCGCAACGAGGTGCCCGATACGCTCGACGCCAAGATCGTCACCGACGCGGCGCGGATGCTGGAGGAGGGCGAGAAGATGCAGCTCGCCTACAACGTCCGCAACACCGACCGGGCGATCGGCACGCGCACCTCCAGCCACATCGTGCGCCGCTATGGGATGAGTGGCCTCGCGCCCGGCCATCTGACGCTGCGCCTGCGCGGCACGGCAGGGCAGTCGCTGGGCGCCTTCGCGGTGCAGGGCCTCAAGATCGAACTGTTCGGCGACGCCAATGACTATGTCGGCAAGGGCCTCAGCGGCGCGACCATCGCGGTGCGCCCGCTCGCCGCCGCGCGCTTCGCCGCCCACGAGAACACGATTATCGGCAACACCGTTCTCTACGGCGCGACGGCCGGCAAGCTGTTCGCCGCCGGTCAGGCGGGCGAACGCTTCGCGGTGCGCAATTCCGGGGCGAGTGCGGTGATCGAGGGCTGCGGCTCGAACGGCTGCGAGTACATGACCGGCGGCCTTGCGGTGATCCTCGGCGCGGTCGGCGACAATTTCGCCGCCGGCATGACCGGCGGCATGGCCTTCGTCTACGACGGCGACGGGCGCTTCGAGGCCCACGTCAATCCGGACAGCGTGATCTGGCGACGCGTGACGACGCCCCATTGGGAGCGGATGCTGCGCGAGAGCGTCGAGGAGCATGCGCGCGAGACGGGCTCGCACTTCGCGCTCGCCATGCTGACGAACTGGGATCTCGAACGGCCGCGCTTCTGGCAGGTCTGCCCCAAGGAGATGCTGACCCGCCTCGCCCACCCGATCGAGGCGATCAGCGCGGTGGCGGCACAGTAGGCGTCAGGCCGGCGCCGCGAAGAGGCGCGCCAGCATGACGTCGAGCGCGGCCAGCGCCCGCCGCCGCGCCGCCGCCGGGTCGACGGCATCGGCCAGCCAGATCGCCGCTTCCGTCATCGCCCCGCTCAGCAGCGCGGTCAGAGCCTCGGCGTCGCAGGCGACGGCGCCCGGGCGCGCGAGCGCCGTGGCGACCCCTGCGCGCAGCAGCGGCCGCGAGTAGCGGTTCTCGGCCGCATGCCACTGGGCGGCCCCCAGCACCGAGGGTCCATCGGCCAGATAGATCCGGCGGCGCGTCGGGTCGCAGCAGGCATCGACATAGGCCGCGGCGCCGCGGCAGAGCGCGGCAATGGGGTCGGCTTCGCCCTCGGCGGCGTCGGCGATCGCAGCAGCGATCTCGCGCGCCACCTCGTCCAGCACGGCGGCGAAGAGCGCGCTCTTGTCGGCGAAGTGGAAATAGAGCGCGCCGCGGGTCACCGCCGCGCCGGCGACGATCTCTTCAGTGCCGGTCGCGGCATAACCGGCTGCGCCGAACAGGACGCGCGCCGTCGCGATCAGACGGGCGCGGGTTTCGGCGCTCTTGCGTGCCTTGAGGCTTTGCCGGTCTTGCATACATGCAGCCTGTATGTTATTAGAGATACAGACAGACTGTATCTTTGTGGACGAGGGGCTGTCGAGTGCCCCTTCTTGGAAAGGACCGGCCATGACGCTGCTCGATGCCTATCCCCTGGTGACCACCCCTGATCTTGCTGCGGTCCGCGGGTTCTGGACGGCTCACTTCGAGGCTGCCGTGGTCTTCGACTCAAGCTGGTTCCTGATGCTCGGCGTGCCCGGCGCCGGCGGGCGAGGCCATACGCTCGCCTACATGACCCCCGATCACCCGTCCCGGCCGCCGGGGCCCGAAGCCTTCGACGGGAAAGGCCTTATCCTGACCCTGCAGGTGGAGAGCGCCGCCGCCACGCACGATAGGCTGGCGGCAAGCGGGGCCGACATCGTCTATGCGCTCGCCCGCGAGCCCTGGGGGCAGGTCCGGTTCATGCTGCGCGATCCCGCCGGCCTGCTGATCGACGTCGTTGAACAGGTCGAACCGGCGGCCGGCTTCTGGGAACGCTTCGAAGTCCGCGCCGGTTTGTGAGGACCGGCGACGCTCGTCACAGTGTTGATGATTGATTTTTGATGATTGGAAGGTAGAATTTTTCTCCATCAGGATGCTGAGGGAGAGGATTTCGTGCCCAAATACAATGTCGGTGTCGGCGATGCCTTCCCCGCCGACGTTACGGATAGCCGGGCCGATCGCGACGGCTGGACCTCGTGCCGGCCGGACGAGGCGGCCGAGGCCGGCGAGGCCGAACTGGCGCGGCGCTATCGCAAGCGCCGCCGGACCTCGGAAAATCTGCTGCGCGCCGTGGTCATCCTGCTGGGAATCTGGGCGGCGTTGCACTTCTTCGCCCATGGCGGCCCGAGCGGTCTGCTGCTGGCCGCGGCGATCGTCCTGTCCGTCTGGGTCGCCCACACCCTTTTCGGCGGCTCCGAGCGGCGCGCCGAGCGGCGCGCCTGGCGGGCCGAATGCCGGCGCCGCCGGAGCGAGGGCTAGGCCATGCATGGACACCGCTACCAGAATTCACGCCGCCGCTTCGCCGAGGGCGAGGAAGGCCGCGCCACCACCCGCGTCCAGCTGGAGATGCCGCCCCAGGCGATGGAGCGTCTGCAGCGCCTGAAGGAACGTACCGAGGCGGCCTCCTATGCCGAGGTCATCCGCAACGCCCTGCGCCTCTACGAGGCGATGGTCGGCGAGGCCGAGAAGGGCCACGAATTCGCGATCAAATCCCCAGACGGCATCATCGCGCCCTACCGGATCTTCGTGTAGGGCGCGGCGCTTGCGCCGCTTCGGCGGCTGCGATGTAGTCGCGGGTCACCGGCACCGCATCGACCCGGCGGCTGAGCTGAAGCTGGAAGACCATCAGGTCGCCATAGCGGAAGCCCGCCTCGCTGGCCGCCAGGTAGAAATCCCACATCCGCACGAAGCGCTCGTCGTAGAGGCGGCAGGCTTCGCCGGCCCGCGCCAGGAAGCGGGCGCGCCAGTGGCGACAGGTCTCGGCATAGTGGAGGCGCAGGATCTCGACGTCGGTGACCCACAATCCGGCGCGCTCCACCGCCGCCAGCGTCTCCGACAGCGCCGGCACATAGCCGCCGGGGAAGATGTATTTGCGCATCCAGGGATTGGTCGTACCCGGCGGGTCGTGGCGGCCGATCGAGTGGACCAGCGCCACGCCGTCGTCGGCGAGGCGCGCCCGGACGGCCGCGAAGAAGCGGTCGAAATTCGGCGCCCCGACATGCTCGAACATGCCGACCGACACGATCCGGTCGAAACGCGCGGCGACGTCCCGGTAGTCCTTCAGCTCGAAGACGACCTGATCGGCGAGGCCGCGGGCCGTGGCGCTGCGCCGGGCGACGCCGAGTTGCTCGGCCGACAGCGTGACGCCGGTGACGCTGACGCCCGCATCGGCGGCGAGCGCCAGGGCGAGCGAGCCCCAGCCCGAGCCGATGTCGAGCACGCTCTGTCCCGGCCGCAGCAGGAGCTTGGCCGCGATGTGGCGCGCCTTGGCCGCCTGAGCCTCCTCGAGCGTCATGCCCGGATGCGCGAAATAGGCGCACGAATAATACATCTCGCGGTCGAGGAAGAGGCGATAGAGCCATTCCGAAAGGTCGTAGTGGTGCGCCACGTTGGCCCGGGACCGCCGCCGGTCGTTCGCCTGCTGCCAGCGCCGGCGGAGCGGCAGGACGAGGCGCGCCAGACGCCCCGGCTGCGGCGGCGCCGCCTCGCGATTGCGCTCGTAGAGCGCGAAGAAGTCGGCGAGATCGCCCGCCTCGAAGACGATGCCGCCGTCGACATAGGCCTCGCCGAAGCGCAGTTCGGGGTTGAGCGCGATGCGCAGCAGCGTCGCCCAGTCGCGCACGCCGATGACGATCTCGGGACCCTCGCCGTCCCCGATCCTGTGCGCGCGCCGTCCCGGTCCCAGAACCGTGAGGTGACCGTGGCGGAAGCGCTTCGTGAAGGCTTCCCACAGCATGATGCCGTCAGGCTAGCAGAGCGCCCCAAGGGGCACGACTCCCCACGGCGTGTACGCGACCCCGCCCGCAGGTTGACGCGGCGAGAGGCCGCGTCCATCAAGCGCCGATGAAGATGCGCGATCTGGAGCGGGCGTCCGGCGTGGGCCGGGAGACGATCCGCTATTACATCCGCGAGGGCCTGCTGCCTGAGCCCGAGCGCCAGGCGCGCAACGTGGCGACCTACGGCGCCGCCCATGTCGAGCGGCTGAAGACGATCAAGCGGCTGCAGGAGGAACGCTTCCTGCCGCTCGAAGTCATCAAGCGCCTGCTCGCCGGCGACCCAGACGCGCTGCCCGCCGGCTATGGCGGCTTTCCCGAGCTCGGCGCCCTGCTCGCCGGCCGTCTCGGCGTCGAGGCGAGCGCCGCGCTGACGCCGCTGGAGACCTTCACGAAGGGCGACGGCGTCATCGCCGCCGATGCCGCCACGCTCGACCGGCTCGGCGTCATCCGCATCCGGCGCACGCGCAAGGGTCCGGCGCTCGACCGCCTCGATGCGCGCATCCTCGCGCTCTGGCGCGATCTGCGCCGCGCCGGCTTCGGACCGGACGCCTTTCCCGCCGCCCAGATGCGGATTTATGCCGACGCGATGGAGGCCCTCGTGCCGACCGAGGTCGCCAATTTCTACGCCGGCTTCGAGGGCCGCGTGGAACAGGCCGACGCCGCAGCGCTCGCCCAGGCGGGCGTCGAGCTCGTCAACGGCCTGCTGGCGGCGCTGCGTATCCGCGCGGTGCTGGCCGAGGTCGCCAAGCGGGCGCCGCCGGCCGCCGGCTAGCTCCTTCGCCGGCCGGGTTGCCTGCGTCCCTAACGCTTCTTTAAACCCGCAGCTTCCACCCTGCCTCACAATCACGGCGCAACGATTCTAAGGCCGCACGACGCTGTCCGGTCAACTGCGCCCCGCCCCGGTGCCCATGCGCGAGTTGTTCCATCAAATTCTCTCTCCCGCCTGCCGCGTCGTCCGCCTGGCGCTGGCGGAGAAGCGGCTCGACGCCGCCGCGACGCCCGAGCGCTTCTGGGATCGCCGCGAGGGCTTCCTGGCGATCAACCCCGCCGGCACCGTACCCGCCCTGCTCGACGGCGACGTGCCGGTCAGCGGCGCCTATGCGATCCCGGAATATCTGGAGGAAACCTATCGCGAGCCGGCGCTCTGGCCGCAGGCGCCGGACGAGCGGCGCGAGGCCCGCCGCCTCTACGACTGGTTCCTCGCGGTCTTCCAGGCCGAAGTGACCGAGCCGCTGCTGCTGCAGAAGGTCAATCCGCGCTATTGCGGCGCGCGCAGCGCCCCGCGTCCCGGCGGCCCCGACATCAACGCGATCCGCGGCGGGATGGAGGCGATCCGCCGCCATCTCGACCTCATCGGCCATCTGTCCGACACGCGCCGCTGGCTGGCCGGCGAGACGCTTTCCTATGCCGACCTCGCGGCGGCGGCGCAGCTCTCGTGCCTGGACTATTGCGGCGACGTGCCGTGGAGCGCCAACGAGCAGGCGAAGACCTGGTACATGCGCATCAAGTCGCGCCCCTCCTTCCGTCCGCTGCTTGCCGAAACCGTGCCGGGCGTGCCTCCTGCGCGGCACTATGCGGTCCTCGACTTCTGAGACGAAACTGAAAGCCGCCATCGCCGCGAAGGCGGCGGCGCTCGGCTTCGATGCATGCCGGGTGACGGCGGCGCATCTGGATGCGCGCGCCCGCGACGGACTCGCCGCCTATATCGCGGCCGGCCACCACGGCACCATGAGCTGGCTGGCGGAAACCTTCGCGCGTCGCGCCAGCCCCGAGGCGATGTGGGCCGGGGCGAGGAGCGCCGTGGTCGTCGCCATGAACTACGGCCCCGAAGGCGATCCGCTGGCGGTCACGCGGCTGAACGACAAAGGCGCGATCAGCGTCTATGCGCGCGGGCGCGACTATCACGACGTCATCAAGGGCAAGCTGAAGGAACTGGCTTCCGAAATCGCGAAGCGCGCCGGTGGCGAGGTGAAGGTGTTCGTCGACACCGCTCCGCTGATGGAGAAGCCGCTCGCCATGGCGGCGGGGATCGGCTGGCAGGGCAAGCACACCAATCTGGTCAGCCGCGACTTCGGCTCGTGGCTCTTCCTCGGCACTGTGCTGACCAGCGCGGTCCTGACGCCGGACGCGGCGGCCGAGGACAGTTGCGGAACATGCCGGGCTTGCCTGGACGCCTGCCCGACCGGGGCGTTTCCTGCGCCGTATACGCTGGATGCGCGGCGCTGCATCTCCTACCTGACCATCGAGCACAAGGATCACATCGCGGACGATCTGCGCGCAGGAATCGGCAACCGCATCTATGGTTGCGACGACTGCCTGGCGGTCTGTCCCTGGAACAAGTTCGCGGTCGCCGGCCGCGAGGCCAAGCTGAAGGCGCGCGACGACCTGAATGCTCCCGCCCTCGCCGAGCTGGCGGTGCTGGACGATGCGGCGTTCCGAACGAGATTCTCCGGCTCGCCGGTCAAGCGCATCGGCCGCGACCGCTTCGTGCGCAATGTGCTCATCGCCATCGGCAACAGCGCCGAGGCGGCGCTGTTGCCGGCCGCCGAGGCGCTGCTGGACGATTCCAGTGCGCTGGTCCGCGCGATGGCGGTCTGGGCCTGCCGCCGCCTGATGGACGAGGCCGCCTTTGCGGCGCTGGCGGCGGAGAGGCGGGCGCGCGAAGGCGATCCCGCCGTCCTGGCGGAATGGGGCTAGAGCCCTTCGAACAGCGCCGTCGAGAGATAGCGTTCGGCGAAGCTCGGGATGATCGCGACGATCGTCTTGCCGGCGTTCTCCGGCCGCGCCGCGAGCTGCAGCGCCGCATAGGTCGCCGCGCCCGACGAGATGCCGACCGGGATGCCCTCGGTGCGCGCCAGCTTGCGGGCGTACTGGAAGGCGATGTCGTTGGTGACGGTGAGGATCTCGTCGATGAGGCCGGTGTCGAGGATCTTCGGCACGAAGCCCGCGCCGATGCCCTGGATCTTGTGCGGCCCGGCCGGCTTGCCCGACAAAACGGCCGAGTCCTCGGGCTCGACCGCGACCATCCTGAGGCCAGGCTTCTTCGCCTTCAGAACGCTGCCGACGCCGGTGATGGTGCCGCCGGTGCCGACGCCCGAGACGACGATGTCGACCGCGCCCTTGGTGTCGTTCCAGATCTCCTCGGCCGTGGTGCGGCGGTGGATGGCGGGGTTCGCGGGGTTCTCGAACTGCTGCGGGATGACGGCCTCGGGGATTTCGGCGACCAGTTCCTGCGCCCTGGCGATCGCTCCGCGCATGCCCTTCGCGCCCTCGGTCAGCTCCAGCTCGGCGCCCAGCAGCGCCAGCATCTTGCGCCGCTCGACCGACATCGTCTCGGGCATCACCAGGATCAGGCGATAGCCCTTGGCCGCCGCCACGAAGGCGAGCGCGATGCCGGTATTGCCCGAGGTCGGCTCGACGAGCACCGACTTGCCCGGCGTGATGACGCCGCGCGCTTCGAGATCCTCGATCATCGCGACGCCGATGCGGTCCTTGACGCTGGCGATGGGATTGAAGAACTCCAGCTTCAGCAGAACGTCCGCCGTGGCGCCCGCCTCCGCCGACAGGCGCTTGATGCGCACCAGGGGGGTGTCGCCGATGGTCTGCGTGATGGAGTCGTAGATGCGGCCGCGCCCGGGCAGACGGCCCTCGGCGGGGGTGGCGGCGTCGCTCATGTGTGTCTCCTTCGCTCTCGTCCCTATTTGGCCCGGACGGGCCGCCGCGATCATGGGCGCGCGACTTACGCCAGACTTCAGCCTGACTTACCCCTCGACTGCAACGCTGCGATTACCGCCCGGTCGAGCCGAAGCCCCCCGCGCCGCGCGCCGTGTCGTCGAGGCTGTCGACGTCGACCGGCCCGGCCTGGACGACCGGCGCGATCAGCAGCTGGGCGATTCTGAGGCCGCGCGTCACCGTGAACGGCTCGGACCCCAGATTGACCAGGATGACCCCGACCTCGCCGCGATAGTCGCAATCGATCGTCCCCGGCGCGTTCAGGACGGTGACCCCGTGCTTGGCGGCGAGGCCGGAGCGCGGCCGCACCTGGCCTTCGTGGCCGGGCGGCACGGCGATCTGCAATCCGGTCGGCACGATCGCCCGCGCCCCGGGCTGGAGAACGAGGTCGGAAGCGACCGCCGCCATCAGGTCCATGCCGGCGGCGCCCGCCGTCTCGTAGCGCGGCAGCGGCAGATCGGCGCCATGCGGCAGGCGTCTGACGGGAAGCTTCATGTGCGTGCGAACTCCGCGGCGATGCGCCCGGCCAGCCGTTCGGCGACCTGGTCCTTTGGCAAGGTGGGCCAAGCCTCCTCGGCCGTGGCGGTGACGAGGACGACGGTGTTATCGTCGCCGCCCATGACGCCGCCGGCCGGCGAGACGTCGTTGGCGACGATCCAGTCGCAGCCCTTCTTGGCCAGCTTCAGCCGCGCATGCGGCACGAGCTGTTCCGTTTCGGCGGCGAATCCGACGACGAGTTTCGGACGGCGGAAGGGATGGTGCGACAGCGCCGCCAGAATGTCCGGGTTTTCGGCGAGGGCGAGCGGGGCGGGGGCGTCGCCCGTCTTCTTGATCTTCTGCGCCGCGTCGCGTTCGGCCCGCCAGTCGGCGACGGCGGCGGCGCAGACCGCGATGTCGGCGGGCAGGGCGCGCTCGGCCGCCGCCAGCATCTCGCGCGCCGTCTCGACCTTGACCAGCGTCACGCCCGGTGGCGCTTCGATGGCGACCGGGCCGGAGATCAGCGTCACCCGCGCCCCGGCGCGGGCCAGCGCGGCGGCGATCGCGTGGCCCTGCTTGCCGCTGGAGCGGTTGGCGATATAGCGCACCGGATCGATCGGTTCGTGCGTCGGGCCGGAGGTGACGAGCGCGCTGAGGCCGGCGAGCGGCCGCGCCGCCGCCCCGACCTCAAGCAGCGCCTCGATCGCGGCGAGGATCTCGGCGGGCTCGGCCATGCGGCCGGGGCCGTATTCGCCGCAGGCCATCTCGCCCTCGCCGGGACCGACAAAGGCGACGCCGTCGGCCTTGAGCGTCGCCAGATTGCGTTCAGTCGCGGCATGACGCCACATCCGCACGTTCATCGCCGGGGCCATCAGCACGCGCTTGTCGGTGGCGAGCAGCAGCGTCGAGGCGAGATCGTTGGCGAGCCCGTTCGCCGCCTTGGCCATCAGATCGGCGGTCGCCGGCGCGACGACGACCAGATCGGCGGCGCGCGACAACTCGATATGTCCCATCTCCGCCTCGTCGGTGAGGCTGAAGAGATCCTGATAGACCTTGTCGCCGGTCAGGCTGCCGAGCGAGAGCGGCGTCACGAACGCGGCCCCCGCCGCGGTCAGCACAGCGCGCACCCGATGGCCGCGCTTCTTCAGCAGGCGCACCAGTTCAAGGGACTTGTAGGCGGCGATGCCGCCGCCGACGATCAGCAGGATGCGCGCGCCCATCCTGGCGTCGCCCGTCTTCGTCTCACCCGTCATGCCGTGACCTCCGGCTCCGATGCGATCTGGATCAGCGGCGACGGCGCGGTGCCGCGCGGCGTCGCCGAAGCGGCGAATTCCTCGAAAAAGACATGCGGATCGACGATATCCTCGGGCGCCGAGACCCCGGTGCGGTCCAGCCGGTGCAGCAGCGCCAGCTCCATGCCGACCGCCAGCGCCGAAGCCGCGGCGCCCGCCGCGCCGCCCGGCGGCAGGCGGGTGATCCAGGCGGCGACGCGCCGCCGCACGCCGTGGCGTTCGCCCGTCGCATAGGCGAAGAGCGGCGGCGTATCGGTCGGCCGTCGCCCGCAGCGCGCCGCAAGTACGCGCAGGCGCAGTTCGAGCGGCCGGCGTCCGGGGTTTTCCACCATCGCCGCCGCCCGCTCGACCGTCAGCCGTCCCGCCGAGACGCGCTCCGAAAGACCCTCGGCAAGCGCCGCCTCCGCGCGGTCGAGCGCCAGGACATGGCTCGCATGCTTGAGGCCGGTCAGCGTGCGCGGCAGGGTCAGCGGCTCGGGATGGCCGATCGTGTGCAGCAGGCGCGCGCCCGTGCCGGGCAGGGCGAGGCGCAGCGCCTGCAGCGCATCGACCGGCGCGCGGCGTCCGTCGCGCCAGACCTCGACCCTGCCGCCGAGCTGGCGCAGCCAGTGGACCGCGCGACCGGGCAGGCCATGGCCGCCCACCGCCGCGCCGGGATCGAGATTGGCGCCGGTGACGATCTCGTCGCAGACGTCGAGTTCGGCCGCCGCGATGCGGGCCAGGAGATTGGTGATGCCGGGCGAGGCGCCGAGGCCGATGATCGCAGGGATGCCCGCCGCGCGGGCCGCGCCGTCCAGCGCCAGCGCATCGCGGGTCGTATCCCAGCCGTCGCAGACGTCGATGTAGATGCGCCGCTCGGCGATCGCCGCCCGCAGGCAGGGCAGGCTGGTGCGGAAGAACGGCCCGGCGCAGTTCAGGACCGCATCGACGCCGCGCATCGCCGTCCGCAGCGCCGCTTCGTCGAAGACGTCGAGTTGCAGCGGAACCGCCCGGCCGGGGTGGTGCGCGGCCGCTTGAGCGGCGGCGTCGTGCGAGAGATCGGCGACGACGATCTCGTGCGCCGCCGAGCAGGCGAGCGCCGCCCCGATCGCCCGGCTGCCGATCGCCCCCGCGCCGCCGAGGATGAGTACCCGCTTCACAGCACGAATCTCAGCGCGATGACGGCGAGCGCCAGCGCCCCCAACCAGATCGCCCAGCGGACATGACTCGTGCGGCGGACTTCCTCTTCGGCGATGAGGGCGGCGCTGTCGGGGTGAAGGCGCACGCCGCTCTGCGTGAGGCTGGCGGCGGCCTGCGCCGCGTGGCTGAAGATGCCCTGCAGCGTGCGGCCGAAATCGCCGAGCCCCTCGGCCGCCTCGCGCAGCCGGGTCTCGGGCGAGAGCGTCGCCTTCATCCAGCGTTCCACCACGGGGCGCGAGGCCTCCCAGATATTGTGCTCCGGGTCGAGGTCGCGGGCGACGCCCTCTACCACCACCATGGTCTTCTGCAGCCAGACGAGCTGGGGTTGCATCTCCATGCCGAACATGTCGGTGATCTCGAACAGTTGCTGCAGCAGCCGGGCCATCGAGATTTCGCTGGCCGGTCGCCCGAACACCCGCTCGCCGACCGCCCGCAGGGCCTGCGCGAAGGCGTCGACCGAACGGTCCGCCGCCACGATGCCGACCGCGAAATGCGCTTCCGCGATCGCCCGGTAGTCGCGCTGCAGGAAACCGTAGAGCACGTCCGCCATGAAGCGGCGCATCAGGGGGTCGAGCCGGCCCATGATGCCGAAATCGACCGCGACGAGGTTGCCCGCCGGATCGACGAAGAGATTGCCCTGGTGCATGTCGGCGTGGAAGAAGCCGTCGCGCAGCGCCTGGGTCAGGAAGTGCTGGATGACGAGGGTGGCGAGCCGCGCCGGATCGTGCCCGGCCGCTTTCAGCGCCGCGGGATCGCGCAAGGGCAGGGCGTCGATCCACTCGGAGGTGAGGACGCGCTTGGCCGTCAGTTCCCATTCGATGCGCGGCACGCGGAAGCCGGCATCGCCTCTGGTGCGCTCGGCGAGTTCGGCGGCCGCCGAGGCTTCGAGCCTCAGGTCCATCTCCTCGCGCACGCTCGCCGCCAGCGTATCGACGAAGGCGACGGGGCGCAGGCGGCGGGCGGCCGGAGCGAAGCGTTCGGCAAAGCGCGCCGCCAGATAGAAGGCCTCCAGATCGCGCTGGAAGCGCCCCTCGATGTCGGGCCGCAGCACCTTGACCGCGACCTCGTCGGCGCGGCCCTTGACGCGCGCCCGATGAACCTGGGCGATCGAGGCGGCGGCGACCGGCTCGGAAAAGGCGTCGAACAGCGCATCGGCCGGCTTGCCGAGTTCGGCGGCGACCATCGCCTTCGCCTCGGCCTGGGGGAAGGGCGGCATGCGGTCCTGCAGCGCGGTCAGATCGCCCGCCAGCGCCTTGCCGACGATGTCGGGGCGCGTGGCGAGGAACTGGCCGAGCTTGACATAGGAGGGGCCGAGTTCGCCGAGCGCCGCCGTGAAGCGCTCGCCGAGCCGCCCGCCGCTCGTGCCGCCGAACGTGGTCAGCCGCAGCACGCGGGCGCCGAGACGGGCGGCGAAGGGAATCTGCTCGCGGAATTCCTCCGGCACCAGCGCGTCGTGCCGCGCGAACACGCGGGCCGCGCCCACCAGGCGGAAGAAGGCGGCGATCCCACCCATCGCGCTAGACGACCCAGCCCGAGTGCAGCGCCGCGATGCCGCCCGACAGATTGCGGTGCTTCACCAGCGTGAAGCCCGCCCGCTCGATCATCGCCGCGAAGGCGGCCTGGGGCGGAAAGCGGCGGATGGATTCGGCGAGATAGCGATAGGAGTCGCGGTCGCCCGCCACCCGCGCGCCGATCTCGGGCAGCGCCTGGAACGACCAGAAATCGTAGAAGCTGTCGAGCAGCGGCACCTCGACGCGGCTGAATTCCAGGCAGAGGAAGCGCCCGCCCGGCTTCAGCACCCGCCGCGCCTCGGCCAGCGCCCGCTCGATATGGGTGACATTGCGGATGCAGAAGGCGATCGTATAGGCGTCGACCGCGCGGTCGGGCAGCGGCAGCGCCTCGGCGTCGCCGCACACCCAGTCGAAGCGGGTCGCCGGGTCGGCCTTGGCGAAGGCGTCGCGGGCGCGGCCCGCCTTCAGCATCTCGTGATTGATGTCGAGGATGGTCACGCGCCCACCCCTGGCGCCCCAGCGCCGGGCGATGCGCAGGGCGATGTCGCCGGTGCCGCCGCCGACATCCAGCACGCGGGCGCCGGGGGCGAGATCGAGCCAGTCGACCATCGCGTCCTTCCACAGCCGGTGGACGCCCGCCGACATCAGGTCGTTCATCAGGTCGTATTTCGACGCCACGCTGTCGAACACGCCCTTCACCCGCGCCGCTTTCTCGGCGGCGGGGATGTCCTGAAAGCCGAAAGAGGCGGTTTCGCCCGGATTCTGCGTCGGATCGCTCATGCGGGCCGGACCATAGCGATGCGCGCGGCGGGACGGTAGCTTTGCTTCATGCCTGAGTTACCGGAAGTCGAAACCGTCCGGCGCGGATTGCAGCCCGTCCTGGAAGGCCGCCGCATCGCCGCGGCGGTCGTCCGCCGCGCCGATCTGCGCCTGCCCTTTCCGCCCCGCCTCGCCGAGCGGCTGACCGGGCGGCGTGTGGAGCGCCTGCGGCGGCGGGCGAAATACATCCTCGCCGATCTCGACGGCGGCGAGACGCTGATCGTCCATCTGGGCATGTCGGGGCGCTTCACGGTCTATCCCGCGGGCTCGAACGAGGGGGCGATGCTGGGCGAGTTCCACCACGCCGCCCCCGAAGCGGCGGCCGGCGCGGGCAAGCACGACCATGTCCTGCTGGAGACCGCCGAGGGCGCGCGCCTCGTCTACAACGACCATCGCCGCTTCGGGCTGATGCTGCTGGAGCCGACGGCGGACCTCGACGCCCACCGCCTGTTCGCCGGGCTGGGGCCGGAGCCGCTCGACCCGCCGCTCGCCGCCGCCGCCCTCGGCGCCCGGCTGAGGAACAAGGCGGCGCCGATCAAGGCCGCCCTGCTCGACCAGCGGGTCGTCGCCGGGCTCGGCAATATCTATGTCAGCGAGGCGCTGCACCGCGCGGGCATCCATCCCGGACGGGCGGCCGGTTCGCTGTCGCCGCCGCGCATCGCCCGGCTTGCCGATGCGGTGACGGCGGTCCTCGCCGCCGCCATCGCGGCCGGCGGTTCGACCCTGCGCGACCACGCCCAGGTCAACGGCGAGCTCGGCTATTTCCAGCACGCTTTCCGCGTCTACGACCGGGCGGGAACGCCGTGCCCGACGCCCGGCTGTCCCGGCACGGTCCGCCGCATCGTCCAGGCCGGCCGCTCGACGTTTTACTGCGCCCGCTGCCAGCGCTAAGGAAGGGCGGCGCAAGGCAGGGGAATACAGGCATGAGCGGCTTTGAAACGATCCTGGTCGAAACGAAGGGGCGGGTCGGCCTCCTCACGCTGAACCGGCCCCAGGCGCTGAATGCGCTGAACGCCCAGCTCACCCGCGAGGTCGCGGCGGCGCTCGCCGCCTTCGAGGCCGACGAGGGCGTCGGCTGCGTCGTCCTCACCGGTTCGTCCCGCGCCTTCGCCGCCGGGGCCGACATCAAGGAAATGGCGCCGCAGTCCTACATGGACGTCTTCAAGGGCGACCTCTTCGGCGCCTTCCAGACCGCGGTCACCTCGTTCCGCAAGCCGCTGATCGCGGCCGTCGCCGGCCACGCGCTGGGCGGCGGCTGCGAACTCGCCATGCTCTGCGACTTCATCATCGCCGCCGACAACGCGAAATTCGGCCAGCCCGAGATCAATCTGGGCGTCATGCCCGGCATCGGCGGCTCGCAGCGCCTGACCCGCTTCGTCGGCAAGTCCAAGGCCATGGACATGTGCCTGACGGGACGCACCATGGACGCCGCCGAGGCCGAGCGCTCGGGCCTCGTCAGCCGCGTCGTGCCGGTCGAGGCCCTGCTGGACGAGGCGCTGAAGGCGGCCGGGAAGATCGCCGCCCAGTCGCTGCCCATCGCCATGATGACCAAGGAAAGCGTCAACCGCGCCTACGAGACGACGCTGGCCGAAGGGGTGCGCTTCGAGCGCCGGCTGTTCCACGCCATGTTCGCGACCGCCGACCAGAAGGAAGGCATGGCCGCCTTCGTCGAAAAGCGCAAAGCCGAATTCAGGAACGAATAGGCCCAAGATTCACGCGCCGCTTGCGTTGACGCCGCCGGAGGGCGCGACTATAACGCGCGCCCCACCGAGAAGCAGACGAGACGATGGCGAATATCAAATCGGCCGCGAAAGCCGCCCGCAAGGCCGTGAAGGCCCAGGCCCGCAACCAGGCGCGCAAGAGCCGCGTGCGCACCCATGTGCGCGCCGTGGAAGACGCGCTGGCCAAGGGCGACAAGGACGCGGCCGTGAAGGCGATGAAGGCGGCCGAGCCGGAAATCGTTCGGGGCGCGACGAAAGGCGTCATGCACGCCAACACGGCGGCGCGTAAGGTTTCGCGTCTGGCCAAGCGCGTCAACAAGCTGGCCGCCTCGGCCTGATCCGGCGCGGACGGTTCCGTCCGCGCATCTTTACTTGCATTTTACTTGTGCAGCGCGGAATCCGTGCGGTTTGAGCCGTGACGCATTTGTGTCACGGCTTTTGTCGTTCCGGTGTTGCCGGAGCCGCGTTCCGGAGCCGGCAAAGCTCGCGTGACAGGCGGATTTCCTGGACTTTATCGGTTCGTGACAAGCCTGTGAATCGGCCGCCAAAGATTCTCATCCACAAGCGATTCATTTCACTTGCGTCGCCAAATTGTCGCCATTAGTCTTATCCACATCGCGTGAGGCCGCCCCGGCGGCAATATCAAATCAATCCAGTTTAAGTTGCGAACGGCGTCGCAGAGCATTGTTGCGCCTGCCATTGAGTGTGGATTGAATTGATGCGGAACGCGACGGGCGCGGGATCGCCGGATGTGCGGGGGCATGTCCTGCAGGACGAGGGGACTGGGCTGGTCGGGATGAGCGAAGTCGTGCGGTCTTCTGTCTCGGACTATGCGGGCGACGTCGCGCCGCGCGAGGCCTGGCGGGTTCTGTCCGAAAATCCCAGGGCTCGACTTGTCGATGTGCGCACAAGGGCGGAGTGGACCTATGTGGGTCTGCCCGATCTTGGCGCGATCGGCGGCAAGCCGCTGCTGGTCGAGTGGCAGGCCTTTCCCGACATGGCCCTCAACACGCGCTTCGCGGCCGAGGCCGACGCCCTGGTGACCGGAAGCGGCGGTACCCGGGACGCGCCGGTTTTCCTGCTCTGCCGGTCCGGTGCCCGTTCGCGCGCTGCAGCGATCGCCCTGACCGGGGCGGGCTATGCGGCGGCTTACAATGTCGCGGACGGCTTTGAGGGCGACCACGATGCGGCGGGGCATCGCGGGACGCGGAGCGGCTGGAAGGCCGAAGGACTGCCCTGGCGACAGGGCTGAGTGAACAGGGCCGGCGCGCGGCAGGGCATGCGGCGCGACCGGCTTTTTGGTGCGGGGACAGGGCGGCCCGGTGGGACGCCCAAGGACAAGAAAGTCGATTGGACATGCTGGAGAAAGCCGGCGCTTCGGGGTTGTGGACGGCCGTCAGGGAGCGCCTGCGCGCGGAAATCGCGCCCAATGCGTTCGACTTCTTCATCCGGCCGCTTGCGGCGCTGAACGATCACGGCGACGAACTGGTGCTGGGCGCGCCGACGGCGTTCCTGCGCCAGTATGTGCGCGACCATTTCGGGCCGCAGATCGTCCGCCTGGCCGAGGACGAGTCGGGCCGCTCAACCCGCGTCTCCTTCGTCACGGCGACCGGCGCCGTCGCGGCTGGCGCGTCCGCTGGCAACGGCGCGGCGCCGGCCGCCGCCGACGCGCCGCAGCCGCTTCAGCCGGCCGATTCCGCGATCGAACTGGCCATCGGCCAGCCGCTGAACCCGCGCTACACCTTCGCCCAGTTCATCGCCGGCCGGCCCAATCGCTTCGCCCATGACGCGGCGCTCGGCGTCGCCGAGCAGATCCCCGAGGCGCGCTACAACCCGCTCTTCCTCTATGGCGGATCGGGCCTCGGCAAGACTCACCTGATGCATGCCCTCGGCCACGAGGTGCGCCGCCGCCGCCCCGACCTCAAAGTGGTCTATCTGTCGTCCGAGCGCTTCATGAACGGCTTCCTGCGCGCGCTGCGCGAGAAGTCGACCATCGAGTTCAAGGACATGCTGCGCGCCGCCGACGTGCTGCTGATCGACGACATCCAGTTCCTCGCCGGCAAGGAATTCACGCAGGAGGAATTCTTCCACGCGCTGAACGACCTGATCGGCGCGGGCAAGCAGCTCGTGCTGACCGCCGACCGCAGCCCCCGCGCCCTCGACGGCATCTCCGAGCGCATCAAGTCGCGCCTCGCCGGCGGGCTTGAGGCCGACCTCCACCCGACCGATTTCGAATTGCGCTTCTCGATCCTCCAGTCCCGCCGCGACCAGGCCCATGGCGAGCGCATCCGCCACGGCGTCGGCGACGACGTGCTGCGCTATCTCGCCCAGAAGATCGTCTCCAACGTCCGCGACCTGGAAGGCGCCTTCAACAAGCTGGCGCTGATGGCCGAGGCGACCGACGAGCCCGTGACGGTGGAGCGCACCCGCGAGTTCCTCGCCGACATCCTCAGGACCCACGACCGCAAGATCACGGTCGACGAGATCATGAAGCGGGTGGCCGATTTCTACAATCTGCGTCCCGCCGACATGCTCTCGCCGCGCCGCGCCCGCCAGGTCGCCCGGCCGCGCCAGATCGCGATGTATTTCGCCAAGCGGCTGACCACCCGCTCGCTGCCCGATATCGGCCGCCGCTTCGGCGGGCGCGACCACACCACGGTCATCCACGCGGTGAAGCGGATCGAGGAGCTGCGCTCGACCGACTCGGCCCTCGACGACGAACTGATCCGCCTGCAGCGCATGCTGGAGGAATAGGCGAAACGGGCGGATTCCCAAGCCCGCCCGGCTTGCTATAGTGTTCACCATGCGGGGCCGGGGGCTGCCCCGGTCTCGACTCGCATTGGACCTGGCGTTTCCCATGAAGATCACGCTCGAACGCAGCGCGCTTTTGAAATCGCTGAACCACGTGCAGAGCGTGGTCGAACGCCGCAACACGATCCCGATCCTCTCCAACGTCCTCCTGGACGCGACCAAGGGCTCCTTGTCGCTGACCGCGACCGATCTCGACATCGAGATCGTGGAGAGCCTCGCCGCCGACGTCGCCCGGCCGGGCGCGACGACCGCTTCGGCCCACATGCTCTACGACATCGTGCGCAAGCTGCCCGACGGGGCGCAGGTGCAGATCGAGCTGATGGGCGAATCGGGCCGCATCACGCTCTCGGCGGGCCGCTCTCGTTTCCAGCTCGGCGCTCTGCCGCGCGAGGATTTCCCGGCGATGACGGCGGGCAGCCTGCCGCACGCCTTCGCCGTGCCGGCCTCGGACCTCAAGCGCCTCATCGACAAGACGCGCTTCGCCATCTCCAACGAGGAGACGCGCTACTATCTCAACGGCATCTATCTGCATGCCGCCAAGGGCAAGGACGCCGTGACGCTGCGCGCCGTGGCGACCGACGGCCACCGCCTCGCCCGCTTCGATCTGCCCGCGCCTGCCGGTTCCGAGGCAATGCCCGGCGTCATCGTGCCGCGCAAGACCGTCGCCGAGGTCCGCAAGCTCATCGACGACGCCGACGGCGAGGTCGAGATCGCGGTCTCCGACACCAAGATCCGTTTTGCCTTCGGCGACGCGGTCGTCACCTCCAAGCTGATCGACGGCACCTTCCCCGATTATCAGCGCGTCATCCCGACCGGCAACGACAAGCCTCTGTTTGTCGATCGCGCCGCCTTCCAGGAGGCGGTCGATCGCGTCTCGACCGTCGCCTCCGACCGCACCCGCGCCGTCAAGATGACCATCGAGGACGGCAAGGTGACGCTCAACGTCGTCAACCCGGAACAGGGCAGCGCCAGCGAGGAACTGGTCGCCGACTTCAGCGGCGACGGCTTCGATATCGGCTTCAACGCGCGCTATCTGATGGACATCACCGCCGCGCTCAACGGCGACCAGGCGCAGTTCCTCTTCGCCGACGCAGGCTCGCCCACCATCGTGCGCGACGCCGGCGAGAAGGCCGACCCGGCGACGCTCTACGTCATCATGCCGATGCGGGTGTAAGATGGGCGCGTGAGCGCCGATCCCGCCCCCTCGTCCGCCTACGCCGTGCGCCGCCTGGCGCTGACGGCCTTTCGCTCCTATGCCGCGCTGACGCTCGAGGCCGATGCCCGACCGGTCGTGCTGGTGGGCGAGAACGGGGCCGGCAAGACCAACATCCTCGAAGCGCTCTCGCTGCTCTCGCCGGGACGGGGTCTCAGGGGCACGGCGCTGGCCGATTCGGCCCGCCGCCTGCCCGGCGAGGCCGACCCGGCCGGCCCCTGGGCGGTCGCCGCGACGGTCGAAGGGCCGGAGGGCAGCTTCGAGATCGGCACCGGCCTCACCCCCGCGCCTGACGGCCGGCTGACCGAACGCCGCGCCGCCCACATCAACGGCGTCGCCGCCCCGGCCTCGACCGCCCTTTCCGAGACCTGCCGCGTCGTCTGGCTGACCCCCCAGATGGACCGGCTGTTCCTGGACTCGCCCGGCGGGCGGCGGCGCTTCCTCGACCGGCTGACCCTGTCCTTCGAGCCCGGCCACGGCCGCGCCGCCAGCGCCTACGAAAAGGCGATGCGCGAGCGGTCGCGCCTGCTCCGCGACGGCGGCGAGGCCTCCTGGCTCGACGCCGTCGAGGCCCAGATGGCCGCCGCCGGGCTCGCCCTCGCCAACGCCCGTGCCCGCACGGTGGAGCGGCTGAAGGCCGATCTCGCGCCGCTGACCGGGGCCTTTCCGCAGGGTCTCATCGCCGTCACCGGGGCTTTCGAGGAGACCCGTGCCCCCGGCGACGATGGCGAGGCGCGCTTCCGCGAAGCCCTCGCCCGCCGCCGCCGCGCCGACGCAGAAGCCGGCCGCACCGGCATCGGCCCGCACACCGCCGATCTCGCCGTCACCCATGTCGGCCGCGGCCGCCCGGCGGCGGAATGCTCGACCGGCGAGCAGAAGGCGCTGCTGATCGGCCTCGTCCTCGCCGCCGCGCGGGCCCAGGCGCGGGCCGATGCGGGGGCCGCCCCCCTGCTGCTGCTCGACGAGATCGCGGCCCATCTCGACGAGCGCCGCCGGGCGGCCCTCTTCGACGAGATCTGCGCCATCGGGGCGCAGGCCTGGATGACCGGGACGGACGCCGCCCTGTTCGCCGCGATGGGCGATCGCGGACAAGGGTTTTGCGTGACGAACGGCGCGCTAAACCCTATATAAAGTCTGGAATTTTTTGAAACTGGCCCGATGACCGATTCGACCCCGGACACCCCTTCCGAACCGACCCAGGGCGGCTACGACGCCGACTCGATCAAGGTGCTGAAGGGCCTCGATGCCGTGCGCAAGCGGCCGGGCATGTATATCGGCGACACCGACGACGGCACCGGCCTGCATCACATGGTCTATGAGGTCGTCGACAACGCCATCGACGAAGCGTTGGGCGGCTTCGCCGACGCCGTGGAGGTGACGCTCAATCCCGACGGCTCGTGCACGGTGCGCGACAACGGCCGCGGCATCCCGGTCGACATTCATCAGGGCGAGGGCGTCTCGGCGGCCGAGGTCATCATGACCCAGCTCCACGCCGGCGGGAAATTCGACCAGAACTCCTACAAGGTCTCCGGCGGCCTGCACGGCGTCGGCGTCTCGGTGGTGAACGCGCTCTCCGAATTCCTCGACCTGCGCATCTGGCGCAACGGACAGGAACACAAGATGCGCTTCCGCCACGGCGTCGCGGAAGCCCCGCTCGCCATCGTCGGCGAGGCCCCGGGGCTCAAGGGCACGGAAGTCACCTTCCTGCCCTCGACCGGGACCTTCACCAAGACCGAGTTCAGCTTCGAGACGCTGGAGCACCGGCTGCGCGAACTCGCCTTCCTCAATTCCGGCGTCGCGATCGCGCTCACCGACCTGAGGGGCGTGGAGAAGCGCGAGACGCGGCTGAAATACGAGGGCGGCCTCGCCGAGATGGTGCGCTATCTCGACCGCACCAAGAAGCCGCTGATCGCCGCGCCCATGACGGCCAGCGCCGAGCGCGACGGCATCACGGTGGAGTTCGCGCTGTGGTGGAACGACAGCTACCACGAGAGCATGCACTGCTTCACCAACAACATCCCGCAGCGCGACGGTGGCACGCATCTCGCCGGCTTCCGCGCCGCGCTGACCCGCGTCGTCAACGGCTATGCGTCCGAGAGCGGCATCGCCAAGAAGGAGAAGGTGACGCTGACCGGCGACGACGCGCGCGAGGGGCTCACCTGCGTCCTCTCGGTGAAGGTGCCGGACCCCAAATTCTCCAGCCAGACGAAGGACAAGCTCGTCTCCTCGGAAGTGCGTCCGGTGGTGGAATCGCTGGCCGGCGAGCGCCTCGCCTCGTGGTTCGAGGAGAACCCGAACGAGGCCAAGGCGATCGTCTCCAAGGTCGTGGAGGCCGCCGCGGCGCGCGAGGCGGCGCGCAAGGCGCGCGAGCTGACCCGCCGCAAGGGGGCTTTCGACAGCGCCTCGCTGCCCGGCAAGCTGCACGATTGCCGCGAGCGCGATCCGGCCAAGAGCGAGATCTTCATCGTCGAGGGCGACAGCGCCGGCGGTTCCGCCAAGGGCGGGCGCAACAGCCAGAACCAGGCGATCCTGCCCCTGCGCGGCAAGATCCTGAACGTCGAGCGCGCCCGCTTCGACAAGATGCTCGGATCCGAACAGATCGCGACGCTGATCTCGGCGCTCGGCACCGGCATCGGGCGCGAGGAGTTCAACATCGACAAGCTGCGCTACCACAAGATCATCATCATGACGGACGCCGACGTCGACGGCGCCCATATCCGCACGCTGCTGCTGACCTTCTTCTATCGGCAGATGCCGGCGCTCATCGAGCGCGGCTATGTCTACATCGCCCAGCCGCCGCTCTATAAGGTCTCGCGCGGCAAGAGCTTCCGCTACATCAAGGACCAGCGCGACTACGACGAGTATCTCATCGACGAGGGCTCGAACGGCGCGGTTCTGACGCTGCGCTCGGGCGAACAGATCGCGGGGAGCGAACTCAGGGCGCTGGTCGCCAAGGCCCGCCAGGCGAAGGCGGCGATCGACGTGCTCGCCCACCGTTACCCCGCCTTCGTGCTGGAGCAGGCGGCGATCGGCGGCGCGCTCAACGCCGAATTGCTGCGCGACGAAGCCAAGGCGCGGGAGGCCGCCGCCTATATCGCGCGCCGCCTCGACATCATGGCCGACGAATACGAGAAGGGCTGGCAGGGCGTCGCAACCGACGACGGCGGCCTCGCCTTCAGCCGCGAGGTCCGCGGCGTCACCGAAGCCGTCGTCATCGACGGTGCGCTGATCGCCAGCGCCGACGCCCGCAAGCTCGACCGCATGACGCCCGATCTCCAGCACGCCTTCGAACGCGGCGGCGTGCTCAAGCGCGGCGCCGATCAGCGCGAGGTACTGGGGCCGCTCGCGCTGCTGGACGCGATCATCGCCTGGGGCGAGAAGGGCGTCACCGTGCAGCGCTACAAGGGCCTCGGCGAGATGAACGCCGACCAGCTCTGGGAGACGACGCTCGACGAGAACGCGCGCTCGCTGCTGCAGGTGAAGGTCGACCATGCCGACACGGCCGACGATCTCTTCGTCAAGCTGATGGGCGATGCGGTCGAGCCGCGCCGCGCCTTCATCCAGGACAACGCCCTCGC
>JAEUMK010000042.1 GCA_016792565.1 Alphaproteobacteria bacterium
ATAGTCGATCGTCGTGCCGGGCTTCGAGACCAGCCGCAACTCCTGGATGAACGCCTCGTCGGCATAGGTGCGCACTGCCGAGGCCATCGGCCTGGGATAGTTGTAGTAGAAGGACAGGAAGCCGGATTGAGCGTAGAAGCCCGTATTCTCGCTGGTGCTGTCGCCCTCGTGTTCGTAGTAGGACGAGCTGGACGTCAGCGTCGCGAAGCCGAGGTCGATATTCGCCTCCAGTGCGGTCCACGTCACATCGCGGGCGCCGGGTTCAAGCTGCACCGAGCCGTTCTCGAAGCGCTCATAGGGCCGGCCGAAGCCATCGCTGCCAAGCGTGTTGCCGCGCCGGCCGCCATACTCGTCCTTCTGGTAGGCGACCTTCACCGTCGCATCGAACCAGTCTACCGGTTCCCACAGCAGCGATGCGCGTACGAACTGCGTGCGCAAGAAGTCGGCGTCCCGCTTCGACGTATAAGCCGCCGCCGGGTTGAGTACGCCGAGCGGCGCCGCAGGCGCGCCAGTCGCATCGAGCTCATAGAGGTTCACGTAGTCGGTGATCCCGGGATAGTCCAGAATGGAGCCGGTGACCCGCAACGCCAGCTTTTCGCCTATGGGCAGGTTGATCGTCAGGTCTCCGGCCCAACCAATGCCGCCAGAGCCGTTGACGTTCGACATCGTGGCGCTGGCCGAGACCGACGTCTCTCCCAGCTGAGGCTTCCGGCTCAGATACCGCACCGTACCTCCCAGCGCGCCGGAGCCGTAGAGGGTGCCCTGCGGTCCCAGAAGCACCTCGACCCGCTCGATATCGCGAAGGAGGAAATTGGCGAACAGCGGCGTCTCGTCGACATAGGTCGCGACCGCCGAGACCGCCGATACGGCGTAGTCGCCCAGAGCGGCGCTGTCGGTATTGACGCCGCGAATGCGGATTCCGTCAACGACGGCCGCGTTGCGCGCGCCGCGGTCAACATAGTTGACGCCGGGAACCCCGCGCATCAGCTCCGGCGCATCGAGTATCTTCTGATCCTCGATCTTGGTCCCAGGGATGGCGGTGATGTTATAGGGAACATCCAGCACGCGCTGGCTGCGCCGCGTCGCCGTCACAGTGACCTCTTCCTCGGCGCTGGGTGCCGCGGAATCGGCCGTGATCGGCACGGCGTCCTGCGCCAAAGCGTCGATGGGTATCGACCAGTAGAGCGCGGTGGAGCCGAGCAGAACAGCTGCAAAAACCGGCAGTCGGCGCGACGTTGTCTTGGTTGGAGCGGTCATGTGCGATCCTCGGCGTCGGAGGCGGTGGGAAACTCTGGCGGGCGCTCAAGCGGACCCAGCCGTTCCAGTGTCTGCGAGTTGCGGGCGCCGGGGCGGTACTGGGGATAGTCGATGGGCGTGTCGCGGAAGCTCTTGAGCACTTGCCCAATCCCGTTCCAGCCGCGCTGGCGTGCCAGGCGGACATGTTCGAAATCCAGTTCGAGGGCAAAGGGCTCGTGGCCCGAACCAGCCGCGTGCAAAATCTCGCCGCCAGGCCCATAGGCGCAGGACCTGCCAAAGCCGAGCCGGCCGGCAACATTGACGTCGATGAAGTAGAGCTGGTTCTGCGCAGCGCTTGCGCGCGCGATTGCCAGTTCCGCATCGCGGTCAATCGTGTTCGTCATGGTGGGATGGATGACCGCCTCTGCACCCATCCATGCGAGGGCCCGTGTCGTTTCGGGAAACCACATGTCGTAGCAGATCGACACTCCGAACCGGGCAACGCCCGGCACGTCGAATACGCAGAACGCGTTGCCCGATGCCACGCCGGCCTCGTACGGTGCGAAGGGATACATTTTCCGATAGCGGGCGATAACCTGGCCGTTCGGGTCGATGACCGGCGCGACATTGAAGACGTGCTCCCCCTCGCGCTCGTAGTACGATCCGGGCACCAACCAGATCCCGTGACGGCGTGCGATATCGCAGAAGGCCCCCTCGGCCCTGCCGCCCTGGGGTTCGGCGTTCTCAAGGCCCGGTCCATAGGCACTGAGTTCGCCCAGGACGACCATCTGCACCCACGGCAGCCGCGCTTTCAGCAGCCGCACCTCTTCGGCAAGCTGCTGCAGATTGTCCTTCTTGGTCAGCACGAGCTGAAGCCCGGCGATCGCGAAACGGCGCATCTGTCCCCCTGCCCGCGCATGCGGGCGTCATCACAGTGTCAAGAATTGCACTTGGGGCTTAGCGCCAGATCGCGGCTATCTGTTGGTCCAGATGGGTATGGCGCGCCACAGCGCGCAAACTGGACTAATCCGTCCGGGCCAGCACGCCCGCATCGACAAGCGAGCCACCTTCCGGCCTGAACCACTCTATCCGGTCGCCGGTTATCCTGACGCGCAGTCGGGAGACCTCGCCATAGGCCCAGCTGGTCCACTGTCGGCACCACAGATCGCCCTCGACCCACCACCGGCCCGTGTCGATGTCCTCGCCGTCGGCGCCTGCGCGGCCCGACATGGCGCCATCAGGGGCCAGTTCGATCGTGCAGGGGTCCCCGTAAACAGTTCGGCACAGGAGTGTCGCGCCGCGCATTGCCTTGCGAAGCGCTGGTCCCCGAAGACTCCCGGCGCCGTCCGCGGGCAACGCGGCAGAAACATCCATAGTCAAGGCTCGTACAGCTTCGGAAAGGCGGGCGACGCCCTCTCGTATCCGATCCTTCTCAATGCTCGTCACGCCGACGCGAAACATGTTTCTGGGCGGATCGGCCCGGCCGAAATAGTCGTCAAGCGGCTCGATCAGGACGCCACGCGCCGCTGCCTCATTGAGCAGCGCCGCACTGTCGAGATCCGGGGGGCCCTGAACGCAATAGGTTGTTCCCTCACGAATCGGCGGAATGGCAACCCATTGCGGCAGATAGTGGTTGAGCGCGTCGCGCAAGGCGAGCAGTCGAAGGCGCAGAACGCGCGACAGGCGCCGCATCACGGCATCATAGTGCCCAAGGGACAGGAAGAGTGCTGCTGCCCGCTGGTTGTTCAGCGGAGGGTGGCGGCTCACCAAGGTCCTGAGGCGGCGCGCCGCTTCAATCATTTCCGGTGGCGCTACCATGAACCCGAGGCGCAGAGCCGGCGCCAGAATGCGCGAGAGACTTGCGACGTAGATCACCCGCCCATCTGTCTGCATGCCGGCAATCGCCGGATACGCCCGGTCGAGATAGTGTGTCTCGCACTCGAAGTCGTCCTCGATGATCAGGAAGTCGTTCTCGCGCGCCGAGTCGAGCAAGGCCCGTCGTCGCGGCATGCTCATTGTCGCCGCTGTTGGTCTTTGGTGGCTGGGCGAAACATACACAATGTCGGCACGGCTCAGACCTGCGTTGACCACCAGCCCTGCCTCATCGACAGGCTGAAGCTGGAGTTTTGCACCGCGGCGCGCCAACAATCGGCGCATGTCGGGATTGCCGGGCTCTTCGACCACGGCATGCGTTGAAGGACCGGCCAGCAATTCGGTCGCGAGAAACAGCGCCTGCTGTGCCCCGGCTGTCACGAGGATCTCCTCGGGCCTCGCACTAACGCCTCGACGCGGCAGTATACGGGTGCGGATCTGCTCGATGAGCAGCGGATCGTCCGCCTCACCGGCCGACCCGGTCAGACGATCCATCTCCCGAACGCTCAGCGCATGCCGCTGCGCTTCTCGCCATTCGCGGACGGGGAAAAGTGAGCGGTCGAACTGGGCCGTCAGCAGCGGAAACGGGTAGCGCTGCCAGTCCGGGGGCAACCGAAAAGCCGACCGTTCAATTTCGGCGGAACGAAACCGGCCGCGCCATGCCTGATGCGGGTTCGCCTCCGATGGCCCGCCTATGGTCTCCAACCTCGGCACCGGCGTCCCGCCGTCCTCGGCGACATAGAGGCCACTGCGCGCACGGGCGGACAAGACTCCATCGTCCAGCAGCGTCTGAAGAGCCAGCACGACCGTATTGCGCGCGACCCCAAGCTGTCCGGCGAGGACGCGCGATGAGGGCATGCGGCTACCGGCGGGCAGCGTGCCGGCCTCGACTGCCTCGCGCACGGCGCGCCGAATCCGGTCCTGCAGGGTAAGCCCCGGCTCGGTGCTCAGGACGATAAGAGGCAGGCCCGCCCGCGTCGTTCGGGTGGCGGCACGTCTCTTAGCCACGCAGCGCACCTCCCTGCATGTCTCCTCCTCCCGGCCGCGAAGCTGCCAAGGTTCGGGTCAAACCTTTCGCATCGCCAATGGGGAAGCATTGCCTGCCCTGACTGAGATGTCATCATTCGACGTCCCGCTCGCCGAGGGTGCTGTCAGGCGCACCATCCCTAGGCCAGTATCACCTTAGGTACGTGCGTGGATCGGCGAGGCTGTGGGCATGAAATCGCGCCAAGTGGCACCAATTCCCCTCACGGTCATGTGGCACGGCGTGCGGCTCAATTTCCGGCTCCAGCTAGCTTCCGAGACTTCGAGGAGCTGATGGTCCAGCGCAGAGCCGATGCGGCCAACGAAGCCCCACGATGCGCACCGAACAGTTGCGGCGCTCAATTCGCGGCCAGTCCAAGGTGCCGCCGCGCGACGAAGCATCTCCAAAGCGACGATTCAACTTGCTATCGCCACCCTGAGATTTCCCGGCGGCGCCGGTGACGAAGGCGCCCCTATTCCATTCACTCAGAGTTTCAGCGTCACCTCGACAATGCCCGGCTCCCCTGCCTTGCCCGCAGTCGTGAAGCCGAACTCCCTCGTCATCGTCAACATCCGCTCGTTTTCCGCCAGCTCGTCGCCGAAGATTTCCTTCAAGCCGCGCGTCTTCGCATAGGTGATTATCGCCTGCATGAGCGCGTAGCCCAGCCCTCGTCCCTTGAGATCGCTGCGCACGAATACCGAGTACTCGCCGCGCTCGAAATCGGGATCGCAGGCGAGGCGCACGACACCCGCCAAATGGTCAGGCGCATCCGCAGGTGCGGCCACGAATACCATTTCGCGGTCGTAATCGATCTGCGTGAGGCGCTGAGCAAGCTGGCGCGGCAAGGCTCTGAGCGCGCCAAGAAAGCGCATTCGGATGTCGTCGGGATCACTGGCCGCAATCATCGCTTGAAGATGATTCTCGTCGTGAGGCCGGATCGGCCGCACCTGATAGACGCCGCCCGAGCGCGTGGTGAGCCCGGATTCGAGCGCTTGGGGATAGGGAAGGATGGCGAAGCGCCGGTGATCGCCATCGTGCTCGGGTCGCAGCGTGATACGTGCATCCAGCGCCAAGACTCCCTCGGCGTCCGCCCACAGCGGATTAATGTCGAGTTCCGCGATCTCGGGGATGTCGGCCGACAGCTCAGCGAGCCGCAACAAGACACCGACAATGGCATCCATGTCGGCCGGCCGCCGGTCACGATAGCCCTTGAGAAGCCGAGCAACGCGGGTGCGCTCGATCATGTCGCGGACGAGCGCGTCGTTGAGCGGCGGCAGCATCAGCGCCTTGTCGCGCACGACCTCGACCGATGTACCGCCCTGCCCAAACATGATGACGGGCCCGAAGGTGCGATCGTCGGCAATGCCGCAGATAAGCTCGTGCGCGCCCGGCTTGGAGGCCATACGCTGCACGGAGAATCCCTCGATGCGCGCCTGGGGAACGGCCTTTGCAACGCGCGCGAGCATGCGCTCCGCCGCCACCTCGACATCGACCTCGGTGTTGAGGTTGAGCGCGACGCCGCCCACGTCGGTCTTGTGCGTGATGTCGGGCGAGAGAATCTTGATCGCCGCCGGAAGCCCGAGCGCGAGCGCCACCTGCCCCGCCGCCGCGGGCGTGCGCGCCGCGCGCGCCTCGACGATGGGAATCCGATAGGCGGCGAGGACCCGCTTCGCCTCGATCTCGGTCAGAAGCGTCCTCCCGCCAAGCCGCGCCGCCGTGATCGCCGACCGCGCCTGCAGGCGCGCCTCGTGACCCACCGGCTCGGGCGGCTCCGGCGCCTCCATCAGCAGCGCTTGCGCCTTCGCGTGCCGTGCGAGATGCATGAAGGCGCGAACGCCTTCGTCGGGCGTTTCGAACGTCGGCAGACGCGCCTCTTTGAACACCGAGCGCGCAGGGGTCGCGCCCTCGCGTCCCAGCCATACCGTGAAGACGGGCTTGCGTGTTTGAGGATTCTGCGCCGCGGTAGTCCGTGCCACGGCCCGCGCGCCCTCCTGAGAGTCGGCGACCGCCGTCGGGCAATTGAGGACAAGCACGGCGTCGGCGTTCGGGTCGGCCAGCACCGCCGCCGTCGCTGCACCATAGCGCGCGCCATCCGCATCGCCGATGATGTCGACAGGGTTCGCCTGGCTCCAGGTCCTGGGCAGGACGGCGCCGAGCGCCGCGATCGTTTCGGGCGCTAGCGTCGCGAGACGCCCGCCTTCATCGACCAGCGTGTCGGTAGCGAGAACGCCCGCGCCGCCGCCGTTGGTGAGAATGGCGAGCCGGTCGCCACTCACCCGCTGCTGCGTGGACAAGAGCTCCACAGCGTCGAAGAGATCGGTCAGCGTCGTCACCCGCAACATGCCCGCGCGGCGGAACGCCGCGTCGTAGACGGCGTCCGATCCCGCAAGTGCGCCGGTGTGGGATGCTGCCGCGCGCTGTCCCTCCTCGTGGCGCCCCGCCTTGATGACGACGACGGGTTTGAGACGCGCGACGCGCCGTGCTGCCGACATGAACTTGCGCGCCTGCGTCACGTGCTCGATATAGAGCAGGACGCCGGTAGTCGCTGTGTCGTTCGCGTAGTAGTCGAGCAGATCGCCGAAATCCGCGTCGGCCATGTCGCCCAGCGACGCAAGCGATGAAAAGCCGATGCCTCGCCCGTCCGCCCAGTCGAGCACGGCAGTGATCATCGCGCCAGACTGCGCGGCGAAGCCGATGCCGCCGGCCCTGGGCTGCACGGGCGCGAAACTGCCATTGAGTCCGATGGTCGGCACGAGCAAGCCGAGGCAATTCGGCCCCATGATCCTGAGCGTCGCAGGCCGGGCCGCGTCCAGCATCCGCTGACGCAAAGCCGGCCCATCGGCGTCGTGCGACCCGAACCCCGCCGTGATGACAACCGCCGCGCGCGCGCCCTTCGCCGCCAACTGGGCGATAGCGTCCGGCACCGCAGGCGCGGGCGTCGTGATGATCGCCAGGTCGGGCACGCGCGGCAGCGCGGCGACGTCGGCATAGACGCGCTGTCCGGAGATGTCCTCCGCGTGCGGATTGACGAGGTAAATCTCGCCCTTGAAACCGCCGCCCAGAAGATTGCGCGCGACCACCGCGCCCACCGAGTGCTCCTTCCGGCTGGCACCGATCAGCGCGACGGAGGCTGGCGAGAAAAAGGCGTCGAAATTTCGAATGCTCATGGGGAACCGACTGGGACTTCGGACTGGTGTTCGGCAGAGAGGCCGGACATGGCCCTTCTATGACGCGATGCGGCGACAGATAAATGACGCGAACACCGGGGATGCGTCCACCATTGATCCACGTCAACCGGCGCATCTCAGATGAGCCGGTTGCTGAGAGGAGCCTGTGGCG
Organism: Alphaproteobacteria bacterium; assembly: GCA_016792565.1. Classification (GTDB taxonomy): domain Bacteria; phylum Pseudomonadota; class Alphaproteobacteria; order Micropepsales; family Micropepsaceae; genus JADZAI01. The sequence goes on from JAEUMK010000042.1 coordinate 7,472, forward strand.
CTGCCAGGCGCGCGTAAACCTTGCTCCGGTGGCGGCCTGTGTCGTCGCCAATGCGGGGGCGCTGTGCGGTCAGTCTCGATCATAGGAGAAAGCCCCCCTCGGTGATCCGACACGCTGCTTGGTTGCACTTCCGATTCGCCCTCAGCCTTCGTGACGTCGAGGAGGTGCTCGCCTAGCAGCGTATCGACGTCACCTGCGAGACGATCCGCTGCTGGGCCAGCACGTTCCGGCCGCAGATTGCTGCCCATCTGAAGCGGCGCCGGCAGAACCCCTTCCCCCGCTGGCACCTTGATGAAATGGTCTGCAAGATCAAAGGCGAATGGTGATTTCTCTGCCGCGCA
>JAEUMK010000067.1 GCA_016792565.1 Alphaproteobacteria bacterium
TTTTTCATACTGAATCTGCCTCAGGCGTCAGGCGTTCGACTCGCCGCCAACTTGGACTGAAAAACTAGCTGAACTTACAAGAAACAATCACGCTCATACGCGTCAACGTCACTTCCTCCGGCTCCCAAACGTCTTCGGCGCGTTCGGCCGCGCCAGCCGTTTACCCTTGAGTTTGTGGGGGCGGACTTCGAAGTCGGCTTTGGCGCGGCCGGTCTTTTTCTCGGGCCCCCTTCCGGTCCCTTCGGGACCACCTTCCCCCGCAGGGGGAAGGGGCGGCAGGAGCAGGTCGTCGGTGCCGCCGGTGGTGCGTTCGCGCTTGGGGATGGCGCCGCGGGTCTTGCGCGGGCTGCCGGCGTCGGCGCCAGCGCCCCGTGTGCCCCCTCCGTCGGCTTCGCCGCCACCTCCCCCGTGAACGGGGGAGGAAAGGGGTCCGGCGCCTCGCAGGGCGGGGGAGGAAAGGGGACCGGCGCCTCGCCGGGCCGGGGAGGACAGTGCGGCGCCGCGCCGGAGGTCTTCGACCGTCATCTCCGACGCCTTGCGCTCGATGGTCTGCTGGCGGGCGAAGGGGTCGTCGGCGATGGCGAGCTCGGTCGCCTGGAGGCGGCGGATTTCGTCGCGCAGGCGGCCCGCCTCCTCGAATTCGAGGTTGCTGGCGGCGTCCTTCATGCGGCGCTCCAGATCCTCGATATGGCCGCGCAGATTGTGCCCGATGAAGGGCGTCGCCTCGTCGGCGAAACCGGCCTCGACGGTGACGTGGTCCTGCTCGTAGACGCTGCCGAGGATATTGGCGATGTCGCGCTTGATGGTGGCCGGCGTGATGCCGTGCAGCTCGTTGTAGGCGCGCTGCTTCTCGCGGCGGCGATCGGTTTCCGCCATCGCCCGCTCCATCGAGCCGGTGATGCGGTCGGCATAGAGGACGACCTTGCCGTCGACGTTGCGGGCGGCGCGGCCGATGGTCTGGATCAGCGAGGTCTCGGAGCGCAGGAAGCCTTCCTTGTCGGCGTCGAGAATGGCGACGAGGGCGCATTCGGGAATGTCGAGGCCCTCGCGCAGCAGGTTGATGCCGATGAGCACGTCGAAGGCCCCGAGGCGCAGGTCGCGGATGATCTCGATGCGCTCCAGCGTCTCGACGTCGGAGTGCATGTAGCGGACGCGGATGCCCTGCTCGTGCATGTATTCGGTGAGGTCCTCGGCCATGCGCTTGGTGAGCGTGGTGACGAGGGCGCGGTAGCCCTGCTGCGCGACCGCCTTGCATTCGGCGATGAGGTCGTCGACCTGGGTGTCGACGGGCCTGATCTCGACCGGCGGGTCGATCAGGCCGGTCGGGCGGATGACCTGCTCCACGAAGACGCCGCCGGTGCGCTCCATCTCCCAGTCGCCGGGCGTCGCCGAGACGAAGACCGACTGGGGGCGCATCGCGTCCCACTCCTCGAACTTCAGCGGCCGGTTGTCCATGCAGGAGGGCAGGCGGAAGCCGTATTCGGCGAGCGTCGACTTGCGCCGGAAGTCGCCGCGATACATCGCGCCGATCTGCGGCACGGTGACGTGGCTTTCGTCGGCGAAGACGAGGGCGTTCTCCGGGATGTATTCGAAAAGGGTGGGCGGCGGCTCGCCCGGCTTGCGCCCCGTGAGCCAGCGCGAATAGTTCTCGATGCCGGCGCAGGAGCCGGTCGCCTGGATCATCTCCATGTCGAACTGGGTGCGCTGTTCGAGGCGCTGGGCCTCGAGCAGCTTGCCGCGCGACCGGAAGTCGTCGAGCGTGGCGCGCAGTTCGTCCATGATGCCCTTGACCGCCTGGTTCAGCGTCGGGCGCGGCGTCACGTAGTGCGAGTTGGCGTAGAACTTGACGGTGTCGAGCCGGCCGGTCTTCGCGCCGGTCAGCGGATCGAATTCGTGGATCGCCTCGATCTCGTCGCCGAACAATTCGATGCGCCAGGCGCGGTCTTCCTGGTGGGCCGGGAAGAGGTCGATCGTGTCGCCGCGCACGCGGAACGAGCCGCGCACGAAATTGGCGTCGTTGCGGCGGTATTGCAGGGCGGTGAGATCGGCGAGGAACTTGTTGCGGTCGAGCCGCTCGCCGACCTTCACGCTGAAGGTCATGGCCGTGTAGGTCTCGACCGCGCCGATGCCGTAGATGCACGACACCGAGGCGACGATGATGACGTCGTCGCGCTCCAGGATCGCCCGCGTCGCCGAATGGCGCATGCGGTCGATCTGCTCGTTCACCGAGGATTCCTTCTCGATATAGGTGTCGGTCCGGGGCACGTAGGCCTCGGGCTGGTAGTAGTCATAGTAGGAGACGAAATACTCGACCGCGTTCTCCGGGAAGAACGACTTGAACTCGGCGTAGAGCTGGGCGGCGAGGGTCTTGTTCGGGGCGAGGACGAGGGCGGGCCGCTGCGTGCGCGCGATGATCTGCGCCATCGTGTAGGTCTTGCCCGAGCCGGTGACGCCGAGCAGCACCTGGTCCTTCTCGCCCAGAACCTCGATGCCGCGCACCAGCTCGGCGATGGCGGCCGGCTGGTCGCCCTTGGGCTCGTAGGGGCTCACCAGATGGAAGCGCTTGCCGCCTTCCGACTTCTCCGGCCGCTGCGGGCGGTGCGGCATCCACATCGCGCCCTGACGGTCGAAGGTCGCGGCGGCATCGGCGAAACCGGGGGGCGGGGCGGAGGGCATGGAACGAAGTATGAACGAAAGGGGCCGCGGGGAAAAGTCCCCACGGCCCCGTTTCGAACGCCGATGAAGGCGGAGCGGCCTAGAGGCCGAGTTCCTTCTTCAGGTTGTCCATCACGACGCACATATAGCCGACCGGACGCTCGACGGCGTTCTCGCCGATGCCGGCCTTCATCTCGGCCTGCATCTTCTCGGCGGCCTTCTGGGCCTGCTCGGCGGTGATCTTGCCGGAAGCGCCGGCCTGCGCGATCTCGGCCGAAATCTTCTGGACGTAGTCGGAGGTCGAGGCGACGTCCTTGCAGACGGCATGGTCGGCGCCGGCGGTCGAGCCGCCGCCTTTGCCGCTGTCGCCGCAGGCCGCCAGGGCCAGCGCGCCGGCCGTCATCAGGGTGATGGTGAACAGTCTCATGGGCAGGAATCCCTCCTCGGTTGACGGCGCCTTATCGCAGCTTGGCGCGCCGTTTGGGCTGCGGCATTCCGCCCTCAACCGGAGCGGGCAAGACGCTGCCTCAGGCTCGCCAGGATGAAGGTCAGCAGGACGCCGCCGAGGCTGACCGGGACGATGACGATCGACCACCAGAAGGCGGCGCCGGCGGCCTCGTAGGCCATGCCCATCTTGTGGCCCCAGACGATGCAGCCCGCCGCGCCGGCCTCGGTGATGCGGCAACCCTCCGGCATCGCCGAGAACACCGCCACGAAGGGCAGGATCAGGGCCGCGATGCAGCCCCAGCAGGCGGTCATGAAGCTCCATGTCACGGCGCGGCCGCGCGGCGCGAAACCGAAGGCGGCGGCGACGGCGGCGATGGCGACGAGGATGGCGAGGCCGGGTACGTCGAGGATGCGCTTCCATGCCCATTCCAGCGCGAAGGCGAGGGCGGCGCCGAGATCGAGGCCGCCGCAGGACGGGGCGTCCGGGGCGCAGCCCATCAGCGCGCCCCAGCCGGCGATGGCGAGCGCCGCGAGGGCCGGGCCGACGATGCCGAGAACCGCGAGGCCGAGGACGATGCGCCAGGTCAGCCTCATGGCCGGTCTGGCCCGGGGAGCGGCGTCGGTCATGGCGGAACAATCCCTGAAGCGCCCGGCGACAAAAAAAGCGGGGCCGAGGCCCCGCTTCTCCTTGTCCAGACCCGAGCGGCCTAGATGCCGTACTTCTTCTTGATCTCGTCGACCTTCACGCAGATTCCGCCGTAGTCGCCTTCCTTGACGCCGTCCGGGATCTTCATCAGGTCGGCCTGGATCTCGCTGGCCTTCGACGGATCGACCTTGCCCGACGTGATCGCCGAGGTCATGTCGGTGGTGAACTTCTGCATGTAGGCCGTAGTCGTCGCCTGGTCCTTGCACGAGGCGTGCGACGAGCCGCCGCCGCAGGCCGCCAGGACCAGCGCGCCGGCGGCGAGCGCCGCGATACCGAGAATCTTCATCTTTGGTCTCCCCTTGAGGTCCGGGGAGACTGGCACGGCGGACGGGGGGGAGAGAAGCGATACGTCGCCGCACCGCCGCCTCCCGCCCGCGTCTCCCCCGAGACGGCGTCCTACTTGCGGACCACCTGGTAGCGCGTCAGCTCGATTCGGGCCGCCTCGAAGGACGGGTCGAGCTCGAGCGCCCGCTTCAGGTCGGCATAGGCGCCCTTGACGTCGCCCAGCGCCTCGCGGGCGACCGCGCGGTTATAGAGCGCGCGCTGCAGCTCCACGCCGGTGGCGAGCGGGATCGCCGCATCGATGGTGGTGCGGGCTTCCTCGTAGCGCGACAGCTCGATCAGCGCCGCGGCGCGGTTGACCGAGGCGGCGGTCATCGAGGGTTCGATCCTGAGGGCGTTGTCGGTGTCGGCCAGCGCCTCCTTGGCGTCGCCGCGGGTCACCAGCATGGCGCTGCGGTTGGTGAACGTCGCGGCGCGGTCGCGCGGCGACAGGGCGCCGTTCTCGAGCGCCTCGGTGCAGTCCTTGATCGCCAGATTGCTGGTTTCGCCGGCCTTGGCGGAGTTGTAGCAGGCCAGTTCCGGCCCGTTGCCGACCACCATGACCGCCGCACTGGCGGACCCCAACGCCGCGAACGATGCCGCGGCCAGCGCCATACCGACTGACTTGAAATTCATCGTGCCCTCCAACCCTGAAGCGCGATCCCACATCCGACGCCCTTGGCCCCGGCGCCTGTGCGCGCCCTGCAACCATGCTCCCGGCCGCCCCCCTGCGCACCTTGCGATTGCGTGAGGGCGGTAACAAGATCGGGAGGCGAGGCCGCGGCCCCTTGCCGGCGGCCTTGTTTCGGCGCTGGCGCTCGGGGCACCGGGCCGGATATAAGACCCGCCTTCCATGCTGGCCCTCGAACTCACCCTCGTCGCCGTCCTCATCGTTCTCAACGGCTTCTTCGCCATGTCCGAAATGGCGATCGTCTCGTCGCGGCGGATGCGGCTGGCCGCCATGGCCGAGCAGGGCCATCCGGGCGCCCGGGTCGCGCTGCAGCTGTTCGACGAACCGAGCCGGTTCCTGTCGGCGGTGCAGATCGGCATCACCCTTGTCGGCACCATCGCCGCAGCGGTCTCCGGCGCGACGCTGGCCGAACGGCTGGGCGGATCGCTCGACCGGATTTCCTGGATCGCGCCGAACGGCGAGACGGTGGCCTTCGTCCTGGTGGTCATCGCGATCACCTTCCTGTCGGTGATCTTCGGCGAGCTGGTGCCCAAGCGCATCGCGCTGGCCTTTCCCGAGATCATCGCCTCGCGGGTCGCCCGGCCGCTCAACCTGATCGCCAAGCTGGCGCGGCCGCTGGTCATGCTGATGCAGTGGACGAGCGCCACGACGCTGTGGCTGCTGCGCATCAAGGTGCCGACCAGCCAGGGGGTCACCGAAGAGGAAGTGAAGACCGTGCTCGCCGAGGGCGCCGAAGCCGGGGCGATCGAGCACGAGGAGCGGCGCATGATGGTGGAGGTGCTGCGGCTCGCCGACCGCAGCGTCGAGAGCATCATGACGCCGCGCCGCGACATCTACTGGATCGATCTGGGCGACGGCGAAGCCAAGGTGCGCGACGAGATCCGCGAATCGCCCTTCTCGCGCATCCTGGTCGGCCAGAACGGCAGCATCGACGAGCCGCTGGGCGTGGTGCTGAAGAAGACCCTGCTCGACGCGCTGCTGGCGGACAAGCCGTTCGACGTTCGCGCCGCGCTGACCCAGCCGATCTACGTGCCCGAATCGGCGACCGCGCTGAACCTGCTGCAGCTGTTCAAGTCGCAGCCGTCGCATCTGGCGGTGGTGGTGGACGAATACGGCTCGATCCAGGGCGTGGTGACGCCGCACGATCTTCTGTCGGCGATCGCCGGCGAACTGCAGGAAGAGCATTCGCCCTCGACGCCCTCGGTGATCGCGCGCGAGGACGGTTCCTATCTTGTCGACGGGCGCTGCGACCTGATCGAGCTGGAGGACGCGCTGGGCCTCAAGACCGACGACTCGATCGGCTTCCACACCGCCGCCGGCCTCGCGCTGCAGGCCTTCAAGCGGCTGCCGCGCGATGGCGAGGTGACCGAGTGGGAAGGATGGCGCATCGAGGTCGTCGACATGGACGGCCCGCGCATCGACAAGCTGCTGTTCAAGAAGGACTGAGCCGGCGCGTCAGCCCGCCGGCCGCGCCGAAAAATAGAGCTTCGCGGGATCGAAGCCGAGCGCCGCCGCGCGGGCGACGAGATCGGCGCGCAGCGCCTCGCCGATGGCCGCCTCGCGGGTGAGAATCCACAGATACTCGCGCTCCGGTTCGCTGACGATCGCCCAGGAATAGTCGTCGGCCAGCGCGACGATCCAGTAGTCGCCGAAGAACGGCCACTGGAACGACACCCTCAGCCTGGCCCGGGTCTGGGTATCGGCGACATAGGCGTAGCCCTCGGCCCGGTCCGTCACCTGGCCCGCCGCGTCGCGGCAGGTGTTGACGACCGAGATGTCGCCGTCCTCGTCGAGACCGTACTCGGCGGTGACGTTGAGGCACTCCGGTCCCTGGAACCAGTTCTCGTAGCGCGCCTGTTCGTGCCAGAGGCCGAGATAGCGCTGGAGATCGACCGCGGCGACCGTCTGGAGCGGCGGCGGTTCCTGGGCGGCGGCGGGCGCGAGCGCAAGGATCGCGGCGAGCAGGGCGGAGCGGACGAGGGCGGTGCCGGGTGGGGCGATCATGGGGCTTCCTTCAACTGACCCATGATACGCGCCAGCCCGGCCTCGGGTTTCACCGGCCGGCTCAAACGCCCGGCTTCAGCGCTTCAGGCCGGTGACCGCATCGGGGTTGCGCAGCAGCTTGCCGGGCGAGGCCTTCAGCTCGCACATGACCTGAGGCTTGGGGGCGAGTTCGGCGTCGCTGCGCACCACGAAGGCGCGGCACTTGTCGTCGCCGGCGCAGGCCGTGGCGCAGCGCGTCAGGCCGCCGTCCCCCTTGGCGACATAGGTCCATGTCGCGTAGGCGTCGCCCGCCGCTTCGGCGCCCTGTTCCATCGCATACTGGCCCCAGAAGGCATCGGCGGACTGGCCGGCGGGATCGTAGGGCGGGGGCGGATTGCCGGAGGTGTCGGGCGTGCGCGGCACGACGGTCTCGTCCGGGTCGGGCGCCGGGCGCGAGCGGCCGATCTCGCCGGATATGGAATAATCGTCCCAGACCAGGGTGGGAACAGAATCGAGCAGGTCGCACTGCGAGGTGCGGTCGCCGCGCTCGGGCGTGCGGTAGTTCCAGGCCAGACAGCGCAGATCGCCCCGGCAGGCCTCGCGGCAGGCGGCGGGGTCGCCGGCCGGCACCTGGACGCTGCTGTAGGGCGCGCCGTCATAGCGCGTGCCGGGCGACATGCCCGAGCCGACGACTTCGTTGCCGACATAGGCGGCCAGCGCCGTGCCGGCCAGGACCGCAGCGGCCAGCGCCGCCGCAAACATCGATCGGGACATGCCTCACCTCTCCACGGCGCGCCGGGTCAGGCCCGGTCACGCATCCTTGGGGAAACAATGTGGCAAGCTCGTGGTTCCGGCAACCGCCCGGCTGTTCGGCCTTGGGCAGCGCGATGCCGCAGCCGCCCGCCAGGGCGGCAGAGAACCCGCCGGCCTTCCTGTCGACGCCGCCGGCCTCCCTGGCGCCTTGCCCATCGCGTGTCGTTCCGGGTCCGACCGACCCGGCGCTCCGGCCAACAGCAGCGGCGCGCCGCACAGGTGCAGTTGTTCAATGTTTAGGTGAACTATTTTTATGGTGTGCGGCGGCGGACCGAGTGCAAGGCTTGGCTTGTCCACGCCATCGAGTCGCCTGTATGCCCGTATCGATCCTGACCGTCGTGATGCTCGGCATTTCCAATGTCTTCATGACGTTCGCCTGGTACGGACACCTGAAGTTCAAGGATCAGGCGCTCTGGCTGGTGATCCTCGCCAGCTGGGGTATCGCCTTTGTCGAGTATTGCTTCGCGGTGCCCGCCAACCGATGGGGCTCGGAGGTCTATTCGGCGGCCGAACTGAAGGGCATCCAGGAGATCGTGACGCTGACGGTCTTCGCCGGTTTCGCCTGGGCCTATCTGGGCGAGAGCTTCAAGTGGAACCACGCGGTGGGCTTCGCGCTGCTGGTCCTGGCCGCCGTCTTCATCTTCTGGGATCGCTGAGATGCCGCACGACGTCCCCGCCCGGAGCCCCAGCCTAACCGACGGAATCGGGAGGGCCCGACGTTGACCCTTCTGGCGAAGCCCTCGCGCAAGGACGTCATGCTCAGTTCGACAGGACCATCCGAGCCGCGCACCGCAGGCGGGGCCGCCAGCGCGGCGTCGCAGGCCACGACGATCGGCTTCGACGCCCTGATCTACGCCTGGCCGCCGGGCGGCATCGCGACCTATCAGACAGGGCTGATGGCCGGCCTGCGCGCGCAGGGCGATGTCGAGATCGCGTTCGCGGGCGGCTATGCCGGCGATCCCTCGTTCGGCGAGGTGCCGGGCCTGACCCGCTCGGCGATCCGCCAGCGCCATGCGCTGTTCGCGCTGAACATGGCGCGCTCGGCGCGGCTCTCCTCGGACATCCATCACCTGACCGCGTTCTGGCGGCCGCCGGGGCTGCGCGCGAAGCGCGTGGTGCTGACGATCCACGACATGATCCCGGAGCGCCTGGGCGAGGACTATCCGGGCGTGCGCCACACGCACTACGACAAGGCCAGCCTCGCGGCGCAGGCGGATGCGGTGGTCTGCCCGGCCGAATCGGTGCGCGCCGACGTGATCGAGCTTCTGAAGCTGCCGCCGGACCGCGTGTTCACCGTGCCGCATGGCCGTCCGGACAAGATCGCGCCCGCCCCGGGCTCGACCTTCGAGTCGGAGGCGGGCGGCTTCGTGCTGATCGTCGGACGGCGTGGCCACTACAAGAATTTCCTCGGCGTCCTGCCCGGCCTTGCGCCGGCGCTGCGCCGGACCGGTCTGTCGCTGGTCTGCGCCGGGGGCGGTCCGTTCACCGCCGAGGAGCGCGCCGCGCTGAACGCGACCGGGATCGCCGGCGCAGCCGCCCAGCTGGCGCTTTCGCCGGCCGAACTGGCGGCGGCCTATACCAACGCCTTCTGCGTCCTCGCGCCGTCCAAGGCGGAAGGCTTCGGCCTGCCGCTGCTGGAGGCGATGACCTATGGGGCGCCGGTGATCGCCGCCGACATCGCGGTGAAGCGCGAGACCGGCGGCGACGCCGTGCTGTGGTGCGATCCGGCCGAGCCGGAGGCCTGGGGCGAAGCGCTGCAGCGCCTGGCCGACGATCCGGCGCTGCGGGCGCGGCTGTCCGCGGCGGGGCCGGTGCAGGCGGAAGCCTTTTCCTGGGCCAAGGCGGCGCGGGCGACCGCCGACATCTATCGCGCCATCGCCTGACCGCGACGTCCCGCCGGACTCAGGCGGCGAGCCTCTCCGTCCGCCGCCATTGGCGTGCGAGGACGAGCAGGACATGGACCAGCAACGCCGCGATCCCGGCCGCCGCCGCCAGCCGCTCTGCCGGCAGCAGCTGTCGCTCCTCGTTGCGGGCGACGGTCACGGGCCGGTCCGGCGGCGGCGCAGCGCGGGGCGAAAGATCGGGGAGCGCGGCGACCGCCACCGGGCGAACGGCGAGGCCTTCGCGGGGCGCCGCCGCGGCGCTCTCGCGGGCCACGGCCGAGGGCTCGAAGCGCGCCGCGTCGAAGATCGGCCGCGGCGCCTCGGCGGCCTGCGCCAGGCCGACGATGAAGAGGGCGGCGGCGATGGCGACGACGGCCGGCAGCCAGACATCCCAGCCGGCGCCGCCATCGGTCCTGGCGCGGGGGCGGCGATGCAGCGGCATGGGGGCTCCTTTCGGGATGGGACGTCGTCGTCGGGGCGCGACGCTCGGGGCGAATTGAGGCGCAAACGCGGCGCGCGGCGCTTTCCCGTCGCGGGGACTCCTGCTATCGGCAGGCGCGCCCATCACATCGCGTTTCGAGGCCGTCACATGTCCGCCCTGCCGCCGCGTTTCCTGTCCGAAGCGCTGAACCGCATCAAGCCGTCCGCCACCATCGCCGTGACGCAGAAGGCGCGCGAACTGAAGGCGGCGGGCCGCGACGTCATCGGCCTCGGCGCCGGCGAGCCGGATTTCGATACGCCCGACAACATCAAGGAAGCGGCGATCAAGGCGATCCGCGCCGGCAAGACCAAGTACGAGCCGGTGGAAGGCATCCCCGAACTGCGCGCCGCCGTCGCCGCCAAGTTCAAGCGCGAGAACGGGCTCGACTACACCGTCGCGCAGACCTTCGTGGCGCCGGGCGGCAAGGCGATCATCTACAACGCCTTCATGGCGACGCTGAACCCCGGCGACGAGGTGGTCATCCCGGCGCCCTACTGGGTGAGCTATCCCGACATCGTGCTGCTGGGCGGCGGCACGCCGGTGATCGTGCCGACGCTGGCCGAGAACGGCTTCCGCCTGACGCCGGCGCAGCTCGAGAAGGCGATCACGCCCAAGACCAAGTGGTTCCTGCTCAACGCGCCGTCCAACCCGTCGGGCGCCTGCTACACAAGAGAGGATCTCCAGGCGCTCGCCGAGGTGCTGCTGCGCCATCCCCATGTCTGGGTGCTGACCGACGACATGTACGAGCACCTGATCTATGACGGTTTCACGTTCTGGACGATCGCGCAGGTCGAGCCGCGCCTCTACGAGCGCACGCTGACCATGAACGGCGTCTCGAAGGCCTATGCGATGACCGGCTGGCGCATCGGCTATTGCGCCGGCCCCGAGCCGCTGATCAAGGCGATGGCGAAGCTCCAGAGCCAGTCCGCCTCGAACGTGGCGGGCATGAACCAGTGGGCGGCGGTCGAGGCGCTGAACGGGCCGCAGGACTTCATCGCCGAGCGGGCGAAGGCCTTCCAGGAACGGCGCGACCTGGTGGTCTCGATGCTGAACCAGGCGAAGGGCCTTCACTGTCCCAAGCCCGAGGGGGCGTTCTACGTCTATCCCTCGTGCGCCGGGACGATCGGCAGGACGGCGCCATCGGGCAAGGTCATCGCCAGCGACGACGACTTCGTCTCCGAGCTTCTGGAGGCGGAGAGTGTGGCGGTGGTGCAGGGCTCGGCGTTCGGGCTCTCGCCGTTCTTCCGCATCTCCTACGCGACCTCACTGAGCGCGCTGGAGGAGGCCTGCTCGCGCATTCAGCGGTTCTGCGCCAGCCTCGCCTAGATCCCGCCCGAGATCGCAAGCAGGGCGGCGGCCTCGGCGCGCGAGGCGGCGCCCAGTTTGTCGCGCGCATTGTCGACATGGTGGCGCACCGTCGAGGCGGCGAGGCCGAGCGCCACCGCGATCTGGTCGTCGGTGCGGCCCATGGCGACCAGCGACATCGCCTCGCGCTCGCGCCGGGTGAGGCGGGCGCTGCGGGCCCGGGTTTCCAGATGGGCGCAATGGCGCGCGAGGTCGAACAGGCAACGTGCGGCGGCGGCGAGCGCGGCGATCTCGCCGGGCGCGAGATCGACCGGCGCGGACGCAGTCATCGCGACCATGCCGAGATAGCCGAACGGCCCATGGACCGGCACCACCAGACCGTCCACGACGCCGCATTCCAGGGCGAGCGCGCCGACGGCCTCCAGATCGAAGCCCGAAGCCGGATCGGCCCCCAGTTCGAGGAAGCTGAAGGGCAGATGCCGCGACATCGAAGCGGCGACCACCGGGTCGCCATGGATGTCCACGGCGCCGGAAAAGATCGAGCGCAGCGGCTCGGGCAGGGTGTTGAAGAGGAACCTGCAGGTCCGCTGGGCTCCGAAGCCGAGGCTGTAGGCGGCACAGGGCGAGGCCAGGCCGAAGTGCGAAATCGCTTCGTCGAAGGCGGGGAGACAGTCAGGCAGCCGGCCGCCGCCCGACCAGTCGTCGACGAAGCGCAACGCGCGGCTGGAGCGCTCGGCGCTCGCCAATCGGCCAAGAAGAACGTTCATCGCCCGCCAGCCTAGCGGTCGCGGGCCCGCGGCCCAAAGCGGGAGGCCGCGGCAGACTGTCTCACCGGCCGCGGCGCAGCCCGGGGGAGAGGGCAATCGCCCCCGCCTCCCCGCATTCGGGGATGGCGGCCGCGCCCGGACGGTGGCTAGTCGACAACAGGTCCGGGCCCGGCAGGCATGCCGCATTGACGTGCGTCATGGTTTTCGACACGGAGCGGGCTCAATTGAGCACGAAACCTCAGGAGGGAACATCAGACATGCGTAAGCAGTTCATCGCGGGTCTCACCATGGCGTGCGCCGCCGCTGCCCTGGCGACGGCAGCCGCCAATACGCCCAAGAACGCGCTGGGCGCGATCGCGGTCTCGCCCGATGGCGCGACGCTGGTGGCGGCGGGCGACAACCGGGTCCTGTATGTGCTCGATCCGACGAGCCTCGAGGTCAAGCAGCGGGTCGCCATCGGCGTCAATCCGCACGAGGCCTATTTCAGCGCCGACGGCAAGACGCTGGCCATCCACGATACCGACGGCGCCGTCACGCTGTTCAACGCCGCCGACTGGAGCGTCAAGACCAAGAATGACGGCGGCGACGTCATGGTGGTCTCTGCAGCCGCCGACACCTACATCACGCTGTCCTATCCGCAGAGCAAGGACGGCGCCTATGCGACGCCCTTCACGATCTATTCGCTGGCCGACGGCTCGAAGAAGGGCGAGGGCACGATCCCCGGACAGATCAAGTCGATCGTCGCGACGCCCGACGGCACGGCCTATGCGGGCCTGACCGACCGGATCGAGGACGCCACGGAAACCAAGCAGAGCGCGCCCGCCGACCTCAAGGACCTCGCCAAGGACGAGTTCGAGCTGAAGAACGACGGCTACACCGCCGAGCTCGTCGTCTTCGACGGGACCGGCAAGGAGATCAGCCGGACCAAGACCTGGTATGCGACCTACGATTCGCTGAACGGCGCCTTCGACGGCACGACCGCCTATTTCCTCGGTTATTCGAACAAGAACCTGAAGATCGCGACCGATGGCACGGCCTCGCTGTTCACGCTGGAGCCGAGCTATCTCTATGGCCTGGGCGTTTCGGGCGACGGCAAGACGGTGGCGGCCGGCTCGCTGCGCGACGGCACGCGCTACACGCTGGCCGATGGCACGGCCGCGAACTACGAGCTGGACCGGCAGGAGGGCTGGCCGGAATATTTCGAGGGCTTCGGTTTCGCGCCGGACGGCTCGTTCTACGGCGGCACGACGGCCTTCCGCCTTGCCCATATCGGCGCGGACGGCACGATCAAGACGGTGAAGCCGATCTACTGATCGCCGGGCTCGTTCGGCCTCAATCGAGGCCGACGAGCTTCAGCGACTTGTCCTGGAGCGAGGCGCGCAGTTTCCGGCGCGCCTCGTTCTCTTTGCCCCTACGATCTCCATGCGCCCGCGCATCGGGATGGCGATCTTCCCGCCGCCCTTGAAGCGACGGTTCTTGCGGTCGTGGGTCTGCGGACATTTAAGGCGCCGTGGTTGCCGAGATACCGGTTGACGACCTCGGGGACGATCTTGCCCTTCACCGCCGCGCCGGGGAAATTGCAGGCGATGAGCTTGTCGACCGGCACGGCGTTCTCGTCGGCGATGGTGAGCCAGCTCGCCTTGTTGTCGGTGACGGTGTGCCAGCCCATGATCGTGTCGGCCCCAGCACGATAGGTCTTGGCCGCTTCGAGTTCCGCCCTGGACACCGGCGGCGGCTTTTCGAGCGCCATGCGCACTTCTGCTGCTCGCCAAGTCGCGGCGCAGGGTGCGACGGCCTTTGGGCAATGGTCGATCGGCGCGGTCCGGTGTTCGTTGCAGCGCAGCGACTCATTTGCTTGCAAGTCCGGCGAAACAGGCGTGCGATGGCCCCCTCGCGAAGGCCTCCACGCCGCTCTCGCGCGCGCCTTCGCCGGGATACCGGGCGCAGCCATGCTATGGCTCGGCCGCGCCCTCAACGCTCTGCAGCGAAGAGGAGACACGCATGAGCGATACCAACGCCCACGGATCGAAAACCGGCAGGCCAGACGGCGGCCCGCGCAACGCCGGGCCGCGCATGATCGCCATCGTCGGACCCTACGGGTCCGGCAAGACGACTCTTCTGGAAAGCCTGCTCCACATGAGCGGTGCGACGACGCGCAAGGGATCGCTGACCGCCGGCAACACGGTCGGTGATTCCAGCGCCGAGGCGCGGGCCCGCCAGATGTCGACCGAACCCAACACCGCCGTGACGACCTGGCTGGGCGATCAATACGCCTTCGTCGATTGCCCCGGCTCGATCGAATTCCTCAACGACACGCTGGCCGTCATCGCCGCCGCGGACGCCGCGGTCGTGGTCACCGAGCCCGATCCCGCCAAGGCGCAGATGCTGCAGCCTTTCCTGAAGGCGCTGGACGATGCCGGCGTGCCGCATCTGGTCTTCGTCAACAAGATCGACAAGGCGCAAGGACAGATCCGCGACCTGCTGAGCGATCTGCAGCCGATGAGCGCGACGCCGCTGGTGCTGCGCCAGGTGCCGATCCGCGAGAACGGCGTCGTCACGGGCTATGTCGACCTGGCGCTGGAACGGGCGCATGTCTATCGCGAGCACGCGCCGTCGGAAGTCGTCGAGATGCCGGCCGGCATCGCCGACCGCGAGCGCGAGGCGCGGTTCCAGATGCTGGAGAAGCTCGCCGACTATGACGATCACCTGATGGAGGAATTGCTGTCGGACATCGAGCCGCCGGCCGACGAGATCTTCGCCGACCTGGCGCGCGAGCTGCGCGAGGGGCTGATCGTGCCGGTGCTGATCGGCAGCGCCGAACGCGACCACGGCGTGCGCCGGCTGCTGAAGACGCTGCGCCACGACACGCCGGCCGTGGCGGCGACGGCGGCCCGCCTGGGAGTCGTAGGGGGCGACGTCGCGCAGGTGATCCGCACCAGCCATTCGGGGCAGGGCAAGCTGTCGCTCGCCCGGGTGCTGTCGGGCAGCCTGAAGGACGGCGCGACGGTGTACAGCGCCGGGGGCGGCGAGGGCCGGATCGGCGGCATGTTCCATCCCTTCGGCGACAAGCTCGCCAAGGTCGCCGCCGCGGCGGCCGGCGACCTGGTGGCGCTGGGGCGGCTGGATGCGGTCCACACCGGCGACACGCTGTCGACCGCCAAGGGCGTCGCGGCGCTGAAGCGGCCGGCGGCGCCGGAGCCGGTCCATGCGCTGGCGATCGCCGTCGCCGACCGCAAGGACGAGGTGAAGCTGACCGCGGCGCTGGCCAAGCTCGCCGAGGAGGATCCCTCGCTGGCGGTCCGCCACGACGCCGAACTCCATGAACTGGTGCTGGCCGGGCAGGGCGAGATCCACCTGAAGGTCGCGCTCGACCGGCTCGCCTCGAAATTCGGCCTGAAAGTGACTGCCAGGGCGCCGCGCGTGCCCTACCGCGAAACCATCCGGGGGAGGCTGACCCAGCATGCGCGGCACAAGAAGCAGTCGGGCGGGCATGGCCAGTTCGCCGACATCACGGTGGAGATCCGGCCGCTGCCGCGCGGCGAGGGCTTCGTCTTCGAGGACCGCGTCACCGGCGGCGCGGTGCCCCGGCAGTTCATCCCCTCGGTCGAGAAGGGGGTGCGCGAGGCGCTGGAGAAGGGAGCCTTCGGCTTCCCGGTGGTCGATGTCGCGGTCGCCCTGCTGGACGGCAAGTATCACGACGTCGATTCCTCGAACGAGGCCTTCATCATCGCCGGGCGGCTGGCGATCCACGAGGCGCTGCCGAACTGCGCCCCGGTCCTGCTGGAACCGGTCATGGCGGTCGAGATCGCCGTGCCGTCCGCCGCCACCTCGGCGGTCAACGGCATGGTCTCGGGCCGGCGGGGGCATATTCTCGGCTTCGACGCGCGCGAGGGCTGGCCGGGCTGGGACGTCGTGAAGGCCCAGCTGCCGCAGTCGGAGCTGCAATCCCTGATCGTGGAGCTTCGTTCCGCAACCCAGGGCGTCGGCAGCTACACCGCCCGCTTCGACCATCTGGCCGAGCTGGTCGGGCGTCCGGCCGACGCGGCGCTGGCTCATGCCAGGGCGGCCTAGAAGGCGGCGTAACAAAGGGTGAGGTGACGGCGCCGGGTGCGTTTCGTATCCGGCGCCATGGCTTCATCACCCTGCGACCTCGTGATCTTCGACTGCGACGGCGTCCTCGTGGACAGCGAGGCGATCGCCAACGCGACGCTGGCCGCGGCGCTGTCCGAATGGGGGCTGGCGATCACCGGGGCCGAGGCCCGGGCCCGCTGGATCGGGCGGTCGATGAAGAGCGTCGGGATCGAACTGCGGGCGGAACTGGGCGACCGCCTGCCCGACGGGTGGCTTGAGGAGGTCGAGGCGCGCGACTTCGCGCTCTTCCGCGAGCGGCTGGAGGCGGTGCCGCATGTGCGCGGGGCCGTCGAGGCGGTGCAGGCGGCGGGGCTGGCGACCTGTGTGGCGTCGTCGGGCTCGCACGCCAAGATGGAGGTGACGCTGGGCGTCACCGGCCTCAGGCCTCTGTTCGAGGGGCGCGTCTTCTCCGCCCGCGAGGTGGCGCGGGGAAAGCCGCATCCGGATCTGTTCCTCTACGCGGCCGCCCGGATGGGCGTGCCGGCCGAGCGGGCGGTGGTGATCGAGGACAGTCCGGCCGGCGTCGCCGGGGCGGTCGCGGCCGGGATGCGGGTGCTCGGCTATGCCGGGGATGCGCTGACCGAGCGGGAGGCCCTGGCGGCGGCCGGCGCGGTCCTGTTCGACGACATGCGCGAGGTGCCGCGCCTGCTCGGGCTGGGGTGAAAGAACGGCCGGGCGCGAGGCCCGGCCGAAGGTGGCTTGAGGGAGGCGCGGCCGTCCGGAAAACCTCCGGCCGGTCGCGAAACGCACCGCAGATCGTGCGGATCATTAATGCAAATGACATGCAGATGCACACATGATCCTCTGTATTGTCCATTACAGGGGAAAGTGCAACCAGATTTGCGACTTGCTCGCAATAATTGAGATATCCGAATCGAGTCAGATGGTTGCGCGACGATCCTCAGGGATCGATTCGGGTGCTTCGGAGGTTGAGTCGGGATGCTGCGAAATTGAGTCCGGGCGCTGCGATCCCGATTCAGGTGCCGCCGGTCTGGCCCGGCGCGACGAAATCATGAGTCCGCAGAGTCGCATGGCGCCGCACGTTGTCACCCTGTGCCGGTTCGCGGCCGCCGGCCCGAACGCTGTTCGCGGGACAGGCCGCAAACGACCCGTCCGCCCGTCGGCTCGCGCCCCGACATCAGAACAGTGTTTATTCGGCGGCGGCCGCGGCGTGGTCGTGCCCGGCTACCGCGAGGAAGCGTTCGGCCTCGAGCGCCGCCATGCAGCCCATGCCGGCGGCGGTGACGGCCTGGCGGAACACCTTGTCGGTCACGTCGCCCGCCGCGAAGACGCCGGGGATCGCGGTGGCGGTCGAGTCCGGGGCCTTCAGAAGATAGCCCTCCTCGTCCATCGGGAGCTGGCCCTTGAAGATCTCGGTCGCCGGGACGTGGCCGATGGCGACGAAGAGGCCGTCGGCCGCCAGCGTGCCGGTCGCGCCGGTCTTGAGGTTCCGCAGAGTCACCCCGGTGACCGAGACCGGGTCGGCCGTGCCGGTGATGTCGACGACCGCGCTGTCCCAGACGACCGAGACCTTGGGGTTGGCGAGGAGACGCGCCTGGTTGGTCTTGTCGGCACGCAGGCTGTCGCGGCGGTGGACGAGGGTCACCTTCGAGGCGAAGTTGGTCAGGAACAGCGCCTCCTCGACGGCGGAGTTGCCGCCGCCGACGACCACGACCTCCTTGCCGCGATAGAAGAAGCCGTCGCAGGTCGCGCAGGCCGAGACGCCATGGCCCTGGAAATGCTGCTCGGCGGGCAGGCCCAGCCACTTGGCCTGGGCGCCGGTCGCGATCACCAGAGCGTCGCAGGTGTAGATCGCGCCGTCGTCGCCCCACAGCCGGAAGGGGCGGCGGGAGAGATCGACCTTCACCACCGTATCGTGGACGAACTCGGTGCCGACGTGGCGGGCCTGCGCCTCCATCTGCTCCATCAGCCAGGGGCCCTGAACGGCCTCGGCGAAGCCGGGGAAGTTCTCCACCTCGGTGGTGATGGTGAGCTGTCCGCCGGGCTGCATGCCGTGGATCAGGAGCGGCTGGAGCATGGCGCGGGCGGCATAGATGGCCGCCGTGTAGCCGGCGGGGCCGGAGCCCAGAACGATGACTTTGGCGTGGCGTTCGGCCATGGCCCGACTCCGCTGATGCTGATTGTCCTCTAGTTAGGCGGTCGGGTGCGGCCCCGCAATCGCACGGTCTTTTGCGGCAAATAGTTGCGGTCCGGCGAAATAATGTTGCCGGACCGGGTGCGATCGGGTTTAAGGCGTTTCGCGCAAGCGCCTTGGGGAATCGCGATGCAACGCATCAAGCTGGACTCGATCGACCGCAAGATCCTGGCGGAACTGCAGGCCGACGGACGGATGACGAATGTGGAACTCGCCAAGCGGGTCCAGATCTCGCCGCCGCCCTGCCTGCGGCGGGTGCGGGCGCTGGAAGAGGCGGGCTTCATCAAGGGCTATCACGCCCAGCTCGACGCGAAGGCGCTGGGATTCGAGGTCGGGGTCTTCGTGATGGTCGGACTGTCGAGCCAGGCCGACACCGACCTCAAGGCGTTCGAGGAGCAGGCCCGCAAGTGGCCCATCGTGCGCGAGTGCTACATGCTGAACGGGCAGGACGACTACATCCTGCGCTGCGTGGCGCCCGACCTCTCGGCGTTCCAGACGTTCCTGACCGAGGAACTGACGAAGGCGAAGAACGTCGCCCATGTGAAGACCTCGCTGATCGTGCGGACCTCGAAGGACGAGCCGGGCGTGCCGGTGCCGATGCGCTGACGCCGGCCGCCTGCTTTCGCAGCCCTTAACGTCAACGCGCGCATTCGACTCGCCTTCGCCAGTCTTTGTCAAAGCGGCCGCGCTAGGCTGCCCGCATCATGACAGCGACAACGGTCCGCGCACGGCTGCAGAACTGGTATTGGCCGGCCGACGCCGCCTTGCGTCAGCGGCGCCTGGAACAGCTCAATCTGACCGTCGGCGGAACGCGCGGCACGCTGAAGCCGGCCTTCGTCAATGTCGCCGGCATCGCGGCGCTGGCCGCGCAATGGCATAGTCCGGTTCTGGTCGGCGTCTGGGCGGCGGTGGCGATCGCCATGATCCTCACCTCGCGCCTCGTCCTGCGCCCGATGGCGGCCAGGTTTGCGCGGCCCGAAACCTATGCGCGCTGCAATGCGCTGCATCTGGCGGGATCGACGGTGTTCGTGCTCGCCTTCGCGGCGGCCGGCCCGCTCTTCTGGGTCAGCGGCGAGCCGCTCAACCACGTCTTCCTGCTGCTGGTCCTGGTGGTTTCCGCAACGCTGGGGGTCGCCCAGACCGGCCCCCATCTGCCGCTCGGGATGACCGCGTATCTCTATCTGGTTCCGGCGATCGCCCTCTGCCTGGCCGAGGGGGGACTGACCTACTACGTTCTCGCGCTGCTGGGCGCTTCGGTCGGGCACATGATGTTCGCCGCGATGGTCCGCGCCGCTCACGCGACGGAGGCCCTGCTGGACCTGCGCGCCTCGGAGCGAAAGCTGCTCGCAACGCAGGAGGAGCTTGTCGTCCAGCTGCGCGCCGCGAACCGGGCGAAGGCCGAGTTCCTCGCCCACATGAGCCACGAACTGCGCACGCCGCTCAACGCGGTGATCGGCTTCTCCGACCTGATGCGGCTGGAGATGATGGGACCGATCGGAACGCCGGTCTATCTGGACTATCTCAACGACATCAACGCCAGCGGGGCGCATCTGCTGAAGGTCATCAGCGAGATCCTCGACATGTCGAAGATCGAGGCCGGCAAGCTGGAACTGAAGGAAACCGAGAGCGACCTGCGCGACGCCTTCGCCGATGCGTTCGGCATGCTGCGCCTCAGGGCCCGCGACGGCGGCGTCGTCCTGACGAACGCGATCTGCGAGGACCTGAGGGTCGTCGCCGACGACACCGCGCTGCGGCAGGTCGCCCTCAACGTGGTCATGAACGCGATCAAGTTCACGCCCGAGGGCGGGCGCGTCGAGGTTTCGGCGGCGATCGGTCCGGACGGCGGCATCGCGATCTGCGTCGCCGATACCGGCTGCGGGATCCGCGCCGAGGATATCGAGCGCGTGTTCGAGCCGTTCGGACAGGGCCGCCACGATATCGCGGCGAAGGAGCGCGGCACCGGGCTCGGCCTGCCGATCGTGCGCAGCCTGATGCGCGCGCATGGCGGCGACGCGCACCTGGAGAGCGCGCCGGGCCGGGGCACGACCGTCACGCTGACCCTGCCGAAAGAGCGCGTTCTGGCCGCACCGCAGGCGCAGGCGGCCTAGCGGCCGCGCTGTCGCGTCGCCTGCCAGGCGACGCCCAGAGCCAGAACATTGAGAAGGGCGGCCACGACAAAGGCCGCACCGGGCACGCCGAACGAGGCGCCCGCACCCAGCGCCCAGGCGAAGACCTGGCTGAAGAGGATGGGGCCGATCATGCCGGCGATGCCGATGGCGCTGGACAGCGCGCCCTGGAGCTTGCCCTGGTCGTTGCCGCTGACCCGGCGGGTGATGAGCGCCTGCAAAGCCGGTCCCATGATGCCGGCGAGCGACTGAAAGGCGATGCCGGCGAGAAAGACCCAGCCGTTCGGCGCGAAGGCATAGGTCAGCATGCCGGCGATCGAGAAGAGCAGGCCTATCCGCAGCGCCAGCGGCTCGCCGAAGAATCGCACGACATGGCGCACCAGCCCCATCTGCACGACGATGTTGCCGATGCCGATGGCGGCCAGCATCAGCCCGACATCGCGTTCGGTCCAGCCGAAGCGGAACGAGGCGTAGAGCACCGAGGTGGTGGGGATCACCCAGAATGCGGTGTTCCAGATGATCGAGACGGCGGCCAGCCAGACGACCTCGCCGTGGGCGCGCAGGAAGCCGAGCGAGCCGAGCGGATTGGCCTTGGCGAGCACGAAGGCCGAGCGCCGCTCGGGCGGCAGGGATTCGGGCAGCACGAACCAGCCATAGGCGGCATTGAGCAGGCAGAGGCCCGCGGCGATCCAGAAGGGCAGGCGCGGATCGAACTCGCCGGCGATGCCGCCGAGCGCCGGGCCGAACACGAAGCCGAAGCCGAACGCGGCGCCGACAAGTCCGAACCTCTGGGCCCGCTTCTCGGGCGGCGTCACGTCGGCGATATAGGCGTTGGCGGTGGAGAAGCTGGCGGCCGTGATGCCCGAGATCAGCCGTCCGACGAAGAGCCACCAGAGGGTCGGGGCCAGCGCCATCAGGATGAAGTCGAGGCCGTGGCCGAACATCGAGATGAGCAGGACCGGGCGCCGGCCGAAGCGGTCGGAGAGGGCGCCCAGAACGGGCGAAAAGAAGAACTGGGCGGCGGCGAAGACGAGGCCGAAATAGCCGTAGAAGGCCGCCGCCGATGCCTGGTCCGCCTCGAACTCCAGGACCAGATGCGGCAGCACGGGGATGACGATGCCCATCGCCAGCACGTCGATCACGACGGTGATGAAGATGAAGACGACCGCCGCCTGACGGCGCGGAGGCTGGGCGGCGGGCGCGGTCATCGGCGGGTCAGGATCTCCAGACCTTCTCATAGACGGCATTCATCGCCGCCGCCTCGTTGGCGAGCGTGTGCTCGGCGAGCGCCTTGGCGCGGCCGGCGCGGCCCATGGCGGCGGCCCGCGCGGGATCGGCCATCAGCGGCTCGATACCGGCGACGAGCGCGTCCAGATCGTCCGGCGGCACGATCGTTCCGGTCGCGCCCTCGGCGACCAGATAGGGCGCAGCGCCGGTGCGCGTCGCCACCACCGCCG
Organism: Alphaproteobacteria bacterium; assembly: GCA_016792565.1. Lineage (GTDB taxonomy): Bacteria > Pseudomonadota > Alphaproteobacteria > Micropepsales > Micropepsaceae > JADZAI01. The sequence goes on from JAEUMK010000067.1 coordinate 21,922, forward strand.
CGCCGGAGGCCATCGCCTCGAGCGGCGTCAGGCCGAAGCCTTCGTTCCGCATCGGCGCGACGTAGAGGAGGATGCGGCGGAACCACAACGGAACCTCTCCCTGCGGCCGCTCGCCGAGCAGGGCGATGCGGTTCTCCATGCCCGCCTCGGCAATGCGGCGCTTGAGGGCGGCGACGAAGCCGGCCTCCTCCCAGGCCATCAGGCCGGTGACGACGGCGGTCCAGTCGGGATATTTCGGCAGCAGGCGGATCATCGCCTCGACGAAGAGATCGGTGCCCTTCTGGTGGCGGACCCGGCCGAAGACGCCGACGCCGTAGCGCCCGGGCAGGCCGCTTTCGGCCCAGGCGGCGTCGCGGTCGGGGGCGGGCTGGAACTTCTGCGGATCGACGCCGTGATGGACGATGTGGACCGGCACATCGACATCGACGAAGGCGGCCGAGTATTCCGACGGCGTGACGATGGCGTCCATCCGGCGCATCAGCCAGCGGGTGAGGCCGGTGCGTTTCCTCTGCGCCGCGCTGGTGAAGATGAGCTTCCACTTCTGGCGCAGCACATGGCGCAGGACGAGGCCGATGAGCATCTCGTCGTTGCGCCGCGCGTGCCAGATGCGGTGGGTCAGCCCGCCGGGCGGCCGCGACCAGCCGCGGGTCAGCAACTGGAGCACGCCGATGCGCGGCACCTCGGGCGGCAGATAGGGGCCGGCGCTGGCGATGGCGAGCGACTTCGCCTGCTCGGGCACCACCGCAACGATCGACGCGGTGCCGCCCGAATAGCGGTAGTGCAGGCTGGGCGCGACGGCCGCGATCCGGCGCAGGTCGGCTTTGCTCATGGCGCCGGGCGCCCGAACGTCAGACGAACTTGACCTTCAGGATCGCGTAGCTCTTGGCGCCGCCGGGCGCGGCAACCTCGACGCTGTCGCCGACCGTCTTGCCGATGAGGGCGCGGGCGAGCGGCGAGGAAATGGAGATGCGCTTCTGCTTCAGGTCGGCCTCCAGGTCGCCGACGATCTGATAGGTCGCTTCCTTGTCGGTGTCCTCGTCGACGACGGTGACCGTCGCGCCGAACTTGACGACCTTGCCGGTGAACTTCGAGGGGTCGATCACCTGGGCGCGGGCGACCATGTCCTCAAGCTCCATGATGCGGCCCTCGATGAAGCCCTGACGCTCCTTGGCGGCGTGATACTCGGCGTTCTCGGAGAGGTCGCCATGGGCGCGCGCCTCGGCGATCGCGCGGATCACGGCCGGGCGCTCGACATGCTTCAGATTGCGGATCTCGTCCTCGAGCTTGACGTAGCCCGGGCCGGTCATCGGAACCTTTTCCATACTCAACTCCTCAGCAAAACCGATCTCCCCGGGCAGACCTCAGCGGAGCGTCAAAACCGCCCTCGCGCGCGGCACGGGGCCTCGCGACGGACGGCTTCTTCTCCTGAAATCAAGGTCGGCGGGTGGAGCCTTCGGCCTTCCCTGCCGGACGGAAAACCCATCCGGCGCAATAGGAAACGGTAGTCGCGGCGGGCCCGGACTTCAAGAGTCTTGCGCAACTGCAGCATAAGTCTTTGATCCGGCGATGTTTTATTTCGTCGGACTGGCGCCGCGACCGGATCAAGGGCGCACAGGCGGCGGCCGGTTCAATGCCGCGCCGCCGGGCCAACACGGCGGAAAAGCGGCCGCATGGCCGGGCATTGAACCTGGCCCATCGAATTGAACGCCGGAATTCGCGGGGTTCCGGAATTGAACGTCGCGCCGCTGCGCGGCAGTGCCCGAGCGGCGCGGCCGGAGTCGAGCAGGCCATGGCTCCGATCCTCCCTGTCCTTCGCGGGGAAGATGGACAGGAATAGGAATATTGTCAAGATCCGATCCCCTGCGCCGTTCCGGCTTCTCCTCCGCCTCGGGCGGGGAAGAAGCCGGGGGCCGGCTTCAGGCGTAGCTCTGCAGCGGGGCCACTCCCAGTTCGCCGGCGCGGACCGAGGCGATGCCGCGGACCGCGGCGGCGGCGCCGGAGACGGTCGTGTAATAGGGGATCTTCATCAGCAGCGCGGTGCGGCGGAGCGTGAAGCTGTCCTTCAGCGCCTGGGCGCCCTCGGTCGTGTTGAAGACGAGCTGGACGTTGCCGTTCTTCATCTCGTCGACGATGTGCGGGCGGCCTTCGAGCACCTTGTTGATGCGCTCGACCTTGAGACCCTGTTCGGCGAGGAAGCTCTGCGTGCCGCCGGTGGCGATGACCCGGAAGCCCATCTCCAGCAGCTTGGCGACCGGCTCGACCAGGAAGGGCTTGTCGTCCTCGCGCACGCTGACGAAGGCGGTGCCGGCGGTCGGCACGATGGTGCCGCCGGCGATCTGGCTCTTGGCGAAGGCGCGGTCGAACTGGGTGTCGAGGCCCATGACCTCGCCGGTCGAGCGCATCTCGGGGCCGAGCACGGTGTCGACGCCGGGAAAGCGGGCGAACGGGAAGACGGCTTCCTTCACCGCGATGTGCTTGAGCGTCTTCTTCACCAGACCGAACGAGGCGAGCGTCTCGCCCGCCATCACCCGGGCCGCGATCTTGGCGATCTGGGTGCCGATGGTCTTGGCGACGAAGGGCACGGTGCGGCTGGCGCGCGGGTTCACTTCCAGCACGTAGACGACGCCGTCCTGGATGGCGAACTGCACGTTCATCAGGCCGCGGACGCCCAGCGCCCGCGCCATCGCGGCGGTCTGGCGTTCGAGTTCGGCAACCATTTCGGCGCTCAGCGAGTTGGCGGGGAGCGAGCAGGCGCTGTCGCCGGAGTGGATGCCGGCTTCCTCGATGTGCTCCATGACGCCGGCGATGAAGACGTCCTTGTCGTCGGCGATGCAATCGACGTCGACCTCGACGGCGCGCGAGAGATAGCCGTCGATCAGCACCGGCGCGTCGCCGCCGATCTGGAAGATGTCGCTGCCGGCCAGCGTCTCGCGCATGTGCTCCTCGTCGCGGACGATGGCCATGCCGCGGCCGCCGAGCACGTAGGAGGGGCGGATCACCACCGGGTAGCCGATCTCGCGCGCCACCTGGAAGACGCCGGCGTCGGTCATCGCGGTGCCGTTGCGCGGCTGCCTGAGGTTCAGCTCCTCCAGCAGCGCCTGGAAGCGCTTGCGGTCCTCGGCGGCGTCGATCGCGTCGGGCGAGGTGCCGAGGATCGGGATGCCGGCTTCCTCCAGCGCGCGGGCGAGCTTCAGCGGCGTCTGGCCGCCGAACTGCACGATGAGGCCGAGCACCTCGCCGTTCGACTGCTCCTTGCGGACGAGCTCGATCACGTCCTCGGCGGTCAGCGATTCGAAATAGAGCCGGTCGGAGGTGTCGTAGTCGGTCGAGACGGTCTCCGGATTGCAGTTGACCATGATGGATTCGAGCCCCGCGTCGCGCATCGCGAAGGCGGCATGGACGCAGCAATAGTCGAACTCGATGCCCTGGCCGATGCGGTTGGGACCGCCGCCCAGGATGATGACCTTCTTGGCGCCCGTGGGCTCGCTCTCGCACTCGGCGGCGCCGAAGGCCGGGGTCTCGTAGGTCGAGTACATGTAGGGCGTCCTGGCGCGGAACTCGGCGGCGCAGGTGTCGATGCGCTTGAAGACCGGCGTCACGCCGGCGGCGCGCCGGAGCGCGGCCACGGCGCTTTCGGTGAGGCCGGTGAGGTGGGCGAGGCGGCGGTCGGAGAAGCCCATGGCCTTCAGGGCGCGCAGGCCCTCGGCGTCGCGCGGCAGGCCGGCGCGGCGCACCGCCGCTTCGGCGGCGACGATCTCGCCCAGGCGCTCGATGAACCAGGGATCGAAATGGCAGGCGGCGTGGATTTCCTCGACGGTCAGGCCGTGGCGCAGGGCCTGCGCCACGACGCGCAGCCGGTCGGGCGTCGCGCGGGTCAGCTCGGCGCGGATGGCGTTCTTGTCGTCGCCGCGCCCGAGGCCGGGGATCTCGATCTCGTCGAGGCCCGAGAGGCCGGTTTCGAGTCCGCGCAGGGCCTTCTGCAGGCTCTCGTGGAAGGTGCGGCCGATCGCCATGACCTCGCCGACGCTCTTCATCGAGGTGGAGAGCAGCGGCTCGGCGCCGGGGAATTTCTCGAAGGCGAAGCGGGGAATCTTGGTGACGACATAGTCGATGGTCGGCTCGAACGCCGCCGGGGTCGCGCCGGTGATGTCGTTGTCGAGCTCGTCGAGCGTGTAGCCGACGGCGAGGCGGGCGGCGACCTTGGCGATGGGAAAGCCCGTCGCCTTGGAGGCGAGCGCCGAGGAACGCGAGACGCGCGGGTTCATCTCGATGACGACGAGGCGGCCGTCGCGCGGATTCACCGCGAATTGCACATTGGAGCCGCCGGTCTCCACCCCGATCTCGCGCAGCACCGCGATCGAGGCGTTGCGCATGATCTGGTATTCCTTGTCGGTCAGCGTCAGCGCCGGGGCGACGGTGATGCTGTCGCCGGTGTGGACGCCCATCGGATCGATGTTCTCGATGGAGCAGACGATGATGCAGTTGTCCGCGCGGTCGCGGACGACCTCCATCTCGTACTCCTTCCAGCCGAGCACGCTTTCCTCGACCAGGACCTCGCCGACCGGCGAGGCGTCGAGGCCGCGCTCGATGATCTCGATGAACTCCTCGCGGTTATAGGCGATGCCGCCGCCGAGGCCGCCGAGCGTGAAGCTGGGGCGGATGATGGCGGGCAGGCCGACATGGGCGAGGGCGTCGAGCGCCTCCTGGCGCGAGGCGGCGATCGCCGAGCGCGGCGATTCCAGGCCGATGCGGTCCATCGCCTCGCGGAATTTCAGGCGGTCCTCGGCCTTGTCGATGGCTTCGGCCCTGGCGCCGATCAGCTCGACGCCGTAGCGGGCCAGCACGCCGGACTTGTCGAGCGCGAGGGCGCAGTTGAGCGCGGTCTGGCCGCCCATGGTCGGCAGCACCGCGAAGCCGCCCTTCACCAGCGGGCGCTCGCGGGCGATGATCTTCTCGACGAATTCCGGGGTGATCGGCTCGATATAGGTGGCGTCGGCGACGTCGGGATCGGTCATGATCGTCGCCGGGTTCGAGTTCACCAGGACGATGCGGTAGCCCTCGGCGCGCAGCGCCTTGCAGGCCTGGACGCCGGAATAGTCGAACTCGCAGGCCTGGCCGATGACGATGGGGCCGGCGCCGATGATGAGGATCGCCTCGATGTCCGTCCGTTTGGGCATGGGGCAAATCCTCGCGCGCGCAAGACGGGCCGCGCCGCCTGAGCGCTGCTCGTGAAGTCCGGAATATGGGTTAAGCGGACCGTCTAGAGCGCCGGACGCAACCGTGCAAGCGCCGCGTTGCAGTGCGGGACCGATTCAACGGTTCAGCCGGTCTTCTCGACCCGGTGCATGCCGAACTTGCCGCAGGCCGGGCACTTGAAGCGGGTCAGCGGCCGGCCGGCCGCCTTGTAGCGAATGCCGCCCAGGTCCCAGACCGAGGTACCGGCGCCGCAATGGGGGCAGGTGGCGATCCACTTGCGCGAATCGGCCTCGACCCGCGCCTTCATGGCGGGCGACATGAACCACATGATGAAACTGCGGATTCCCATGGCCCTCTCCTCGCCCCCAGGCCGGGGAGCGTAGCGCGGGGCACCGGCCGGGTCCTGCGGCAGATTCGCGGCCTGGAGCCCCTTTCTTTCCGATGGAATCGGAACGGGGCTCCAGGTTCTTGACTGAGCATCATCTTATCGAAGAACCGGCATCCACGTCTTCGGATGATGCTCTAGCGCGGGAGGAACTCCAGGGGATCGACCAGCTCGAAGCCGGGGGTTTCCGACACGCACTGGCGCAGCAGGAAGGCGTGACCGGCCCCGAACAGCACGACGATCCGGTCGCCGGGCCGGGCGAGCTGAATCAGCCGGGCGCAGGTTTCGAGGTTGCGCTTCTGCCAGGCGGCGAGAAGCGCGACGCCGGGCTGCTCGGCGCCGCCGCCGATCCTCAGCAACGTGCGGTAGAAGCCGTGATCGGCGGCGAGGCGGCCGGGGTCGTTCAGGTGGGCGAGGAGGGCGCCGATGGACTGCGTATCGACGACCTGCTGGGTGGCGGCGACGGCCGATTCCAGAGATGCCATGGCGGCGTCGATGATCGGGGTCTGCCCGTGCGCCTGGGCATAGGCGATGACGGGATCGAACGGGAAGTCGCCCTCGACGTCGATGCCGTGGACGCGGTCGACGCCTGCGGTCCTGGCCAGCCGGAAACCGATCTGGACGACTTCGTTGCGGGACGGTTCCAGCGTGCCCGCTAGGTATTGCGGGTACCGCTCGGCGACCGTCTCGGACGGCCACTCCAGCGCGACGGCTGTGGGCGCGAAGCGGGCGAGGGCCGCATCGACTTCAGCCAGCTCGGCCTGGCGCTTCTCTGCGAACACGTCGTCGACGGCGACATTGAGCGCGTCGAGATTGGTGTTGGAGAGGTGGACCGTGCCGAGAACGATCACGCGGACCGGCTCGTCCGCCCGCGCCGCGCCCGCCGCCAGAAGCGCCAGCAGCGCCCCCGCCAATGCCCCGATTTTCATGACCCGCCCCCTGGCCGTTGCGGAGGCAGGCTAGGCGGCGAAAGGAGCGCCCGCTGTAGCGGCCGCACACTTCGCGGCTATTTCCTGACGACGATCGTCTCCCAGCCGTCGTAGGCGACGCCGAGCTTGTCGGCGGTGACGCAGACCTTGATCGCCAGGAGGTCGAAGGTCGCCGGGACCATGGTGGCGTTGGTCGCGCCGACGATCGCCTGGCCGTTGTCGGTCGGCTCGGTCATCACGAAGCCGTTCTCGGTGAGCGTCGCGCCGAGCTTCAGGATCTTCTCGGGCTCGCCATAGAAGAAGAAGCTGGTGGGGCGCATGCGCTCGGCGATGTCGCCGGCCTTGGTCAGCTGGGCGTAGGTTTCGGCGTTCTTGGCGGCGATGGTCGCCTCGGAACAGTCATTGGATCCGGCGAGCGCGGCAGGCGCCGCCAGAAGCGAGGCCAGCATCAAGCACGGGGCGGCGGTGAGCGACAGGGTAAGGCGCACGGTCAGCGGGTCTCTCGCTAGTGTGATCGCAATGACAGTAATGTGATGGCGCCAATCGGCAAGGGGCAATGCAACTCGGCAAGGGGCAATGCAACAAAGGGCTTTCAAACGCCCGCCAGGTTCGCGCGCGCGACGCACCGGTCGCCCGGCAGGTGCGAGGCGGCAAGCGTCGAGCGCCGGCAACTAAGTCAAGTTGCCGGCGGCGCCGGGATGCGTCCGCCAGCAAACCAATATCGAATCAGATGTGTTGCGATTGTGCACCGCACACGCGCGGAAACATGTCGGCGCGGGCGAGTTGAGCAGTGTTGAATTGACACAATGCCTCTGCGTCGTAGCTTCCGGGCAGACTTACGCTAGGGGCAATTCACATGCAGCGGATTAACGCAGGGATTCTGCAGACGACGGCTATTGGCGCGGTTCTGGCGCTTGGACTTTGGGCTTCGCCGGCCGGCTTGGCCCAGGAAGCACCGGCGCCGGCACCCACGCCGGCGCCCGAAGCCGAGGCGACCGAGACGGCCGAGAGCGAGGAAACGATCGTCGTCACCGGCTCGCGCCTGAAGGTTCCCGACTATGACCGCTCGGGTCCGGTCTCGTCGGTGACGGGCGCCCAGATCCAGCAGGCGGGCGTCGTCAACCTGACCGACTTCCTGCAGGAGGTCCCGGCCCTGGTGAACTCGTTCGATTCCGAGGATTCGGCCGACACGGGCGGCCAGGCCCAGGCCGGCCTCAACCTGCTCAACCTGCGCAATCTGGGCGAAGACCGCACGCTGGTGCTGGTCGACGGCCGCCGCCACGTCGCCGGCTCGCCCGGTTCGCAGGCGGTCGACATCAACATGATCCCGCTCGCGCTGATCGAGCGCATCGAGGTGCTGACGGGCGGCGCCTCGGCGATCTACGGCGCCGACGGCGTGTCGGGCGTCGTCAACTTCGTGATGAAGCGCGACTTCGAGGGCGCGGCGGGCCGCGTCCAGATCGGCGGCTCGGAGCAGGGCGGCGCCGACAGCGCGGTCGCCAGCATGACGGTCGGCGCCAATTTCGACGACGACAAGGGCAACATCACGCTCTCGGCCGAGGTCGCCCGCACCACCGCGGTGACCAGCGCCGACCGCGACTTCTCGTTCCCGGGCCGCCGCCTCAACCTGGCGCGCAATCCCAACGACATTCCGGACGATCCGAACGTCTACGACCGGGTGCTGCTGTCCGACCTGCGCTACATCGACACCGCGCCGGGCGGCGCGGTCTACACCTCCGCCTTCGCCGGCCCGACGATCTCCGGCGTCAGCTTCCGCGGCGACGGCCAGCCCTGGACGGACGGCATCTCCAACGGCGGCTTCACGATGATCGGCGGCGACGGTACGCTGCTCGACGCCTTCGTGGACGAGCTGCTGCCTGAGGAAGACCGCGACCTGTTCGCGATGACGGCGCGCTACGAATTCGACAAGGCCTTCGAGGTCTTCGCCGAAGCCAAGTACGCCCAGACCCGCACCAGCTTCACGGCGCAGCCGACCTTCGACTACGGCATCGCCGTGCCGCTCGACAACGCCTACATCCCGCAGGCGATCGTCGACGATGCGCTGCAGAACATCATCGACGGCGTCGGCCTCGACAATTTCGGGCTCGGCGACTACGTCCTCGTCGGCCGCGACAATATCGACCTCGGCGCGACGGGCCGCGATATCCAGCGCGAGACCTATCGCACCGTGCTGGGCGCGCGCGGCGACCTGACCGACTGGCTGAGCTACGAGCTGTCCTATGTCTGGGGCCAGACGGAGGAGATCAGCACCTATCGCAACAACCGCATCAACGAGCGCTGGTTCGCGGCGATCGACGCGGTGGTCGATCCGGGCACCGGCGACATCGTCTGCCGCAGCGACCTCGACCCCGGCGCGATCCCGCTGGGCGACGTGATCGGCACGGCCGGCTTCGACGGCTCGACCTGGGGCACGACCTTCACGCCGGGGCCGAACAGCGGCTGCGTTCCGATCAACATCTTCGGCGAAAACGTCTCGCCGGAAGGCGCGGCGTGGATCAACACGACCTCGACCGGGCGTTCGGTCATCGAGCAGAACGTCGTCACCGGCTATATGAGCGCCGTCTCGACGCCGTGGTTCGAATTGCCGGGCGGCCCGATCTCGATGGCCGCCGGCTTCGAGTACCGCGACGAGTCGAGCAAATCGTTCGCCTCGCCGATCGAATTGCTCGGCACCGATCTCGGCTACGACGTCAGCTGGGGCGGCCAGGGCTCGAACACGATCGGCTCGTTCGACGTGACCGAAGGCTTCGTCGAGGCCTCGATCCCGCTGCTGGCCGAAATGCCGTTCGCCGAGGAACTGACCTTCGACGGCGCCTATCGCTGGTCCGACTACTCGACCGCCGGTTCGGTCGAGGCGTGGAAGGCCGGCGTGAAATGGCGTCCCGACAACAATGTGATGCTGCGCGGCACGATCGCCACCTCGGTGCGCGCGCCCAACATCTCGGAACTGTTCCTGCCGCAGACGCAGACCTTCGCGCTGCTCACCGATCCGTGCGACGACGACGAGATCGGCCTTAACGCGCTGCGCACCGCGAACTGCATCGCGGACGGCGTGCCGCCCGGCTACAACGACACCTCGTCGTCGGCGGCCGAAGGGCGGATCGGCGGCAATCCGGATCTTCTGACGGAGACGGCCGACACCTATACGTTCGGCATCGTGCTGACGCCGGAGTTCATTCCCGGCCTCAATATCGCGGTCGACTACTACAATATCGAGCTGAGCGACGCGATCCAGTTCTTCACCGCGCAGACCATCTTCGACAAGTGCTACGACCTGCCGCGGCCGAACCAGTTCTGCGGCCTGATCCAGCGCGATCCGGGGACGTTCCGCATCGACTCGTTCCAGCAGTTCGCGCTCAACGTCGCCAAGTACGAAACCTCGGGCGTCGACTTCTCGGTGCGCTACCGCCTCGATCCGGCGGATCTGGGGGTCGAGGAGGATATCGGCATCTTCAATTTCGCGATCGCCGGCAACCGCCTCTACAACCTGACCTTCACCGAGCTGTCGGACGCCGAGCCGGACGAGGATGCGGGCGAACCCGGCGCGCCGAAGTGGCAGGTCGTGTTCGACGTAACCTGGGTCTACGAGGACTGGTCGGTGAACTACGGCTTCTCGTATTTCAGCAAGACGCAGCGCGTCGATCCGGCGGCCATCGACCTGAACCCGGACTACTCGGACCCGCGCTTCTTCAAGTACGACGAGCGCTTCACGCACGACATCCAGGTCGCCTACCGGCTCAACGAGAACGTCGAGATCTATGGCGGCGTCAACAACTTCACGAACCAGGAGCCCGATCCCGGCTCGCTGGACCAGCCGGTCAGCCCGCGCGGCCGCTACTACTATCTGGGCGTGTCGGTCGACTTCGACTCGCTGGGCGTCGATCTCTAGACGCTGCGACCAGACAGGAGACGGCGGAGGGGCGGCCGCGAGGCCGCCCTTCTTCTCTGGCGGCGAGTCGCCTATGCCCGCCCGCACCGTGAGGGAGATCCCATGTCGATCGCCGACCGCCTGCCGGGCATGACCCTGCCCGAACTCACCCGCCTCGCCGCCAATGCGCGGCGGCTGGCGGACGGCGCGCCGGGCCGGCAGCAGGATGAGGCGCGCGACCTGCTGCCGCTGCTGGAGGCCGAGATCGCGGCGCGGCGCGAGGGCAGGAAGCGGGCCGTCGACAAGGCGCCGAAGGAGAGCGTTCCGAAGGCGGCGAAGGTGCGGCCGCCGCGCGCTCCCAAGCCGCCCAAGACGGAGTCGGAGAAGGCCGACGCCCTGCTCGCCGGAATCGCCGAGGCGCTGGCCCGGCGCCCCTAGCCCCGGTGCTGCTCCATCAGCGCGGCGAAGCGCTGGAAGAGGTAGTGGCTGTCGTGGGGGCCGGGCGAGGCTTCGGGGTGATACTGCACGCCGAAGACCGGCTTGTCGGTCCAGGCGATGCCGCAATTGGAGCCGTCGAAGAGCGAGACATGGCTCTCCCTGACGTTGGCGGGGAGGCTCGCCGCGTCGACCGTGAAGCCGTGGTTCATCGAGGTGATCTCGACCTTGCCGGTCGCCACGTCCTTCACCGGATGATTGGCCCCATGATGGCCCTGCGCCATCTTCTTGGTGCGGCCGCCCGCCGCGAGGGCGAGCATCTGGTGGCCGAGGCAGATGCCGAAGACGGGCTTGCCCGCCTCGATGAGGGCGCGAATCGCCGGCACGGCGTAGGCGCCCGTCGCCGCCGGATCGCCGGGACCGTTGGAGAGGAAGATGCCGTCGGGCCGGTGGCTCAGGATGTCGTCGGCCGAGGCGTCGGCCGGGACCACCACCAGGTCCGCGCCGATGCCGGCAAGCTCGCGCAGGATGTTCGACTTGATGCCGAAATCCATGGCGACGACCTTGAAGCGCGGCGCGCCCTCGCGCGTGCCGGTGCCCTTGTCCCAGGCCCAGGGAGTTTCGGTCCAGCCATAGGACTGCCGGGTCGTCACCTCCTTCGCCAGATCGAGGCCTTCCAGGCCCGACCAGGCCCGCGCCCGGGCGGCGAGGGCGTCGATGTCGAAGCGGCCCTCGGGATCGTGCGCGATGACGCCGTTCGGCATGCCGTTCTCGCGGATCAGCCGGGCGAGGCGGCGCGTGTCGATGCCGGAGAGCCCGACGATGCCGCGCGCCTTGAGCCAGTCGGCGAGGTGCTGGACGTTGCGGTAGCTGGAGGGTTCGGTGACGTCCGCCTTGACGACGAGGCCGCGCACCGCCGGGGTCCTGGCTTCCAGGTCCTCCGGGTTGGTGCCGACATTGCCGATATGCGGGAAGGTGAAGCAGACGATCTGCCCCGCATAGGAGGGGTCGGTCAGGATCTCCTGATAGCCGGTCATCGCGGTGTTGAAGCAGACCTCGGCGACCGCCTCGCCGGTCGCGCCGAAGCCATGGCCGAAGAAGGCCTTGCCGTCGGCCAGCACCAGCACGCCGGTCGGGCGGCCGCGCGAAAAAGCGGCCCCCGCTGCGGCGGCGGGCGTTGGGCCAAGGGCGTCGGTCATGGTCGCATCTCCGGCCGCGCGCGGGCGCGGCGGCGGGCCGTGCTGCGGGCTGACTCTCGTCGGAATTTCCGGGTGTCTAGGGCCGGGGGACGGGGGCGTCAAGGATTCGCGCGGGACGAAACGATGTTTCGCGACTGTGGCGGAATGCATCTTCGTTTTGCACCGGGGGCCGGGAGGGGAGGGGGATGGCGGCCATGGGGGCGATGCGCGCGCAAGCCCGGGCCGGATATAGGAATAAAAGCAGCGCCCTTCAAGGCGCTTGCGGCGCGGGAAGGCGTGGATGGTCCGCCTGCGCGGGCCATGACAGCGAGGGATGGGGTGGGGCGGAGCGCGGGGGCGGAGCGTGGGTGAATTTCGCGGGGCGGCGTGCTAGGCAGTCCGTTCGCATTTCAAGAAACGAGAGTTCCCATGCGTCAGCAATTCAACGACGCCATGAAAGCGGCCATGAAGGCGGGCGACAAGGCCCGGCTCGGCACGATCCGGCTGATCATCGCGGCGATCAAGGACCGCGACATCGTCGCCCGCGGCGAGGGCAAGGAAACGGCGACCGACGAGGAGCTTCTGCAATTGCTGCAGAAGATGGCCAAGCAGCGCGCCGATTCGATCACCGCCTTCGAGGCGGCGGGCCGCCAGGACCTGGTCGACAAGGAAGCCGCCGAGAAGGTCATCATCGAGAGCTTCCTGCCGCAGCAGATGGGCGCCGAGGAGACGCGCGCGGCGATCGCCGCGGTCATCGCCGAAACCGGGGCGGCCGGCATGAAGGACATGGGCAAGGTGATGGGCGCGCTGAAGGCGAAGTTCGCGGGCACCATGGACTTCGCCAAGGCGAACGGGGTGGTGAAGGAGCTGCTGACGGCAGGCTGAGGGGCGGCGCGTGGCGTTCGACGAGGGCTTCCTGGACGAGCTGAAATCGCGCGTGCGCGTGGCCGAAGTGGTCGGGCGGCGGGTCAAGCTCGTGCGCAAGGGCCGCGAGTTCATGGGCCTGTGCCCGTTCCACTCGGAGAAGTCGCCCTCGTTCAGCGTCAACGAGCAGAAGGGCTTCTATCACTGCTTCGGCTGCGGCGCGCACGGCGACGCGATCAAGTTCGTCTGCGAGACCGAGGGGCTGAACTTCCGCGAGGCGGTGGAACGGCTGGCCGGCGAGGTGGGGCTGGCGCTGCCGGAAGAATCGCCCTTCCAGCGCGAGCGCGAGGAGCGCCGCCGCACGCTCTATGACGTGGTGGCGCTGGCGCAGGGCTTCTTCCGCGAGCGCCTCTCGGGACCGGGCGGCGCGGCGGCGCGGGCCTATGTCGCCAAGCGCGAGCTGGACGCCCGCACGGTCGATCGCTTCGGCCTCGGCCTCGCGCCCGAGGGGCGCACGACGCTGATCCAGCACCTGACCCAGAAAGGGGTTCCGCTGGCGGAAATCGTCGAGGCGGGCCTCGCCGTCGTGCCGGAGGGGCAGAGCGAGCCGATCGACTTCTTCCGCAACCGGCTGACCATCCCCATCGGCGATTCGCGCGGCCGCATCATCGCCTTCGGGGCGCGGACGCTGCTGCCCGACGGCAAGCCGAAATACATCAACTCCGGCGAGACGCCGCTCTTCCACAAGGGCCGCACGCTCTACAATCTCGACCGGGCGCGCAAACCGGCGCACGACGCCCAGTCGATCCTGGTCGCCGAGGGCTATCTCGACGTCATCGCGCTGGCCAAGGCGGGGATCGAGAACGCCGTCGCGCCGCTGGGCACGGCGCTGACCGAGGACCAGATCGCGCTGCTGTGGCGGGTCGCGCCCGAGCCGGTGCTCTGCTTCGACGGCGATGCGGCCGGCCAGCGGGCCGCCTACCGGGCGATCGACCGGGCGCTGCCCCTGCTGAAGCCGGGCCAGTCGCTGCGCTTCGCCTTCCTGCCGGAGGGGCTCGACCCCGACGATCTCATCAGGCGCGACGGGGCGGCGGCGATGCACGCGGTGCTGAAGGCGGCGCGGCCGTTGATCGAGGTCTTCTGGGAGCGCGAGCGGGACCAGGCCGACATCTCGACGCCCGAGCGGCGGGCGGCGTTGCAGCACCGGATCGAGGCGGCGGCCGACAGCATCGCCGACGCCACCGTGCGCGACCACTACAAGCGCGAGCTGAAGGACCGGTTGTGGGGTCTGTTCCGCCCGCAGCGCCCGGTGCGGCCCGGCGGGACCGGCATTCCGTTGCGTCAGCTCGGGGCGTTCGTGCCGCCCAAACCGTCGCTGCGGCGCCCCCAGGCCCTGATCGGACGCGGCCGGCGCGGACCGGACCAGCCGGTCTACGGGCAGAATCCGCCCAGCCTGAGGGCCAGCGCCGCCGCCAAGGGGGCGCAGCGCCAGGCCCCCTCGCGGACCGAGGCCGAGGTCGCCTTCCTGCTGGTCCGCTATCCCGGCGTCGCGCTGCAGGACTACGAGGCGGTGGAGGAAATCGCCTTCGCCGCCCCCCAGCTGGAGCGGCTGCGCCGCGAGGTCCTTCACTTCGCGGTAGAGAATCCCGTGCTTGATGAATCGGTCCTGAAAGACCACTTATGCGCTCAGGGATTGGCCGAAACCCTCTCCGCACTGGAAAAACGGGACTCACTTGCGCTAGATCGGGCGGCAGCGGCAGGTCTGTCGCCTGACGAGGTCTTGCTCAGGTGGCGGGAGGCGGTGGCATCCCAGCAACGGATTCAGGCTTTGCGACCGGCGGCGCGCCGGGCGCGGGCCGATTGGGCCAGGGACCAGAGCGAGGGCGCGCGGCGCTCTCTGGACGAGGCCGAGGCGGCGCTGGCGCGCAGCTTCGAGGCGGCATCCGGCGAAGGCGACGCCGACTTATAGAGACAGGCCCCGCCGCGAGGCGACCGGCAGGAATGGCGAGACGATGACGAGCAAGAAGTCCGAAGCGAAGAAGACCCCGGTCAAGGCCGCCACCAAGGCGAAGGCCGCCCCGGCGGCCGCGCCGGCCGCCAAGGCCAAGGCGGCGCCCGCCGAGGCCAAGAGCAAGCCCTCGCCGGCCGACGCGCAGAAGCTCGCCGCCGCGGCCGCCGCGCTCGCCGCGCAGCGCAAGCCCGCCAAGGCCGCCGCGAAGCCTGCAGGCAAGGCCGCCAAGACCGCCGGCCAGCCCGCCGAGGGCGAGGCCGCCGACAAGGACGCGCCGCTGCTCGACCTGTCGGACGCCGCCGTCAAGCGGATGATCGCCAAGGCCAAGACGCGCGGCTACGTCACCTATGAGGAGCTGAACAAGGTCCTGCCATCCGAACAGGTCTCGTCCGAGCAGATCGAGGACACGATGTCGATGCTCAACGAGATGGGCATCAACGTCACCGAGGCCGACGAGCAGGACGAGAAGGACGAGAAGGAGGAGGGCGGCGCCCTCGTCGTCACCGAGGAGAAGACCACCGAGGTGATGGACCGCACCGACGATCCGGTGCGCATGTATCTGCGCGAGATGGGCAGCGTCGAGCTGCTCAGCCGCGAGGGCGAAATCGCCATCGCCAAGCGCATCGAGGCCGGCCGCGAGACGATGATCGCCAGCCTCTGCGAGAGCCCGTTGACCTTCGAGGCGCTGATGCAGTGGCGCGACGAGCTGATCGAGGGCCGCATCCTGCTGCGCGACATCATCGATCTCGACGCGACCTATGGCGGCACCGGCCCCGACGGATCGGCCGTGCCGGCCGCCAACGGCGAAGGCGCGCCCATGCCGCCGCCCGGCCCGCGCCCCGTGCCGCCGCCGCGTCCCGCCCCGGCGCCGCGCCCCGAACTGCGCGTCGTCGCGGGCACCGACGGCGAAGGCGGCGACGGCGCCGCCGCGCCGGCCGCCGAAGAGGATTTCGACGACGACGAGAACAACGTCTCGCTGGCGATGATGGAATCGGCGCTGAAGCCGCAAATCCTGGAAAAGCTGGACGTCATCTACAACACCTACAAGAAGCTCGGCCGCCTGCAGGACGCGCAGGTCGAGGCGCAGCTCGCCAAGGACGATCTGTCGTCCGGCCAGGAGCGGCGCTTCAAGAAATTCCGCCAGGAGGTCGTCGACCTCGTGAAGGGCGTGCGGTTCAACAACAACCGCATCGAGCAGCTCGTCGGCAAGATGTACGAGATCAACCGCCAGCTGACCTCGCTGGAGGGCAAGCTGCTGCGCCTCGCCGAGAGCCATGGCGTGGCGCGCTCGTCGTTCCTGAAGGAGTATTTCGGCAACGAGATGGACCCGGAATGGGCGCGCCGCGTCGGCCGCCTGACGGGCGCCGGCTGGAAGGATTTCGCGCTCGACGAAAAGGACCGCATCAAGGAAGTGCGTTCCGAGATCCAGGCGCTGGCGGTGCAGATGCGCCAGCCCGTCTCGGAGTTCCGCAAGATCGTGCTGACCGTCCAGAAGGGCGAGCGCGAGGCGCGTCAGGCGAAGAAGGAGATGGTGGAGGCGAACCTCCGCCTCGTCATCTCGATCGCCAAGAAATACACCAATCGCGGCCTGCAGTTCCTGGACCTGATCCAGGAAGGCAATATCGGCCTGATGAAGGCGGTCGATAAGTTCGAATACCGCCGCGGCTACAAGTTCTCGACCTATGCGACGTGGTGGATCCGCCAGGCGATCACCCGCTCGATCGCCGACCAGGCGCGCACCATCCGTATTCCGGTGCACATGATCGAGACGATCAACAAACTGGTCCGCACCTCGCGCCAGATGCTGCACGAGATCGGCCGCGAGCCGACCCCGGAAGAGCTGGCCGAGAAGCTCGCCATGCCGCTGGAGAAGGTCCGCAAGGTCCTCAAGATCGCGAAGGAGCCGATCTCCCTCGAAACGCCGATTGGCGACGAGGAAGATTCACACCTCGGCGATTTCATCCCGGACAACAACGCGATCCTGCCCATCGACGCGGCGATCCAGTCGAACCTGCGCGAGACCACCACGCGCGTGCTCGCCTCGCTCACCCCGCGTGAGGAACGCGTGCTGCGCATGCGCTTCGGCATCGGCATGAACACCGACCACACGCTGGAAGAGGTCGGCCAGCAGTTCTCGGTCACCCGCGAACGCATCCGCCAG